>NZ_JBFTIA010000005.1:0-491842 GCF_056394525.1 Arthrobacter sp. 10N43 | reverse complement strand
GTCCCATCCCGAACCCGGAAGCTAAGACCCACAGCGCCGATGGTACTGCACCCGGGAGGGTGTGGGAGAGTAGGTCACCGCCGGAACACCATTAACGGTCGAGGACCCCCAACACATGTTGGGGGTCCTCCCGCATTTAACCCCCACTTCGTGATTGAGCGTCCAGCTGGGGCGGATGACATAGGAAGCTCCATCATTCAGAGACCTCGACCCGCAACACAACACCCATTACGATCGAGTCGAAGTGATCCATCGCTGCCCCTACTTGGCGGGCGCCGGAGCAGAGGAGTCCTCGAATGACGAAGTACCTGATCTCGTTCCCCGGTGAGGCCATGGTGTTCCCTGAGGAGGACTTCCAGGCAGTGGTCGAGGCCTCGCATGCCGTCATCGAGGAGGCCAAGGCTGCAGGCGTGTACGTCTTTGGCGGCGGGATCGATGAGGACGTGGACCCGGTGCTCGTTGCCGGTGACGGCACCGTCACCGAGGGCACGTACCCAGGCCACAAGGTGCCCAACGGCGGCTATACCGTTCTGGAGCTTCCCTCGCGGGAGGCGGCGATCGAGTGGGCCGCGAAGATCGCCGTCGCCTGCCGCTGCTCGCAAGAGCTCCGGCAGTTCGGGTACGACCCGGCCAGCTGACGAGGGCAACCCCAGCCAGAGCCCGTCCATGCGGCGATATCCGCGCCCCGCACCTGCGCAAGGATGGCGTAAGCACCATATTGATGCAGCAGTGTGAGGAGGCGCTGAGCTGACGGCCGCCTTCGCATCAATCCCACCAGATTCCCAGCAAACTCCGGGGTAAGCACCGGCTCGTCCGGAACATTCTCCCGGGTGTGCTCGTTAGAATTCGACGGGGCTGGATTCCAAAAACCAGCCCACCGTTTTCGTTCTAAGGACACCCCAATGCCCGAACGCACTATCGTCATCACCGGAGCCAGCGACGGGATCGGCGCGTCCGCCGCGCGGACCTTTGCCCGCCAAGGGGAGCGCGTCGTCGTCGTCGGGCGTTCCGCGCACAAGACTGAGGCGATCGCGAACGAAATCGGTGCCGACTTCTATGTCAGCGACTTCGCCGACCTCGCCCAGGTGCGCACCCTGGCGGCCCAGCTGAAGGAGAAGTACCCGCAGATTGACGTCCTGGCGAACAACGCCGGCGGCATCATGGGTCCCCGCGAACTCACCGTGGACGGCCACGAGAGGACCTTCCAGGTCAACCACCTGGCCCCGTTCCTGCTCACCACCGGGCTGATCGACGTCCTCGCCGCCAGCCGGGCCACCGTCATCAACACCTCCAGCGTCGCGAATTCGCTCTTCGGCAAGCTGGATATCGACGACCTCGACGCGGCACGGAGCTATTCCATCAACCGCGCCTACGGCAACGCCAAGCTCGCCAACATCCTCTTCACCACCGAGCTGCACAACCGCTACAACGCCGAGGGCATCTCGACGGCGGCCTTCCACCCCGGCGGCGTCGCCACCAACTTCGCGGCGGACTCCACCAGCCCCATGCGACTGGCCTACAAGTCCTTCCTCAAGCGGTTCATGCTGACCCCCGACCAGGGCGCGGACACTCTCGTGTGGCTCGCCAACGCCACCCCGGGCCACGACTGGATCTCCGGCGCCTACTACGCCAAGCGGACGCTCTCCAAGGCCAACAGGCAGGCCTACGACGCAGGCCTCGCCAAGGCACTGTGGCAGCGCAGCGAGGCCATGGTGGCCCAGGACCTCGACAAGCTGGACCGCCAGCCGTAAATCACGGTGTGGAGCCGCGCCTGAGACGCGCCTGAGCGGCCCGTAGCCTCCCCACCTGCGGCGGAATCGTGGGTTAGCATTTTCCTGCCCCTCTCCGACACGCGGCTGAGGGCTTCTATTTGGGGGAGTGCTCTCTACCGTGCGCCTGAAGAAACTGATTATTGCGACTCTGGCGGGTACCGCCGTCGTCCTGAGCGCCACGGCCGTGCCGGCATCTGCCGCGCCCGCGCCGAGGTCGTACAAGAACTGCACGGAGCTGAACAAGGTTTACCCGCACGGGGTGGGCGTCAAGGGCGCCCGGGACAGGACCAGCGGCAAGCCGGTCACAAACTTCCGCGTCGACAACACCTTGTACAGCTACAACGACGGCGCCGGCCCCCGTCACTGGGGCGAATACGACCTTGACCGCGACAACGACGGCATCGCCTGCGAAAAGCGCTAGGTCCGGTCCATCGATTGGCCAAGAACGGCCGCTAAGCCATGCTGCTTAGCGGCCGGTTGCGTCCAACGGCGGGGTGCGGCGTCGATGGCGTACTGCAATCGATGGGGTGTGGCGGCGTCGACGCAGGGCGAGGGCAGGGTGACACCAGGGTCACCGCGCGGCGTCGACCCTGTCCAGGGCGTTCAGGGCGCTTTCCATGGTTCCGGCCAGGTGGCTGGCCGGCGCCGGCTTGGCGAACAGGTAGCCCTGCAGCGAGTCGCAGCCGCGCTCCATCAGGTACTTGGCCTGGGCCGGGGTCTCGATGCCTTCGGCCGTGACCTTCAGGCCGAGGGCCTGCGCGGCGTTGATCATGGTGGCGAAGAACGGGAGCTGTTCCTGGCCGGTCTTGATCATGGCCACGAAGGAGCGGTCGATCTTGACGTTGTCCAGCGGCAGTTCCTGGAGCCGGCCGAGCGTGGAATACCCGGTGCCGAAGTCGTCCATGGCAATCCGGACCCCGGCCGCGCGCAGCTGCCGCAGCTGGCCCAGCACGTCCGAGGACGCATCGAAGAACACGCTCTCGGTGAGCTCCAGCGTGAGCTGGTGCGGGTCGACGCCCGTGGATGCGGCGATCGCGAGCACATCCACGGCGAAGTCCCGGTGCTGGAACTGCAGGCCCGAGACGTTCACGGCGACGCTGTACGCCGCGTCTCCGGCGAGCCAGGGGCGGATCTCGGCGCAGGCGCGACGCAGGACCTCGTCGCCGATCTCGCGGATGAGGCCGCTCTGCTCGGCCACGGGCAGGAACTGGTTGGGCGGCACCAGCCGGCCGTGCCGCTCCCACCGGGCAAACGCCTCGAACTGCACCACCGAGCCGATGCCGGGGGACACCACGGGCTGGTAGTGCACCGAGATCTGGCCCAGCTCGACGGCGCGCCGGAGCCCGGTCTCGCCGTCGGCCTTGTGCGCCGGCGTGCTCAGCATCTCCGGCCGGAACCGCAGCCAGGTGTTCTTCCCGGCGGCCTTGGCCGCGGTCATGGCGGCGTCGGCCTGGCGGAGCAGTTCCGCCCCGTCCAGCGTCTGCCGGGACTTGGACGCCAGGCCCATGCTCACGCCGGGCCGGACCATGGAGCCGCCCACGCGCAGGGGCGCGTAGAGGGCCTCGGCGATCCGCTTGGCCACCGCGTCGGCGTTGAGGCATTCGGTGAGCAGGACCGCGAATTCGTCGCCGCCCAGCCGGGCCACGGTGTCGTGCGGCCGCACACAGTTGCGCAGCCTGCTCGCGACCTCCACCAGCAGCTCATCGGCCGCCGAGCGACCCAGCACGTCATTGAGGTGCCTGAAGTCATCGAGGTTCAGCAACAGGATGTCCGCCGGATCCGGGCGGCGCAATGCCGCGGCGAGCCGCTCGTTGAAGAGCGGGCCGTTGGGCAGGGCCGTCAGGGGGTCGCGGAGGGAGCCGGCCTTGAGCTCGTCGTCGTGCTCGGCGAACGCTTTGGGAACGGCCGCCGGAGTTACTGCCGTTCCTGCAGAAACAGAACCAGAACCTGAAGCAGACGCACGACGGCGGACGTCGCCGCCGAGGGTCGGTCCGGCGCTGCTGGCACTCAGCTGGGCCGCGCCCGCGCTCGGCTGGGCCGCGCCCGCGCTCGGCTGGGCCGCGGCGGCGCTCGGCTGGGCCGCGGCGGCGCCGCGGATCGAGAGCGCCACGGAGATTCCGGCGTCGGCCGCTCCCGCAGGGGCCGGGACCAGCGCGCAGGTGATTTCGACCGGGAGTTCGGTGCCGTTGGCACGGCGGCCCGAGCCGGCGAAAGGAGCGCCCGGGTTTGCGGCCTTGCCAAGCCCGGCCAGGACGCCGTGGAAATCCTCCCGCGAGGCCTCAGCCAGGAGCATGCTGTGGTCCGCCCCCAGGAGCTGCGCCCGGGAGTAGCCGAAGAGCCGTTCCGCGGCCGCGTTGAGGAAGGAAATGGATCCGTCCGGACCGACCAGCAGCAGCGCGTCCGGGCTGTACTCCAGCAGTTGTTGTGCTAATCCAGCTTCCACGATTTTTGACAGCCCCCCAGGCAATGAATACGGATAGCGGGCGCCTTGCGGAGAACAAGGCGCGCTGCGCTGACTGAATCATAGTCGGTGCGGCCTCCCCGACCGTGATGGGCAGCATGCCGGGACTAAATGTGTCGGCACCAGCCGGCCGCCCCCGGACGCCCTGCTACCCGGGCAGCGGGACGCCCTCGAGCTCGGCGATGGCGGCATCCGAATTCCGGACTGACTGCTCCCTGGCGGCCGCGGGTTCCGCGCGGGAGAAGAGGAAGCCCTGCAGGGCATCGCAGCCGTGGTCCATGAGGTAGCGTGCCTGGGCGGGCGTCTCGATGCCTTCGGCCGTGACCTTCAGGCCCAGGCTGTGGGCCATGTGGATCATGGAGGTCAGGATGGGCAGCTTTTCGATGCCGGTCTGCAGCATGGACACGAAGGACTTGTCGATCTTCACCACGTCCACTGGCAGGTCCTGCAGGCGGCCCAACGAGGAATAGCCTGTCCCGAAGTCGTCCAGGGCCACCCGGATGCCGGCCTCGCGCAGGGTCTCGAGCTGGCCGATGACGTGCGAGTGGGCGTCGAAGAACACGCTCTCGGTCACCTCCAGGACCAGCTGGCGCGGGTCCACGCCGCTCCATGCCGCGATGTCCAGGACCCGCTCGGCGAAGTCACGGTGCTGCAGCTGCACGCCGGAGACGTTGACGGCCAGGCTCCGGAACGGGTCCTCGGCCAGCCACGGGGCCAGCTCGGTGCAGCTGCGCCGCAGCACTTCGGCCCCGATTTCCCGGATCAGGCCGCTCCGCTCGGCGGTCTGGATGAAATCGTCCGGCGGGACCAGCGCGCCTTCCCATTCCCAGCGTGCCAGGGCCTCGAACTGCACCACCCCGAGCCGGTCGCTGGAGATGACGGGCTGGTAGTGGACCTTGATCTGCCCCAGCTCCACCGCCCGCCGCAGCCCGGCCGTGAGCTGGGTGCGCTCCAGCAGCGCGGCCAGCATCTCGGGCTGGAAGTGCACGTAGCAGTTCTTGCCGGCCTCCTTGGCCGCGTACATGGCCAGGTCCGCCTGCCGCAGCAGCTCCGAGGACGTCTCCGTTCCGGCGTCGCGCGATGCCACGCCCAGGCTCAGGCCGGGCCGCATGAGCGTTCCCTCGATGGAGACCGGGGCGTTCAGGGTGCCGACCACGCGCTGGGCCACGGTGTCGGCGTCCCGGCAGCCGACCAGCAGGACCACGAACTCGTCCCCGCCCAGCCGGGCGACGGTGCCGTGCGGGCCCACGCAGTTCTGGAGCCGGCGGGAGATCTCCACCAGCATCTCGTCGCCGGCATGGTGGCCCAGGACGTCGTTGACTTCCTTGAAGTCGTCCAGATCCAGGAGCAGCACGTGCACCGGGTCCGGGGTGAGCAGTGCCGCGGCGGCCCGTTCGTTGAAGAGCATCCGGTTGGCCAGCCCCGTGAGCGGGTCCTGGAACGCCAGTTCCTTGAGCTTGCCGGCCTGCTCGGCCAGTTCCTCCATGGCGCGGCGGGCCTGGTCCTGGGCGCGCCGGCGCGAGGTGATGTCGCGGAAGTTCCAGATCCGTCCCACGATGGTGTCCGCCACCTTTTGCGGGCGCGAGTACAGCTCCACGGTGCGGCCGTCGGTGAACTCCAGGACGTCGTGGCTCTGCATCATGCTGTCCGCGTAGAGCGCTGAGACTATTTCCAGAAAGTAGTCGGGGTCCACCAGCTGGTCCGCGATGAACCGCACCAGGGCGTTGGGGTCCTCGGCCGCGACGAGTTCCGGCGGCATGCCCCACAGCTTGAGGTACTGGTCGTTGATCCCGGTGATCAGGCCCTCGCTGGAGACCACCACGATTCCGTCCGACGTCGATTCCAGCGTGGCGTCCAGGAGTGAGACGGCCAGCCGCCGGCCGGAGTCGGAGTCGTTGCGGTGGTCGGCGTCGCGCACGGCGACCGCCATGGCGGTGCCGCCGTCGACGCTCACCAGTGAGCAGGTAATCTCGACGGCGAGTTCGGAGCCGTCCCGGTGCAGTCCGACGGCGGCAAACGGCCGGCTTCCGGCCCGGCTCTTGCGGCCCAGGCGGCCAAAGACCCGGAGGAAGCCGCCGCGGGATTCCTCGGTGAGCAGGATGGTGTGCGGGACGCCGAGGAGATCCTGGCGGTGATAGCCGAAGAGCCGTTCCGCCGCCGAATTCACGAAGGCGATGGTCCCGTCCGCGGTCAGCAGCAGAAACGCATCCGGACCCTGTTCCAGCAGGTCTTCACCAAATCCAGTTCCCACGACGATACCGGCCCCCAAGCAACGGAAGTTCATAGAGCGATGATGGTCCCGGCTCAGACGCCCGGATCAATGCGTTTCCTGAATCATAGGGTCCTTCGGCCCGGTGTCCAGCACATCGGCCACGGAACTTTGCGGGTCACCGGTTGCCAGGCACCCGATCGCCCCGCAGCGCGGCGATTGCCCGGGCCGCCCGGTCCAGGGCCGGCGGGAGCGAGGTCTCCGGCTGGGGGCCGGAAAACAGGAAGCCCTGCAGGGAGTCGCAGTCCAGGTTCATCAGGTAGCCGGCCTGGGCGGCGGTTTCCACGCCCTCGGCCGTGACAGTCAGCCCCAGCCCGTGGGCCATGGCGATCATGGCGTTCAGGATGGGCAGGTGCTCCGTGCCGGTGTTGATCATGGCAACGAACGACTGATCGATCTTCAGCGAGTCCACGGGCAGCCCCTGCAGGCGCCCCAGGGAGGAGAAACCGGTGCCGAAGTCATCCAGCGCCACGCGGACGCCGGCCGTGCGCAGGCTCGTCAGCTGCTGGATCACGTGGCAGTCGTCGTCGAAGAAGACGCTCTCGGTGACTTCCAGGACCAGCTGGCCCGGGTCCACACCGCAGGATTCCGTCACCGCCAGGACCAGCTCGGCGAAGTCCCCGTGCTGCAGCTGGACCCCGGAGACGTTCACGGCCAGGGACCGGGAGGCGTCCTCTTCCAGCCAGGGCTTGAGCTCGGTGCAGCCGCGCAGCAGCACCTCGGTGCCGATCTCGACAATGAGGCCGCTGCGTTCCGCCGCCGGAATGAAGTGCTGGGGCGGGACCAGGACGCCGTCGCGGACCCAGCGGGCCAGGGCCTCGACCTCAGTCACGGTCCCGCGGCCGGCGGAGACGATCGGCTGGTAGTGCACGGCGATCTGCCCGCTGTCCACGGCGAGCCGCAGGCCGGCCTCGAGGTCGTTGCGGTCCACGAGGGCCTTCATCATCTCGGGCCGGAAGCGCATGTACCGGTTCTTGCCGGCGGCCTTGGCGGCATACATCGCGACGTCGGCGCGGCGCAGGAGCTCGGAGGCGTCCACGTCTTCGCCGCTGATCGACGCGACGCCCAGGCTGAGGCTGGGCCGCAGCATGGTGCCGTCGATCCACACCGGCACGCGGAGCGAATCGACGATCCGGGCGGCAACCGTCTCGGGCTCCGGCGAGTTGACCAGGAGCACCACGAATTCGTCGCCGCCCAGCCGGGCCACGACGTCGTTCGGCCGGACACAGGCGCGCAGCCGCCGCCCGACCTCGATGAGCATCTGGTCCCCGGCGTGGTGGCCAAGGATGTCGTTGACTTCCTTGAAGTCGTCCAGGTCCAGGAGCAGCACATCCACGGTGGTGCCGCGCGCGCCCGCGAGGGCGCCGGCGAGGCGGTCGTTGAATAGCTGGCGGTTGGACAGCCCGGTCAGGCCATCCCGGAACGCCAGCGACGTGAGCTGGGCGGACTGTTCGGCAAGGTCTGCCATGGCCCGGGTGATCCGGTCCTGCGCAACCTTGGCCGCGGTGACGTCGCGGAAGCTCCACACCCGCCCGACCACCTGCTCCGCGACCTTCTGCGGGCGCGAATAGCGTTCAAAGGTCCGGCCGTCGCGGAATTCGAGGTTGTCGTGGCTCTCCGCGGCGGGATCGGCGTAGAGGGCCTCCACCTTCTCGACGAACTTCGCCGGATCCCGCAGCTGGTCCAGGACGAAGCCCATGACGGCCTCATCGTCCCCGGTGGCGAGCATTTCCCGCGGGATGCCCCACATGGTGAGGAACTGGTTGTTCACCCCGGCGATCTCGCCCGCGCTGCTGACCACCAGGATGCCGTCGGCAGTGGATTCGAGTGTCGCGCTCAGCAGCGACATGGCCTCGCGGAGGCTGTCATCGTTCTCGGGCCGGTGCGAGGTGTCCCGCACCGCGGCGATCATGCTCACAGTGCCATGACCGGTCCCGTCACTGGCGCCTGCACCGTTGACCGCGCCGGTGACGGCGCCGGTGATGAAAATGGATCCGGCCACTTCGGCCTGGAATTCCGTGCCGTCCCGCCGCAGCCCGTAGGCCTCCACGGGAGCGGTGTCAGCGTCACCGGCGTCAGCGTCGGCGTCGGGCGCTTGGTGGAGGTGCGCGTCGCGGCGGAGGTTGAAGAACAGCCGCTGGAGCCCGTTCCGGTAGCCCTCGGCCAGGAGGATGCGGTGGTCCGAGCCCACGAGCTCCCCGCGGGAGTACCCGAACATGCGCTCCGTGGCGGCGTTGACCATCCGGATGGTGCCGTCCTCGGCCACCACCAGCAGGGCATCGGGGCTGGATTCCACCAGGTCCCCGTAGCCCGGGGCTGTTCCTGAGACCGTGCCTGAGACCGTGCCGGAGGCTTCCTCGGGGTACGACGGCGCGCTCACCCGACTACCGCCGTGCGAACTTGAGACCACCAACAAGACATTTAGGACCCTCCCATCCCGAAATCATAAGCGCCCTGAGGGTATCCGCGGTGCCAAACACGGGGGCGGTTCCGGGTCCGGGGCCGCGGGAAGGACTAAGAGCCCGGTTGCTCTGTCACCTAGGGTGCCCAAAACCCCTGTTTGGCAGCCGTAAGTGACAGGGCAACGAGGGGAGAGGGGCCGACAGCGGGGTCACTGATCACGGCCTGGTAGTGGGCAACGAGTTCGGTGCCGAGGGCGGACCACGTCCTGCCCTGGACCGAGGCGTGCGCGGCTGCGGCGAACGCGCGGCGCTTGGCGTCGTCGCCCATCAGGTCCATCACCCGGGCACGCAGCGCGGCGAGGTCGCCGGGCTCGTACAGCCAGCCGGTCCGGGAATTCTCCACGAGGTCCAGAGGCCCGCCGCGGCCCGTGGCAACCACCGGAACGCCGGATGCCATGGCCTCCTGGATGGTCTGGCAAAAGGTCTCGAACTCGCCGGGATGGACGAAGAGATCGAAGGAGGCCACCACCCGGGCGAGGTCATCGCCGCCAAGGAACCCGGTGAAGACCGCCTGCGGCAGGGCAGCCTCCAGGGCGGCCCGCTGGGGCCCGTCGCCCACGATCACCAGGCGCGTGCCGGGGACGTCGGCCAGCACAGCCAGGTCCTCCACCTGCTTCTCGGCCGCCAGCCGGCCCACGTAGCCGATGAGGCGCTCGCCGCCGGGCGCCACGGAAGCGCGCCACCCGGCGTCGCGCTTTGCGGGGTTGAACCGCTGCGAGTCCACGCCGCGCCGCCACATGTCCACGCGCGGAATGCCGCGGCCGCGGAGCTGGTTGAGCGCGAAAGTGGAGGGGACCAGGGTGCGGGAGGCCAGCAGGTGGATCTGGTCCACCCGGTTCCAGGCCCAGTTCTCCAGGAAGGGGACGCCGTAGCGCCCCGCGTAGCCGGGGACCTCGGTCTGGTAGATGGCCACGGTGGGGATTCCGAGCTGGTGGGCGGCCTGTGCTGCCCGCCAGCCGAGCACGAACGGGGACGCGAGGTGGACGACGTCGGGCGCGTAATCGGCAAGGATTCGCTTGACCCGATACACACCGCCCATCGCCACGCGCACGTTCGCATAGCCGGCCAGCGGGACGGAGGGGAGCCGGTGGACGTGGGCGCCGTAGACCTCGTCCGGGGCGTCAGTGTCCTGCGTGGACGGCGCGATCACCAGCACCTCGTCCCCGCGCTCCTGCAGATGCTCCAGCACGCGCAGGATGGAGTGGGTGACCCCGTTCATGAGCGGCAGGAATGATTCGGCGACGATTGCGATCCTCACCCCTCCACGGTGCGGGCGGCGGCTTGCGGCGCGGGGGAGCAGGCGTGGCCGGCAGGGGAAGAGTGGGTTAACAGGTGGGCGCGGTCAGGCGGGAACTGATGTGAGGGCGTAGAAAACTAAGGCCATGGGTCCACAGTGCGCACCCGACGAAGCAGCGGTGCCGGACGGCATGACGAAAGGAGGACTTACAGCGGGTCGGGCCAGTTGCCGACCGGGAGGCGGGCCATGCCGCGCTCGCGCATATTGCCTTCCATCTGAAAATACCTCCAGAGGCTACGGAACTTCAGAATACGCCCGTCGCCTCCCAGCGTCCAGAGGTCAGCCGGGCCTGAGGACGTCCGGTAGTTCGTCGACATACACGGTCTGCGGCGGCTCAAAATAGATGACCAGGACCTGCTCGCCCACGGCAAAGACGCTGCTCTTGTCGAAGGGGTGTGCATGGAAAGCGCTGGTTCCGCCGCGGACGGGCAGCATGACCTCGCCGATGGTGCCCGGGCCGATCCGTCCCGTCACGCGTCCAATCTTTCCGGTCAGGCTCCGGTCAACATCCTTGTGCATCAGATTCCCTGTACCCCCGCACGCATATCCGCCCCTAGGCCCCCGGAGTTTCCTGAGTTTTGGGATCGCGTTTGGCGGTGCTCCGGGTGTTCTTGAGTGCGGTGGAGAGCGCCGGAAGGTAGTCGCCCACCTGTGCCAAAACCCCGCCGATCATCCGGTTGACCCCGTCGCCGCCGTTCAGGACGGTCATCTGGCCGACGTGCGCAAACGGCTCGGCGGCAGCCGCCACGATCGCCGGCATGTTCTCGGCGAGCTGCTGGGCGATGACGGCGTCCTGGTTGGTTCCGAGGGCCTCGGCGCGGGCCCTGATGCCTTCTGCCTCGGCCAGGGCCTTGGCCTTGATGGCCGAGGCGGCGGCATCGCCGCGGGCCTTCGTGGCGGCTGCCTCGGCCTCGCCGGTGACCTTGGTGGCGCCGGCTGCTGCCGCTGCCGCCGTCGCGTTCGCCTGGGCCTGCACCTCCGTACGCCGGGCGTTGGCCGTGGCCTCGAGCTCGGTGCGCCGGGCCAGCGCCTCGGCGGCGCTGATGTCCGCCGATTTCTGGCCCTCGGCGTCGGTGCGCTTGGCGTAGGCCCTCGCGTCGGCAGGCTTGCGGACGGTGGTCTGCAGCTTCTGCTCTTCCCGGTCGGCCTCGAGCTTGGCCACCTCGGTTTCCTGGACCACCACCTGCTGGCGCGCCGTCGCGTCCGCCAAAGGACCGGCCTGGGCCGCGTTCGCCTTGGCGCGCTCGGCATTGGCCAGCGCCACGGACTGCCGGATCGCGGACACGCTCCGGGCGTCGGCAATCAGGGCCTCGGCCTCCGCTTCCTTTTCCGCGGCTTCGCGGTTCCGGGTGGCCTCGGCGATGCGGGCCTCCATCTTGACCATGGCAATGTGGGGCTTGGCGATGTTCTGGATGTAGCCCGTGGGGTCCTGGAGGTCCTTGATCTGCAACGAGTCGACCACCAGGCCCAGCTTCTCCATTTCGACGCCGCTGGCGCTGCGGACCTGGGAGGCCAGCTTGTCGCGCTCGCGGATGATTTCCTCGACCGTCATGCTGCCGATGATCGAGCGCAGGTGTCCTTCGAAGACGTTGTACACCTGGCTTTCCATCTTGGGCTGCTGGCCCAGGAAGCGCCGCGCGGCGTTGGCAATGAACGGCGGGGCATCCCCGATCTTGTAGATGACCACGCCGTCGACAATCACCTGGATGCCCTGGGAGGTCACGCAGGAGACCTTGAGCTCGGTCTCATTCAGCGTCAGGGACAGCGGCCGCACGGTCTGGAGCCCCGGCAGCACCAGGGCCCCCTTGCCCGTGACGATCTTGAAGTCCATCCCCTCCCGGGTTTCCAGCGTGCCGCGCGTCAACCCGGAGATGATGAGGGCCTCGTTCGGTTCCGCCACCTTCCACATCAGTTTTGTTGCCACCCAGATGACGCCGACGACGGCGACCGCCCCCAGAATGATCGAAATGAGCGGATACAAAAATGACAAGTCCGGCATAACCAGGTCCTTTCACGGCGGTGGAAAAAGGTATTAAGCAAAGCCCCAAACGATGCTGCTGGTAGTCCACGGCCGGCCCGGAGGCAGGAATTCCCACGCCGCCCAGCCAGCTGTTGTACACAGTCTGTGGTGCTGCGTGCCGGGAAGTCCAGCAATTCGACGGTGTCCGTGGATGCGCCCATGTGCTGCCGGGTGCCTAAAGCCCCTGTTGGGGCGGCCGACGGCGTGCCAGCGTGGGGATCGGGTGCGTCTGGCGTACGCACCCGCGAAAGGGTGATGCGGGATGCGCGGCTCTCCTCTCGGGATGACACGGACCACCGGAATCGCGTTGGATATCTGGCGGGCCGAGCGGGCCAGCCAGGACGCCATTGCCCGCCGGCAACGGGACCGGCTCGGCGCGCTGGTTGACTACGCCCGGTCCGCCTCGCCGTTCTACCGCCGCCTGTACCGGGACGTGCCGGGGACGGTCACGGATCTGGCCACGCACTTAGGGGAGCTGCCGCCGGTGGGCAAGCGCGAGCTCATGGACAACTTCGACGACTGGGTGACCGATCCTGACATCACGCTCGCCGGCCTGAAAGCGGACCTCCTTGGCGACGCCTCGCGCGTCGGCGGCTTCTACCGCGGGCAGTACCTCGTCATGACGACGTCCGGGTCCACCGGGGAACCCGCGGTCCTGGTCCATGACCGGAACTCGTTGCAGGTAGCGAACTTCCTCGCCCGGATCCGCGAACGGCGGACCCTGCTGAGCGCTGCCGAGGCCCGTGCTTTCCTGCGCCGCGGGTTGCGCGCCGCGGCGATGATTGCGGACGGGGACCACTTTGCCGGCGTGGTCCTGACGGAAACCGCGCGGCGTCGCAGCCAGCGCATCGCCCGCAGGGTCCGGGTGTTCTCCGTGCTCCGGCCGCTCCCGGAACTCGTGGCCGAGCTCAATGACTTCCAGCCGACCATGCTCTACGGGTATCCCAGCGCCATGGTGCAGTTGGCGGCAGAGGAAAGGGCTGGACGGCTCAGAATCCATCCGATCCTGGCAATCGCGTCCGGCGAGGCTCTGCCGGCCGATGCCGCGGCAGGCATCGAAGCGGCCCTTGGTTGCCGTGTCAGCCTGAGATACCTCGCCTCAGAGGTGCCGGCCCTGACCAGCCGTTGCCGGCAGGGGCTGTTCCATGTCAACGCCGACTGGCACATCGTGGAGCCGGTGGACGCGGAGTACCAGCCCGTTCCGGACGGGGAACTCTCCCACACGGTGCTGGTCACCAACCTGGCCAACCGGGTCCAGCCGCTGATCCGGTACAACCTCGGCGACCGCGTGCAGGTTGTTCCGGGCCCGTGTGCTTGCGGCAGCCCGTTTCCCGCGCTCCGTGTCGAAGGCCGCAGCGGCGACGTGCTGACGTTCGCGGCCGCCGGCAGCGGAGTGGTGGACGGGGCGGTTTTGGACGGGGCAGCTTTGGAAGGGGCCGTTTTGGACGGGGCCACGCCGGCCGCGACGGCCGGGGAAGTGGTGACGGTGCTGCCGTTGGCGCTGGGTACCGTGATCGAGGAGACCGCCGGCGTCCGCCGGTTCCAGGCGATCCGCACCGGGCCGAGGTCGCTCACCGTGCGGCTGGAGCTCTGGCGGAATGCCGGGACGGGCGACGTGCGGGCGGCGGTGGGGGAGCGCCTGGGGGCGTTCTTCGCGGCCCAGGGCGCCGACGGCGTCGACGTCCAGTTTGCCGACGAGCCGCCCCGGCCGGACCGCAGCGGCAAGTTCCGCGAGGTGTGGTCCGCCTGAGTGTGCACCTGCTGGCGGTGCCGGCGCCGTGTTAGTGCTGGCGGTGCCGTTAATGCTGGTTGAGGATCCGCCGCGCGTCCCGCTGGGCCTGGAGCTCCTTGGAGGTCAGCGTCTGCCCGGTCAGGTACCCGGCGGCGGCCATGGCCCGGCGCAGCTCCGCGACTGTGCGCGGGGTGGTCACTCCGAAGTGCGCCATGGCGTGGCAGTTGGCGCAGAGTGGCACGAGGTCGGTGACGGGATCCAGTTCGTAGGCGCCGCCAAGTTGTGACACCGGGACCAGGTGATGGACCGGAATGAAGTCCTTGCCGATGTCCCCGTAGGCGATTTCAAAGGAGAACCCGCACGCGGCGCAGCTGGTCCCGTGATGGGCGATGCAGGCCCTGCGCGCGTCCGGGCTGTGCTCATACCGGTTCACCTCGACGCGGCTGACCGCCGCCGCCGGGACGGTGCCGGGCACGGGCTGGGTGGGATCGGTACCAGGCTGCGGGCCGAATTCGCTCCAAAGGGACCGCAGCAGGGGCTCGGCGGAGGGGGCGACGGCGAGGGCGGGGCCGTGCAGTGCTTCCCAGTCGAGGCCGGGCACGAACTCCTCGAGGATCCCGGGCTGGATCTGGTCCCCGGCCGGCAGCAGGGCGTCAAAGGCCACACGGACGCAGAGCGGGGAACCGGCCGGCGCGGCGCTCGCGGTCTGCGGTGGTTGCGCGGTCTCCGGTGGCTGCAGACGGGGCGCCGGCCGCCCCGAGACGATCACGCCGTGGCCGATCAGGCCCTGCCCGTGGCGGCCCTGGAGCACGAGCCACGCCTCCGCGCCGCAGACGGCGGACTCGGCCCCGACGTCCGCAGGGACCTCGGCATCCGCAATGCCGTCGCCGCCACCGGCCACGCCGTCGCGCAAGTCAGTACCGATTCCGAACCCGGTCCCGACCTCCCAGTCGGTCAGGAACCGGCCGGTCTCGGCGACCTCTTCCAGGACCGCCGGGTAGGTCCAATCGTTCCATTCGTCGGGGTTCCAGACGAGGATGATGGCTGTCATCTGCCCATTGTCGCAGTGACTTTTGCCAAAGTGTCGCTGTGATTATCGCGGAGATTGTGGTGGAGACCGGGGCGGCGTCAGCCCGGACGCCCCGGTGGAGACCGGCGCGGCGTCAGCCCAAACTGCCCGGACTGCCTGCGGCATGGTTCAGCGGTCCTGTCGGCCCGGTCTGGCAGGTGGCGTTGAGGGTGTCCTCCGCGACGGACTCCATTTGGTGCAGGATGCGGGTGTCCCCGGGCTGGAGCGGATGGGGCGGGTAGGCTACGGCCATGGTGAGCTGCCGGGTTCCGTCCGCGCTGGTCATGGTGATGGTGCCGTAGCCGGGCACGTCACCGGGATGGCCGTAGTAGAAGTTGTTCGTGCACAGATCGTTCCACCGGACCACCCCGAGTCCGTACCGGGCGTACAGCGGGCTCTCCATCTCGGTGATGGTCTCCGGCTTGAGCAGCCGGTTCTGCATCAGGGCGCGGTAGAACGTATTGACGTCCGCCACGGAGGACACCATGCCCCCGGCGGCGTTGTCGATCTGGGCGGCCGGGTAGGTGACGTCGAGTTGCTTGGAATCCAGTGCGATGTAGCCGTGGACCATGGTCGCCGGCGCGGGCCCCTCCGCCGTCATTTTGGTTCCGGTCAACCCGAGCGGCTCAATGATGTCGGTGCTGATGACCTCGCCGATCCGCCGGCCGGTCAGGCGCTCGACGATCAGGGCAAGGGCAATGTAGTTCGAATTGGAGTACTCAAATCCCTGGGCCAGCTTCGCCTGCCAGGAAATCCGGCCTGCCATGGCCAGCAGGTCTGGCAGGCTCACCTTGGTGGTGAGGGCCTCCCGGACCGTGGCGGGATCGAACAAGGGTCCGTCCACGGACGGCATGCCGGAGCGATGCTGCAGCAGCTGGCGGACGGTGACAGGTCCCGGCGGGTGCATCACCCTGTCGAACTCCGGCAGGTACGTGCTGACCGGTGCCTCGAGCTGCAGCCGGCCTTCTTCGACCAGTTTCAGCACGCAGACCGCCACCATGGATTTGGTGATGCCGCCAACGTGGACGGGGTCCGTGATCTCGGCCAGGGGACGGTCCTCCAGGTTTCGCACGCCGTATGCCGCGGACCACTCGTCCGCGCCCACCCGGATCTGGACGAGCACGGCCGGGGCGCCGTCGTCGAGCAATCTCTTACTGAAGTCTTCGAGCATGCTCCGGTAGCCGGAATCCGGCGAGACCTGCTGGACCGGAGGTTCAGGCCCGGGGCTGCATCCGCTCAGCGCCATGATGAGCGCGACGACGGCGAACGCGGCCGTGAGCCGGCCGGATGAAGAGCGAATCCAAGCCACCGACATGGCAGTCCTTCTTGCAGGTCGGGTCTGTGATCGGGGGAGGAGGATGCCCCTGGCCGGGCACAATCCTGACCCTTGCGATGCTCCTCAGGCAGGCGGCCGGTGACTAGAGCCATAAGTCACAGGGTCAGAGGACGGGGTCAGCCGACAGGATCAGCCGGCGGCGCCCGCGGCTGCCGGCGCGGCCGCGACCACAGGATGGTCGCGGTGCAGGTTCCCGAGGGCTGAGGCGCCAAGCGGCGACCCCAGCTCCTCGAAGAACTCCACATTGGCACGCACGTAATCGGCCCACTCATCCGGGACATCGTCCGAGTAGTAGATCGCCTCGACCGGGCACACGGGATCGCAGGCGCCGCAGTCCACGCATTCGGACGGGTGGATGTAGAGCGAGCGCTCGCCCTCGTAGATGCAGTCCACCGGGCACTCGTCGATGCAGGCCTTGTCCTTCACATCCACACAGGGCTGCGCGATCACGTACGTCATGGCTGGCTACACGCCCGTGTAGACGGTCTTGCCCCACGTGAAGAAGTCCAGCGCGGACTTCCCCTGTTCGCGGAACGTGTTGGTGGAAGAGTCCTTGACGCCGCCGAACGGCACGTTCAGGTCCAGGCCCGCCGTCGGACGGTTGACCTTGATGACCCCGGCCTGGGCGCGGGCCGCGAAGTCCGTGGCAAAGGCCAGCGAGTCGGTGCAAATGCCGGCGGTGAGGCCGTAGCGGGAATCGTTGATCGCGGCGAGCCCGGCCTCATAGTCCGGGACCTCGAGGACGGCCACCACGGGTCCGAAGATCTCTTCGGTCACGGCGGCGTCGTCGAAGGGCAGGTCGGTGAGGATGGCGGCCGGGAAGCGGAACCCGGCGTCCGTGCCGCCGTCGTGCTCACCGTGCAGCAGCGTGGCGCCGCGTTCGACGGCGGTGCGCACCGCGGCCTGGTTCTGTTCGAACTGCTGGCTGCTCACGACGGCGCCCATCTTTGCACCCTCGAGGCCGTCGCCGGCGGTGTACTGCGCGGCTTCCTCGGTGAGGGCGGCCAGGAATTCCTCGCGGACGCCCGGCGTGACGTAGACGCGGGACGTGGCGGTGCAGGCCTGGCCGGTCAGGCCGAACGCGCCGGCGGCGACCACCTGCGCGGCCTTGCGGGGATCGGCGTCGTCCAGGACCAGGACGCCGTTCTTGCCGCCCATTTCCAGCTGGACCCGGGCGCGGCGGGCGTTGAGGATCTCCTGCAGGCCGAGGCCCACCTTGGTGGAGCCGGTGAAGGAAAGGCCGGCGATGCGCGGATCGCGGGCCAGGGCGTCGCCCACCACGCGGCCCTTGCCGTGGACCACGTTGAACACGCCGGCGGGCAGACCGGCGTCCTGCAGGGCGCGGGCCAGGTGCGTTGCGGAGAGCGGGGTGAGCTCGGCCGGCTTGATGACCACGGCGTTGCCGCTGATCAGCGCCGGGGCGGACTTCCAGGCCGGGATGGCGATGGGGAAGTTCCAGGGCGTGATGAGTGCGACGACGCCGAGCGCCTCGCGGCGAGTGGTGATGGTGGTGTCCGGCAGGCCGCTGGGCAGCACCTCGCCGGTGGCGGCCCAGCCGAGCGAACCGAAGAAGCGCAGCACGTCCGAGGCGCGCTTGACCTCGCCCTTGGCCTCGGCCAGGGTCTTGCCTTCCTCGCGGACGAGGTCGCCGGCGATGGCGGCCTGGCGGTCCAGGAGGAGGTCGCCGGCGGCCATGAGGATGGCGCCGCGTGCGGGGGCGGGCATGGCGGCCCAGGCCGGCTGGGCCGCGGTGGCGGCGCTGATCGCGGCATCGACGTCCTCGGCGGTGCCGCTGGGGGACAGGGCGGCGAGCTCGCCGGGGCGTGCCGGGTTCATCCGCTCGGTGTCCCCTTCGCCGAGCCATTGGCCGTTGATGAGGTTCCGGGCGGTGATGAGGTCGCGCTCAGTTGCAGTGGAGAGGTCTGTGGCGGTGGAAGTCATTGGGTGTTCCTTCGGGAGAGTCGGAGCAGGGTGTGTGCGGCGGTGGCCGCGGTTCAGGGCGGGCGGTTAGAGTCCGCGGATCAGGCCGCCGTCGCAGCGCAGTGCCACGCCGGTGATGTAGGACGCCGGGGCGCTGCAGAGGAACGCGGCGGCGGCGCCGAATTCCTCGGGTTCGCCGTAGCGGCGGGCGGGGATGGTCTTGCGGGATTCGAGCTGGATTTCCTCGGGAGTGGTGCCGCGCCGCTTGGCCGCGGCCTGGTCCAGCTCCGCCACCCGGTCTGTCGCGATGCGTCCGGGCAGCAGCATGTTGACCGTGACGGCGTCCAGGGCCACCTCGGCGGCGAGGGTCTTGAGGTAGCCGGCCAGCGCCGCGCGGCCGGTGTTGGAGACGGCCAGGTTGGGCAGGGGTGCCACGACGCCGCTCGAGCCGACGGCCAGGATCCGTCCCCAGCGCCGCTCCCGCATGCCGGGCAGGATGTGCGAGACCAGGGCGTGGTGCGGCTTGACCAGTTGTTCGAACGCCGCGGCGATGTCATCGGCGCCAAGCGTGGCGGCCGCACCGGGCTTCGGGCCGGGACCATTGAGGACCAGGATGTCGATGGGCCCGAGTTCCGCGACTGTCTGTTCGACGGCGGCGGCGACGCCTTCCGCCGTGCTGAGGTCTGCCTCGATGGCGACGGCGCCCGGCCCGTAGGCGTCCGTCAGTTCGGCGACGATCTCCTTGGCGCGCACCTGGCGCCGGCCGGTGATGGCCACCCGGACGCCTTCGGCGGCGAGGGCCCGGGCGATGGCGAGGCCGAGTCCGCCGGTGGAGGCGGCCACGAAGGCGGTCTTCCCGCTGATTCCGAGATCCATCAGTTGCTCCCAGCTGTCGTGAGTGCCGGCGTCGTTGTCGCGCCGGATTCCAGGGCCTCGGCCGCCTCGGCGAGGTGGGCCCGCAGGGCCGGCCGGAGGACTTCCGGGAACGGCGAGGCCGGGGTCCGGACTCCGGGGTCGGCGACGAGTCCGCGCTGGTGCAGGCATTCCTTGCGGATTGCCAGTGCGATCCGTGCCTGCTGTTCGAAGTTGATCAGCGGCAGGTAGGGCAGCAGGGCATCGCGGGCGGCCTCATAGCCGTCCTTCTGCCAGGCCCGCACGCAGGCGATGAGTGCTTCGGGGTAGGAGAAACCGGTCATCGCACCGGCGGCGCCAGCCATGAGCTCGTCCAACAGCCCCTGGCCGCCGAGGCCGCCAAACACGGAGACATCGAGGGCGGCGGTCAGTTGTCCGATCGACACGGACGTGGGCGGTGCCTCGGCCTTGACCGCGATGACGAAGCTGCAGGCCTGGACCACGGTGATGAGGGACTGGGCGGTGATGCTGACGCCGCTGGCGAGGGGGTAGTCCTGCAGGACCACGTTGGCGCCGGTGGCCCGGTGGATGGCGTCCAGATGCCGGATCACCGTGTCCGCCCGCGGCGAGTTGGCCTGGACCATCACGGCGGCCAGGCGCTCGCCGGCGATGGCCTGGGCGGCAAGGATTTCCTCGATGGCCGGCCGGGTGGCCAGTGCCGTCACGCCCACTACCAGCGGCAGTCCGGTGCATTCGACGGCGGTTTCCAGGACCTGTGCGCGTTCCCCGGAGGTGAGCGCGGCGGCTTCGCCGAAGACGCCCAGGACCGTCAGGCCGGTGGCGCCGATGGCCTCGTAGCGTTCCACGAGCCCGGCCAGACTGTCCAGGTCCACGTCCAGGCTGCTGCCTTGGAATGGTGTGGCGACGACGCCCCACACTCCGGGTGTCAGTGACTCCCGCATTGGTTTCTCCTTAATTCGTTGTCCCACAAGTGGCTGCATCCCTAACGGCCGGGCCAGACCGGCGGACGCTTCTCCTGGAAGGCGCGGACGCCCTCTGCGGAGTCCGCGCTGTCCAGCGCCGCCATGAGGGCCGGGAGTCGGAGCCCGCGGGCCTCGGTGGCGGTCAGGTGCGCGGTCTGCGTGACCATCTGCTTGACCGCTCGGACGGAGGTGGGCGCGCAGGCGAGGATCTGGTCCACCCAGCGCTGCACCGCGGCGTCGAGCTCCTCCGCGGGGACCACCTCGTTGACCAGGCCCATGGACTGCATCTCGGCGGCGTCGGCCTTCCGCCCGGTGAGGAGCATGCCCATCGCCTGGGTGTACGGGATCCGGCGCACCAGCTGGTGGATGCCGCCGTCGAGCGCCAGACGCCCCACCCGCGGTTCCGTCAGCCCGAACCGGGCCGTGTCCGCGGCGACCACGATGTCCGCGCCGAGCACGATCTCCATGCCGCCGCCCAGGGCGTAGCCGTTGACCCGGGCGATCACCGGGATGTCCAGGCTGGTGCGCAGGCTGAGGCCGCCGAAACCGTTCGGGTCCAGGCCGGCCCAGTATTCGAGTCCGGTCTTGTCCACGGCGGAGGCCGACATGTCAGCCCCGACGCAGAACGCGCGGGTGCCGGCGCCGGTGATGACGACGGCGCGGACGTCCGGATCGGCCTCGAGCTGGTCCCAGATCTCGTTGAGCCGGGCCTGGGCGCCGGCGTCGACGGCGTTGAGCACGTGCTGGCGGTCGATGACCACGGTGGCGACGTGGTTCTCGATGGTCAGGGTGACCTGGTCCACCGCCGAGGGAGCTGCCTGGGCGGCCTCTGACACGGCGGTCACCGGAGCACCCCCAGCTGCTGCAGGCGCTCGATGGTCTCGGCGTCGAACCCGTTCTCCAGCAGCACCTCGACGTTGTGCTCGCCCAGCCGCGGGGCCACCCGGCGGATGGTGGGCGGGGTGGCGGAGAGCCGGATGGGTGCGTTCAGCATTTTCACGGTGCCGACGCCGGGGTGTTCGGCCTCGACGATCATGCCGTTGGCGTGGGTCTGCGCGTCGGCGAGGGTCTGCTCCAGGGTGTGCACGGGAGCATTGAGCAGTCCCTTGTCCTCCAGCTGGCCGGTCCAGTACTCGGTGGTGTTGGTGGCGATGCGCTCGCGGAAGATCGCCTGCAGCGCCGGTTTGTTCTCGAACTGCTGCTCCAGGTTGGCGAACTCCGGCCGCTGCGTGAGGTCCTCGTCCAGGCCCAGGGCCTCGGAAATGCGCAGCAGCGGGTCCGGGGTGAAGCCGCCCACCATGCAGACGGCGCCGTCGGTGGTTTCAAAGACGCCGCTGAGCGGCATGGCGCCCCAATTGACCTCGTAGCCGCGGTTGAGCTGCATGCAGGCCTCCTGCATCTGCAGGTGCAGCATGGAGTCGTACATGGTCACCTCCACCTTCTGCCCGACGCCGGAGGATTCCCGGGTGCGCAGTGCCAGCAGGATGCCCTGCATGAGGTGCATGCCCGTGATGTAGTCGCACAGCGTGGTGGGGTAGATCGAGGGCTTCACATCGTCCGACTCGCGCCGCCACATGACACCGGAGTAGGCCTGCGCGATCGCGTCCTGGCCGCCCTTGTGCGAGTAGGGGCCCTCGGGGCCGAAGCCCGTGCCCGAGGCCCAGATGATGCCCGGGTTCTGCTCCTTGAGGTCCTCGTAGCCGAAGCCCATCCGCTCCATCACGCCGGAGCGGAAGTTGCTGACCACCACGTCGGCGTCGGCGAGCAGGCGGCGGAGCACGTCCTTGCCGTCCTCGGTGCGGGTGTCCACGGAGATGCTGCGCTTGTTCCGGTTGATGGACAGGAAGATCGGGTTGTCCTGGCCGTCCTTGTCCGGGAAGGAGTTGCGGGAGATGTCCCCGGCGCCCGGGCGCTCCACTTTGATGATGTCCGCGCCGTAGTCACCAAGCAGCTGGGTGCAGGACGGGCCCATGAACACCTGGGTGAAGTCCACGATCTTGATGCCGTCGAGGGGGAGCGGGGTGCCGGCAGATTCACCGGCGGCGGCGGGCGCCGCCGTCGTGGCAGTTGTTGTGCCTGACAGCAGGTCGTCGATGACGGTGCTCATGCCCCTACCACCGCATCTACGTCGAGGGTGGCGTTCGACGACGGGACGTCGCCCGGGTCAGCGCCGTGCCGGCGCATGCCCTGCTGGATGTCCAGCGCGGAGACGTCGCGGACGAGGGTGCCGTTCTGGATCGCCAGTGCGGCGGCGACGCCGACGGCCTGGCCCATGGCCATGCAGGGCGGGATCTCGCGGGACATCTTCTGCGCCTCGGGGGTGGCGGAGTAGTGGCGGCCGGCAACCAGGAGCTGGTCGACTTCCCTGGGCAGCAACGAGCGGAAGGGGTAGTAGTAGTCGCGGCCGCGGGCCACGGTGTCCGCGAAGTGGCGGCGGGAGGTGACGTCGTCCTTGGTCATGACATACTCGCCCTCGAGCAGGCGGGTCTGGCGGACGCCCATCTGGGATGCGACGTCGAGCATGTAGCAGTTCTCAAAGCCGGGCAGGTTGGCGCGGACGTAGTCCACAGCCTCGGTGATGCGGTCGCGGGCGGCGAATTCGGCGGCGGTCATGTCCGCCGGGTCGACGCCGTCGAAGCCGGTCATGTGGGGTGCGTTGCACCAGACGACGCCCTCGATCGGGGTCTTGAGCCACCACAGTTCCCAGGCACCGCCGAGGAGGCGCTTGATCTTGCGGTTGATGGCGCGGGCTTCCTTCGGGTTGGCCTGTTCGAAGGCCTCCGCGGCGTTGGTGTCGACGTTGCCCAGGCGGAAGACGAGCGTGGTGAGGTAGCTGTCCTTGACGTAGCTGGCGCCGGCCCGGGAGGCGACGTCGATGTCGCCGGTGGTGTCGATGACGATGTCCGCCATGAAGGCCTGCGGGCCGGACTTGGTCTCGCAGATAACGCCCTTCATGACGCCGTTGTCCACGATGGGGCGGGAGAACCAGGAGTGCAGGCGGAGGTTGACGCCGGCCTCGCGGACGAGGTCGTTGGAGACGCGCTTCCAGCCGTCCGGGTCGAAGGCGGCGGCGTAGCAGACCGGCTTGGGGGTGGTGTGGGAGTGGAAGTCGAAGGTGCCGTAGCGGCCCCACTTGTTCCACAGTTCCTCGGAGGTCTTGCGGTCATCGGCCGGCGGGACGATCGCCAGGCCGAGCTTCTGCAGGCGCTCGACGTATTCGGAGACGATGCCCGTGACGGTGATTTCCTGGCCGTTGATCATGTCATCGAGCACCAGGACCATGCCGCCTGAGGCGAGGCCGCCCAAGGAGGAGTAGCGCTCCAGCAGCGTGACGGAAGCGCCCGAGCGGGCTGCCGTGACGGCGGCGGCCACACCGGCGGGGCCACCGCCGACCACCAGGACGTCGGAGCGGGAGATGACGGGGGCGGTGAGGTCCGCCGTGGTGGTGCTGAGTTCCAGCGACGACATGGCTGAAGACGGGTTCATGGGGGATCCTTACTTGTTTCGGCCGAAGTGCCGGTAGAGGCGTGCCGTTGGGGGCATGCCGTCTGGCGGAATGCCTTGCTCGGCGGCCGGTGAGGTAGACGGAGTGCAGGAGGAGTGAGCGGCGGCGCTGACCGCGAAATCCACCCGGCAGAGGGTATGACACAGCGCGGCCCGTTGCGGACCTGGCTGCAGGGTATGGGAAGGGTTCCGGCGGACACTGATGTGCCCGGGCCGGAGAACGGCGACGGCGGCTAGGGCCAGCCCATCACCACGCGTGAGGTGCGTTAACCCAGATCGCTACGCAGACCTCTTCGTAGCTGTTCTTGTACCAATGCGGTGTCTCCGAGGAGAAGGTGATCGAATCTCCTTCTTCCAGGGTGTAGCACTCGCCGTCCAGGAAGATGTCTTTCCGGCCGGAGAGAATAATGCCGAACTCCTCGCCGCTGTGCCGGAAAGGTGTGGCGCTGGTGTCGTGGCCTGGCGGACTCACGATCCATTGAGCCTCCAGCGCGCCGTTGAGGTCCGGAGTGAGCAGTTCATAGACCGCCTCACCCACAGACTTCTTGGTCACGCCTTTGAGGTTTCGCCGCTCGGCCCTGCGGACCACGGGCGACCTGGTTTCTTCCTGTCCGAGGAAGAACTTCCCTACGGGGATGTCCAGGCCGTGCGCCAGCTGCGCCAGGGTGGTGAAAGACGGATTGGCCAGGCCACGTTCGATCTGGCTTACGATCGCCGGGCTGAGGCCGGTGACTTCGGAGAGCTTCGCCAGGGTCATCCCTTTGTCTTTGCGCATGTTGCGGACCTTGTTGCCTACGGTGGCAAGAAGGACGCTCGTGCCGGCTGGGGAGGATCCCGCGACGCTTTCGTTAGCCATGGTCCGTCTTTCGTTTGGTGAGCTGACACACATAACTATAGTGAAAACTTTTAGCGAATCAATGGTTTTCGTAAATTTCTTGCAGATCATGCGCAGCTCTGCGGTTGGCCGGAGCGGGGTTCGGCGCCGGCCTTGGGGCCCTCCGGGGGCCTGCTGTGGGCCTGCTGTGGGGCCGATCCGGGCCTGCTGCCGCTAGGGCTGCAGGTCGCCCGGCGGCATCGTCCGAGGTGAGGCCATTCTTTCCAGAAAACCATTGACTCTGTGAAGATCTTCAATATAGTTGTGTGAGCCGCAACACTATGGGATCAACGCTGAACGAACAGGGATTGGACGCAGCAGCCTTCTGGCGGAAGGTGCGCCCGGCCCGCGTTCGTGATCGCTTCCTATGTACTGATGCAGTGGCATCTTCCAGGCCATCCGCAGCACCTGATGCTGGTCGGTAAACTAGGTACGCGTTCCTGAGCGGTCCGTCCCTGGTTGCCGGGCTGGATGGCCCGTTTGCATTCAATCGCTACGAAGAGGCACGCGTAGCTATCTGGGCTAACTCACCTCCCATGTGGTGAGCCCGGTCCCTCCCTGCGGACCAAGCCAAACGATAGTTTCGATTACCCCGACCCCAACAGGGCGTCCGCCGGTAATCCGTACCCTCCCGCGCCCCGAAGGGCCGGGGGAAGGAAAAGTATCATGACTGACACTGTCGTCAAGATTGACGTAGAGGGCGGCCGGAAGTCCCGGCTGTCGCCGGAAGTACGCCGCGGGCTTCTGGGCCTCGGGCTCGGAAACACCCTGGAATGGTACGACTGGATGGTCTTTGGCCTCCTGTCGGCCTTCATCGGGCCAAAGTTCTTCCCGTCCCAGGACCCCGTTGCCGCGACCCTGAGTGCACTGGCCGTTTTCGCCGTCGGCTTCGCGTTCCGTCCACTGGGCGGCGTCCTGCTCGGCACCTTCGCCGACAGGATCGGACGACGCCGGGTAATGCTCTGGTCCATCATGATGATGGCGGTCACCACGCTGATCATTGCCGTGTCGCCCACCTATGACCAGATTGGCCCCGCAGCCGGCGTCATCCTGCTGGTCTGCCGCATCGTCCAGGGTATCTCCACTGGCGTCGAAGCTCCGCTGTCCACCGCCCACGCCGTCGAACTGGTCCCCGAAGGACGCGAGGGCTTTGTTGCCGGCATCATCTCCTTCTACGTCAACGCAGGGATCCTGCTCGCCTCGCTGGTCAGCTGGTTGTCGTCCCTGATGCTCGGCGGAGCCGTCATGGCCGACTGGGGCTGGCGTGTGCCCTTCATCGTCGGTGCGGCCTTCGGCTTCGTCGTGGTCTACCTTCGCCGGACCCTTCCGGAAACCATGAAGCCCGAGGAGCTCGCGGAGAACTCAGCCAAGACGGTCTGGGGCGGCGTGCGCAAGCACTGGCTCAGCGTTCTGGCCATCACGTTCGTCGTCGGTGCGGCGCAGGCCTACAACTACGCCTGGAACACGGGCCTCCCGACGGCGGCCCGCAGCGGCTTCAAGGAAGACGCCACGGCTGTCTTCGCACTGACCACCGTCCTCGGCGTCGTGCTGGTGGTCGGAAGCCTCATCATCAGCAAGGTCGCCGACGGCAAGTCGATGTCCAAGTGGTTCCTGATCACCCGCGCGCTTGCCATTCCGTCGGTCTTCCTGATGCTGATGTACGTCAAGCCCGGCATCGCCGGCTTCGCTGCGGTGCTTCTTGGCGGTTCTGTTGTGCTGGTCCTGAACATGACCCTGTACAACGTGATCACCAGCTCGCTCATGCCGAAGGGATGCCGCGGCGCCGGAACCGCCCTCGGCTACGGCCTCGGCGTCGCGCTCTTCGGCGGCACGGCGTCCTACCTCCTGGTCTGGCTCCAGTCCATGAACGCGTCCTGGATCTTCCCGGTCTACGTCGCCGTCCTGTCGGCGCTCAGCATTGTGTTCTACCTGCTGGCCCGGAAGAAGAACGGCATCTTCGTCGGCCGGTAGGCAGTTCGTCGGCCGGTAGGAACCCAGGGCAGAAAACCCGACACGTTGGAACACAGGAAGCAGGAATGGAGAGTGGGAACGCTCATGGACGCCAGTCGCCCGGACCAAAGCAGCAAGGAGGCAAGCGTGATCTCCTTTGAACTCGACGCGTCGGACGTGGAGCTCTATGAGGCAGCCCGCAGGATGTTGCTGACCGCCCATCACAGTGAGAACCACCGGGTGGCAGCGGCCATGCGCGGTGAGTCGGGGGCCATCTACCTCGGACTGCACATTGGCGCCAAGCGACTGAATGTGTGCGCCGAATCCAGCGCTCTGGCCAATGCACGCATGGCACAGGAGAGCTCGATCCACTCCGTGGTGGCGGTCAGCATGGACGGGCACGGGGAGCCCCAGGTCACCAACCCCTGCGGCCTCTGCCGGGAACTGCTGCGATCCTACGGAACCGAGACATCCGTCCTGGTCGATGCCGAGGGCGAGGTGGGCAAGATCCGGATCAAGGACCTGCTGCCTTTCCCGTGGATGCGGGCCGCCGAAACGGAGTGGGACACCCTCCCGCCCCGTGTGGAGGTCGGCACCACCTAGCGCTGGGCCCAACTGACTCGCAGCAGAGGCCGTTTTGAGCCCTCAGAACGGCCTCTGCTGCCAGTTGGATGGGAGCATGGGCCGCCGGTGCAACCTGCTTGGCCCACGGAAGGCCGGGACCCACAAGGTCCCGGCCTTCTTGCGTGCCCGGCGCGCCGCCGTCGTCGTCCGCGCCGGGACGCCGCCGTCGCCGGAAAATTCCCGGACATAAGGAAGCTGGTGCAGCCGCCGCGTTTCCGCTAAGCCACTGCACCAGCAGGTAGTACGAATTTTCTGAATACTATGAAACGTTACTCATTCGCGGCTCCCTAGGTCCCGGGGGTTGATGACCGGGTCTTTACGTCTTCTTCAAGGTGCCTCGTCATCAGCCAGCCTGCGCCGGCCATTGCCACGCCCATTACCATGAAGGCCCAATTGTCCATGGTGTTCAGCGACAGGAAGTTGGCCGCCGAATTCACGCCGACGATGAAACCGTAAATGCTAAGGACGATGTACAGCAGACCGGAGCCCATGAGGAAATTCCGGGCGCCCAGGGCAGTCCGGGACATGCTCACGCCGGTGGCGCCGATCGCGAGCTGAACGATGTTCAGCAACATCGACACCTGGAACAGGTTCAGGAACAGGGCCTTGGAATCGGGCCCGAAGAACCTCAGTTCGCTGTAATTCGTAGTGATGCCGGGGATGAACCCCAAGATGCCCACGACGATCAGGACGATACCCACACCCATGCCAACGTTCTGTACATCTGTCCGACCAAAATGAACGCCGTGTGCATGAGGAGATGCGGTAGTCATTATTGCCTCCAACCACTGATTGCGGACATTTACAATTTTACGACCGGGGTCTGGAAAAAGCGCCGGGAGGGCGGGTGCGGCAACCGAGAGGCCGCGCTCGGCAATTAGCACGGATTCGGGCGTTGTGCCTGTCGGAAACCGGGCGGATGCCGGGCCCGTGGCACCATGGATCTCGATGAAACTGCGCGCTGATCAGACCGGACAACGTGGCCTCCCCATGCCCCTGGGGCTGCAGGGTGCCCTAGAGTCCGCCCAGGCCGCCGTCATATCCGCCCTCGTGGTGGTGGCGCCGATCGTCATGGTCTGGGCCACGGCCGGATTCCAGCACGGCGGGTTCGACGTCCTGGCACGCCTCGCCGGCCAGGCCTGGCTGCTGATCCACGGCGTTCCGCTGCTGCTGGACACCCCCGGCGCCGGGGCCGCGGCGCAACCGGAATCCGGCACGCTCTCGCTCATCCCGCTGGGCCTGACCCTCATCCCGTTCCTGCTCGCCTGGCGCGCCGGCCGCCGGCTCGCCCGCGCCTCCTACACCGACCAGCTCTGGCAGGCGTTGCTCGGCTCCTGGCTGATGTACGCCGGGTTCGGCCTCGCCACGGGCTTCGTCTGCCGCACGGCCGACGTCGGCATCAGCCTTTGGGCTGCCGCACTCATTCCGCTCATCCCGTTCGGCCTCGGCATGGTGGTCGGCGCCCGCCGGGAGGCAGGCTCGTGGAGCCGGCTGATCGGCGTCGACGCCGTGGCCTGGCTCTCGCGAACCAGCCAGCACTCCCGCTGGGCCGGCTCCTACCTGGGCTCGGCCATCAAGGCAGGATCGGTGGCGCTGATGGCGAGCCTGGCGATGGCGGCGGCGCTGCTCGCCGTCGACCTCTTCATCCACTGGAACCTCGTGGTGGCCGTGTATGAAGGGCTCGACGCCGGTGCCATGGGCGGCTCTGTCCTCACCATCGTGCAGCTGGGCTTCCTGCCCAACCTCGTGGTGTTTGCGCTGGCGTGGATCTGCGGCTCGGGGTTCGCACTGGGCGTCGGCTCCCTGGCCGGCCCGCTGGGGACGGCCGTGGGGCCGCTGCCGTCCGTTCCCGTGTTCGCCGCGCTGCCGGCCGGCTCGCTCGACTTCGGTTTCGTGGCCCTGGTGGTGCCGGCGCTGGCCGGGACGCTGGCGGGCTGGTGGTTCCTGCGCGAAGGCGAGAACCACTTCGACGAGTGGCTCTCCATCAAGATCCGGGCCCGCTGGTTTACCGCCGCGGCCTCCACCCTGGTCCTGGGCGCCGTGATCGGCTCCGTCGCAGGGCTGCTCGCGGCGGGCCTGGCCTGGCTGGCCCGCGGCTCGGCCGGCATCGGGAGGCTGACGGAGATCGGGCCCGACCCGCTCCGCACGGCAGTGTTCATGGCCGCGGAGGTGGGGATCGGCGTCGTGATCGGCTACGCGGCCGGACCCTGGCTGGAACGCCAGCAGAAGCTGCGCGAGGCCGACCTGGAAACGGTCAGCAACCGCTGACGCTGACGTGTTGCGCGGGCTAGCGCGGGCTGGGGGAGTTGGTTAGCGCAACTGCGTGGGCATGGAGTGCTCCAGCTGCGTCCGGCAGGCAGAGGTTGCCTGCTCCGTCAGGGCGTGGCGGACGCACTGCTGGTAGTCGCGGATCTGGCTGAAGAACAGCGTCGAGGCCAAGACGATCAGCAGCATCACCGCGGTGACCACCAGCCCGGAGATGGTGCCGAACAGGACCAGCCGCGATTCCTTGTCCTTCACCGCCCGGACCAGCACCACGATGCCCAGCACGATCCCGGCCACCGTGAGCAGTGCCGTCAGCCACAGGTACGCCACGTCGAGCTGGAAAACGAAGAACGAGCCCAGAACCGCGACGATGAACAGGCGGAACAGCGTGTGGGTCAGCCGCGGGGTTTCTGTGGCCGCGTGACTGCGCGGATCCCGGCCCGGCTCGCCGCCGCCGGAGTCCGAGGGGGAATTCATGTTTTCCAGCCTACGCGAGCGGCCCCATAAGCTAGGACCATGCGCATAGTTGTCCTCGTTTCCGGCACCGGCTCCAATCTCCAGGCAGTTATCGACGCCGTGAAGTCCGGAGCGCTCGACGTCGAGATCGCCGCCGTGGGCGCCGACCGGCCGGGGACATTCGGGATGGAGCGCTCCGCCGCGGCCGGAATCCCCACGTTCGTGGTGGACTTCAAGGCCTACCCGGACCGGGCGGCCTGGAACGCTGCCCTGACCGACGCCGTCGCCGGCTTCGCCCCGGACGTGGTGGTGTCCTCGGGCTTCATGCGGATTGTCAGCGCGGACTTCATCGACGCCTTTGGCGGCAAATACCTCAACACGCACCCGGCGCTACTGCCGGCCTTCCCCGGCGCCCACGGTGTCCGCGACGCCCTGGCCTACGGCGTGAAGGTCACCGGCTGCACGGTGCACTGGGCCGATGCCGGCGTGGACACGGGACCCATCATTGCGCAGGAAGCCGTGGCGATCGGGGACGGCGAATCCGAGGAATCCCTGCACGAGCGCATCAAAGTCGTCGAGCGCCGGCTCCTGGTCTCCACCTTGGCATCCCTGGCCGCGGCGCAGCACGCCCCGGCCTGATTTTTCCCCCAACTGACTCGCAGCAGGGGCCGTTTTGAGCGGCCAAAACGGCCCCTGCTGCTAGCTAGTTGGTTAGACAGGTAACGGCCTGTGGATAACTCCATGACGAAGTCCTCGGCTTTGCGACGATAGGTCGATGAAGACACCTCGGCCAATCCCGGCTCCGCTCGGCTCGGCGCCGTTTACCGTCCAGGAGGCAGCCGACGCCGGGGTCAGCCGGCGCAGGCTCAAGCATCAGTCCCTGTGCATTCCGAGCCGCGGGATCCGCTTGCCATCAGGACACCCTGCTGAACTGAAGCTCCATGCCCGGCCCCTCGCCCTTATTACGCGATTCTCTGCGGTCTCCCACGCGACCGCCTTCCTGCTCTGGGAGTTTCCTGGCTTCCTACCGGGCTCTCATACCCCGGGCATCCACATTTCCCGTCCGGACACGATGGCAATACCGCGGCGCAGGGGCGTGATCGGCCACGTCGGGCAATTCTTCGCGGACGAGATCACCACGGTCGACGGCGTGTTTGTAACCACGCGGACCAGGACTTGGCTGGACTGCGCTCGGAAGATGAGCATCGATGAGCTGACCGTGGTGGCGGACCACTTGTTGCGCCACCCGCGCCACGCGTTGGAAAGCCGGACGGAGCCCTATGCCAGCCCGGGGGAACTCACCGCGATGCTGGACCGGCACAAGGGTACGCCCGGCATCCGCAAGGCGCGGCTTGCCTTGGAACAGGCCCGGATCGGTGCAGATTCGGCGCCCGAGACGAGGCTCCGGCTTGCGCTATGCCGTGCGGGACTGCCGGAACCGGTACTGAACGTGACCACAGTCCTGCGATCCGGCGTCGCGCGTCAACCCGATCTTGCCTATCCGGAGCACCGGGTTGCCGTGGAGTACGAGGGGGACGGGCACTCCGAACCTGCCCAGATCATCCGTGACATCGCCAAGGAAGAGGACTTCAGCGGCGCTGGCTGGACCTTGGTCCGGATCTCGAAGCGGCACATGGAGTACGACGCGCGGGCCGCAGTCGCCAAGGTCCGCGCCGCGCTCGCCCGCCATGGTTGACAGCCCAACTAGCTGGCAGCAGGGGCCGTTATAGACGCTCAAAACGGCCCCTGCTGCGAGTCAGTTGGGTTGAGACAATGGGTGGGGGCGCGCTATTCGAGCCGGCGCTGCTTGGTTTCGGGGGCGAAGAACGCCATCCACAGCACGGAGAGCAGCACCAGTCCGCCGGCCAGCGCGAACGACGTCGCGAGCCCCAGCTCCGGCCACAGAATGGCCGCGAAGATCAGCGGCCCGAACCCGGCACCCAGCCGGGAGAACGTCGAGGCCCAGCCGAAGCCCGAGCCGCGCAGTTCCGTGGGGTACAGCTCGGAGACGTAGGCGTAGAGCACCGGGATGGCCACCTGGACCACAAAGCCGAACACCAGCAGCCAGAACACGGCCGCCGTCGGGATGTCCACCACGATCGCCACAATCACCAGCGTCAGAGCGGAGAGAGGGCCCGTGATGGCGAGGATCCACTTGCGGCCCACCCGCTCCACCAGCAGGGCGGCCACCACCACGCCGAGGAGCCCGACGGCGGCCATCGACGCCGTCGTCAGGAAGGCCTTGTACTCCTCGAACCCGGCGCCGATCAGGATCCGCGGCATCCACGTCAGCGACAAGTAGTAGACCAGCAGGATGCTGAAGAACAGCGCCCATGCCGCCGTCGTGATCTTCCAGTTGAACTGCCAGAGCGCGCGCAATTGCGTCCAGGCGCTGCCCGCAGAGAGGCGCGGCGCGTCCTGCGCGGCAGGCAGGCTGTAGACCCGGGGCTCGGCGCCGGTGGCCTCGACCAGGCTGTCGATCACCTTCGCGGCCTCATCGCGGCGGCCCTTGCGGATCAGGAACAACGGGGATTCCGGCACGCTGCGGCGGACCCAGAACACCAGCAGCGCCGGCAGCACCATGACCAGCATGGTCAGCCGCCAGTCCGCGAACACCGCGACCAGCCCCGCGGAGACGAACCCGCAGAGGGCGGCTCCGATCGGCCACCAGCCATCCATCGCGGTGAGGACCCGGCCGCGATTCTTGCGCGGTGTGAACTCGCCCACCAGCGCATAGTCCACCGGGATGCAGCCGCCCAGGCCGAACCCGGCCAGGAAACGGAACAGGACAAACCACATGAAGTCGGGGGAGAACGCGCCGAGCACAGTGAAGATGGAGAAGATCAGCAGGGTCGCGGTGAAGGCCTTCTTGCGCCCGATGGTGTCCGCGATGGTGCCCCAGACGAAGGCGCCCAGGGCCATGCCAATCAGGTTTGCCGTCCCGATCCACGCGGCATCGCCCGGGCTCAGGGACCAGTGCTTGGACAGCAACGGAATGAGGATGCCGTTGAGGGTGACGTCCCAGGCATCGAACATGAAGCCCAGTCCGCCGATCAGGAAGATCCGGCCTTGGACCTTCCACCGCCACGGCAGTTCCTGGACCACCTGTTCGCCGCTGGGCACAGTGGTGTACGTGTTCATCTTGGCCTCCTGCTTTAACCCTACGTCGCCCGGCCGCGGCCCAGGCGTGCTTCACACTCCGGCGCGCGGGCAGCCCCGAGGGAAGGCGGAGGGCCCGGACGCGATAAACTGGCCGCATCCCCACCACCCGCGGCCCGCCGCGATATAAGACGGAGACTTTTGTGAGCTTCACGCAGCTTGACCGTGTATCCATCGACCGAGTGCCCATCCACCGGGCACTGATTTCGGTCTACGACAAGACCGGTCTGGAGGAGCTCGCTCGGGGCCTGCACGCAGCCGGCGTCAAGATCGTCTCCACGGGCTCCACGGCCAAGAAGATCGCCGCCGCGGGCATCCCCGTGCAGGAAGTCGAGGAAGTCACCGGCTCACCGGAAATGCTGGACGGCCGCGTCAAGACCCTGCACCCGCGCGTGCACGGCGGCATCCTCGCGGACCGCCGCGTCCCGGCCCACATGCAGACGCTCGCGGACATGGAGATCGAGCCGTTCGACCTCGTCGTAGTCAACCTCTACCCGTTCGTGGAGACCGTGAAGTCCGGTGCCGCGCCGGACGACGTCGTCGAGCAGATCGACATCGGAGGCCCCGCGATGGTGCGCTCCGCCGCGAAGAACCACGCCGCCGTCGCCATCGTGGTGGACCCGGCCTCCTACGGCGCCGTGGTGGAGGCGGCCGCCTCAGGCGGCTTTGACCTGAAGACCCGACGCCGGCTCGCCGCCAAGGCGTTCGCGCACACCGCGGCCTACGACACCGCCGTGGCCACTTGGACCGCCAGCCAGTTCCGCGACGAGGACGGCGACGGCGTGATCGACTGGCCCGCCTACGCCGGCCTGGCCCTGGAACGCTCCGAGGTGCTGCGCTACGGCGAAAACCCGCACCAGCAGGCCGCACTGTATGTGGACAAGGCCGCCCCGGCCGGCATCGCGCAGGCCGACCAGCTGCACGGCAAGGCCATGAGCTACAACAACTTCGTCGACGCCGACGCCGCCCTGCGCGCCGCGTTCGACTTCGCCGAGCCCGCCGTCGCGATCATCAAGCACGCCAACCCCTGCGGCGTGGCCGTGGGTTCCGCGTCCGCGGCGGACCCCATCGCCGACGCCCACGCCAAGGCCCACGCCTGTGATCCGGTGTCCGCGTTCGGCGGCGTCATCGCCGCGAACCGCACGGTCACCGCCGAAATGGCGCGCACAGTCGCCGGGATCTTCACGGAGGTCGTCATTGCGCCGGACTTCGAGGACGAGGCTGTCGAGATCCTGTCCAAGAAGAAAAACATCCGCCTCCTGGCCCTCCCTGACGGCTACGGCCGCTACCCGACCGAGTTCCGCCAGGTCTCCGGCGGCATGCTGGTGCAGGCCACGGACAAGGTCGACGCCGACGGCGACAACCCCGCCAACTGGACCCTCGCCGCGGGCGACGCCGCCGATGCCGCCACCCTGGCCGACCTCGCGTTTGCCTGGACCGCCTGCCGCGCAGCCAAGTCCAACGCCATCCTGCTCGCGGACAACGGTGCCGCCGTCGGCATCGGCATGGGCCAGGTCAACCGGCTCGATTCGTGCAAGCTCGCCGTCGAGCGCGCCAACACCCTGGGCGTCACCGTGGCGTCCGACGTCGACGGTGCTGGCGGCGCTTCGAATGCCGACGCAGCCGGTTCGCCGGAGCGGGCCCGCGGCGCCGTCGCGGCGTCCGATGCGTTCTTCCCGTTCGCCGACGGGCTGCAGATCCTGATCGACGCCGGTGTGCGCGCCGTGGTCCAGCCCGGCGGATCCGTCCGCGACGAGGAAGTCATCGCCGCGGCCAACGCCGCCGGCATCACGATGTACTTCACGGGAGCCCGCCACTTCTTCCACTAGGCCTAGATCCTGCCGGGTCCCGGTCCGGCCGGGCCTGATTCCGCCGGGCCGCATCCGCGGGGCCTGGTTCCGCGGGGCCGCACAAAGAATGGACATGCCCTCCCTCATCCGGAGGACATGTCCATTTTTTGTGCCCAAGAGTGGGTTGGTGGCCTGCCCGCGGAACATGCCCATTCTTTCCGCGGGACATGGTCATTTTTCGCGGCAAGGAGAGGGCATAAGGGGGATATGTCCAGGCCTCGGCGGGTGGGGAGGGCATGTCCTGCTAAATCTGGCATGGGCAGGTCCAACCCGGGAACATGCCCATTCTTTCCGCGGGACATGCTCATTTTTCGGGGCAAGGAGTGGGCATATGGGGGATATGTCCAGGCCTCGGCGGGTGGGGAGGGCATGTCCCGTGGAGACCCGCCGTCGTGAACCAAGAAAACCAGCGCGGGGCCACTGCGGCTTCCTCACTGCTGAAGATGGGCCGCAAGTGACCCCGCGCTGGAGCATCAAGCTGGGGTAACAAGGTGGGCTAATCAGGCTTGGGCAACAAAGCTTTGGATGCCCGGACCTGGAGTAACACTAGGGGTACCAAGGCCGGGCACCCACGTCCCCGGACTGCACGGGCCCGGCGCGAACCGGGCCCGTGCACCCGGAGGCTAGGAAGCGGCGGCCGTGGTGTAGGCCTGCTGGATCACGCTGCCCCAGTACGGGCCATACATGGTGGTGGAGTTGGTGCCGTAGCCGTAGCTGTTGATCGAGTTCTGGTAGCCCGAAGCGCTGCTGCCGATGAACCACGGTCCGCCCGAAGACCCGCCGGTCATGTTGCAGGGAATCCCCTGGGTGTTGAACTGCGGGTTGTAGGGATCGTTGGTGGCCGTGCCGGAGCAGCTCTTGAGGGATTCACCGTTGAACGGGGCCGCGGCGGGGTAGCCGAACGACTTGTAGCTCAGGCCGCGGGCGGCGTTGAACTGCAGTCCGGAGGCGCCGACGACGTCGCTCAGGTACTGGCCGTTCAGCGTGGACATGACGGCGAAGCCGGTGTCGTAGGTCATGTCGCCGGAGGAGCTCCACTGGGTGGGGGCGTAGAGGGCCTTGGCCGTCCACTTGCCGTAGGGCGAGGCGCCGTTGAGGTACGCCGGGACGAACGTGAACTTGGTGGCGAAGGCGCCCGGGCCCTCATTCACGCAGTGCCCGGCCGTGGAGACGGTGCTCTTGTTGCCGGAGGACACTGCGTTGCCGGAGCAGACGTAGTTGGTCCCGCCGAGGGTGAAGAAGACCTTGCCGATGTGCGGGACGGGGGATTCGCTCGCATTGGCCTTGGTCTGCGGCGTCTGCGTCAGCGCCGGCTGGGACTGCTGCTTCGGTGCGGTCGCCTCGACGGTACTCGGGGCGGCACCCTCCAGCAGTGCCGCCGCGGGCTTGGCCGCGGCCTTGCCGTTCCGTTTCATGGCCTTGTCCGCCAGGACGTCGCCGGGGACGGCGTTGCGCATGCGGTCCGCGGTCCAGTAGTCGGCCGCGCCGGTCTCTGTGACGGTGTGGCTTGTGACATCGGATGTGGAAACCGGTGCCTTGGCCGGGGCTGGGGAGGCGGTGGCCGCCCCCGCGGCACTCAGGGCCAGCAGCGCCGCGGCCGAAAGAGTCAGCAGGCTGGTGGCCAGAGTCTTGGGTGTTCTCATGGGTGTCCTAACCGGTGGAAATATGGGGCGACAGCTGGTGGCGGCCGCTGGATGGAACGAAACTACGGCAATTTGACTAATCTGTAAAGTCGATTGTCAATTCTTGTTAATCCGCATGTGGGGTGTCACGCATCCGTCCGCGCACGACGCCGGTAGGCGTCAACGGGGGCACCTCGGGTAAGTTAGGGGTGTTGAGATAACACAAGATTCCGGAAATACCCAGACCTTCAGGGAGACGCCCGAGCAATGGCAAAGATTATCTATACCCACACCGACGAAGCGCCGATGCTGGCCACCTATTCGTTCTTGCCGATCATTGAGGCGTTCGCCTCGACGGCCGGTGTGGAAGTGGAGACCCGCGACATCTCGCTGGCCGGCCGCATCATCGCCGCATTCGGCGACTACCTCACCGAAGAGCAGCGCGTCAGTGACGCCCTGGCCGAGCTTGGTGCCCTTGCCAAGACGCCCGAAGCCAACATCATCAAGCTGCCCAACATCAGCGCCTCCGTGCCGCAGCTGAAGGCGGCAATCGCCGAACTCCAGGGCCACGGCTACGCGCTGCCGGACTACCCGGACAACCCCTCCTCGGACGAGGAAACGGACATCCGGTCCCGCTACGACAAGATCAAGGGCTCCGCCGTGAACCCGGTCCTGCGCGAAGGCAACTCGGACCGCCGCGCCCCGCTCTCGGTCAAGAATTACGCCCGCCAGAACCCGCACAGCATGGGTGCCTGGACCCCGGAATCGAAGACCAACGTGGCCCACATGGAGGCCGACGACTTCCGCGCCAACGAGAAGTCCGTGGTCATCGACGCGGACACCAACATCAAGATCCAGCTCGTCAAGGAAGACGGCACGGTCAAGGTCCTCAAGCGTGCCTTCCCGGTCCTGGCCGGCGAGGTCATCGACGGCACCGTGATGCGCGCCGCCGCCCTGGACACGTTCCTGGCCGCACAGGTTGCCCGGGCCAAGAAAGAGGGCGTGCTCTTCTCCGCCCACCTGAAGGCCACCATGATGAAGGTCTCGGACCCCATCATCTTCGGCCACGTCGTCAAGGCCTACTTCGCGGACCTCTTCGCCACCTACGGCGAGCAGATCGCCGCCGCCGGACTGAGCCCGAACAACGGCCTCGCCTCCATCCTCAACGGCCTCGAGGACCTGCCCGAGGAAATCCGCGGCGACGTCCAGGCAGCGATCGAAAAGGGCCTCAACGACGGCCCCGAACTCGCCATGGTCGATTCCGACAAGGGCATCACCAACCTGCACGTTCCCTCCGACGTGATCGTCGACGCCTCGATGCCGGCCATGATCCGCAGCTCCGGCCACATGTGGGGCCGCGACGGACAGGAAGCCGACACCCTGGCTGTCCTCCCGGACAGCAGCTACGCCGGCATCTACCAGGTCGTCGTCGACGACTGCCGCGCCCACGGCGCCTTCGACCCCACCACCATGGGCACCGTCCCGAACGTTGGCCTCATGGCCCAGGCCGCCGAGGAATACGGCAGCCACGACAAGACCTTCGAGATCCAGTCCGCCGGCACCGTGCAGATCGTCGACGACGCCGGCACCGTGCTGATCGAGCACCAGGTCGCCCCCGGCGACATCTGGCGCGCCTGCCAGACCAAGGACGTGCCGATCCGTGACTGGGTCAAGCTGGCCGTCACCCGTGCCCGCGCCTCCGCTACGCCGGCCATCTTCTGGCTGGACAAGGGCCGCGCACACGACGCCCGGATGATCGCCAAGGTGGAGGAATACCTCAAGGACCACGACACCGAGGGCCTGGAGATCGCCATCATGTCCCCGGAGAAGGCCACCGCCTTCACCATCGAACGCATCCGCAAGGGCGAGGACACCATCTCGGTGACCGGCAACGTGCTCCGCGACTACCTCACGGACCTCTTCCCGATCCTGGAACTGGGCACCAGCGCCAAGATGCTCTCCGTTGTGCCGCTCATCAACGGCGGCGGCCTGTTCGAGACCGGCGCCGGCGGATCCGCCCCGAAGCACGTCCAGCAGCTGCTGAAGGAAAACCACCTGCGCTGGGACAGCCTGGGCGAATTCCTCGCGCTGGCCGTGAGCTTCGAGCACCTCGCCACGAGCACGGGCAACGCCCGCGCCCAGGTCCTGGCCGACACCCTGGACCGCGCCACCGGCACCTTCCTGCTCGAGGACAAGTCCCCCAAGCGCAAGGCCGGCGAGCTGGACAACCGCGGCAGCCACTTCTTCCTGGCCAAGTTCTGGGCCCAGGAACTGGCCCGCCAGGACGACGACGCCGAGCTCGCCGCGGCCTTCGCCGCCGTTTCCGGCGCACTGGACTCCAATGAGGACGCCATCACCGGTGAACTCCTGGCAGTGCAGGGCTCCCCGGTGGACATCGGCGGATACTACCGTCCGGACGCGGCAAAGGCCTCCGCGGTCATGCGCCCCTCGGCCACTTTCAGCGAAGTGCTTGCCACGCTGACAAAATAGCGGCCCCACTGCCCAGACAAAGGAGCACTCAGCCAGCGCCCGGCAGTCCCCGGCTCACCGCCACGCAGAACGCCCCGTCCCCCACAAGGGAGGCGGGGCGTTTCTGCTGCCCGTCCGGAGGCGCAGCCACACGTCAGGTCAATGCGAACTCTGGTCAGCGTTGCTGGTCCTGGTCGAAGGGCGGCTCGGGAGCAATGTCCGGGTCGGCGTCCACGCGTTCGAAGGCAGGCTCCGCGCTGTAGCCCACTTCTTCTTGGAGCGGCACGGCGGTGGTGGCGCCCGGAGCGACGCCGTCCACGCGTCCGCGCCATCCGCCCGTCTCGGCGCCGCGCCCTTCAATAAAGAGCTTGAATTTCTTCAGGTCGGCAGCAACCTGGCGGGAATCGAGGCCGATCGCCGCGCCGATCTTTTCCGCTGCCGAGTCCGGCTCCCACCTCAGCTCTACGTTAACCTTCGTTTCGGCGTCGCCGAGGTCCTCGAACCAGACGGTGCCGGCGTTCCGTGGTTCATCAAGGCTTTCCCACGACACGCGCTGGTCGGGTTCCTGTGTGGTGATCCGCGCGTCATATTCGCGCCGGACTCCACCGATGCTGGTCTTGAAGTGGACAGTGGTGTCGTCGAGTTGCTGAACGGATTCCACACCGCTCATGAAGAGCGGAAATTCCTCGAATTGCGTCCACTGGTTATAGGCCTGGCTCAGCGGAACATTGACTTCAATGGATTCCTGAACAGTTGCCATGCAGGGGTCACTCCTTCGATTGGCGGGCGGCAGCCCGCGATTCTTGGTCGTTGACCGGCATAAAGCCGCGTTCCCTTACGCTAGCGGGGTTTGGCCAAAATAGTAAGCAGGCTGACGACAGTGACGACGAATCAGCCGTTGCCCTTCCCTTTTTCCTTTCCCTTGGCCTTGCCGCTGTTCGCCGGGGCGGGGGCAGGAACGACGGCGGCCGGTGCCGGCGCCGCGGCCGCAGCAGCTGCCGCAGCAGCCGCGGCGGCCTGGGCTGCGGCTTCTTTCTCGGCCGCCAGGCGGGCTGCCTCGGCCGCAGCCTGTTGCGCGGCAAGGTCGGCCCGGACGGCGTCGATGGATGACTTGATGCTCTGGTGGCGTTTGAAAGACACTTCGCCGCTCGCGGCTGCAGCATCCAGCCCGGCCAGCAGCTCATCAAGCCTTTTCAGGGAGCTCGCGGGGTCGTTGGAGGCTGCAGCTTCGCTGACCGCCAGGACCTGGGACTGCAGCTGCCTCGCCGCGTCGCGGCCCAGCTCGGGGGCCGGGGAGCCGCAGCCTGCCAGTGCCCCCGCCAGCAACAGCCCGGCGAGCAGGCCTGCGGGCCATCTGTACGGCGACCTGTGGCGGTTCCGCCCAGCGATGCGCGATTGGCTCATGGTTCCACGCTCTTCTGGAGATCCTTCAGATGATCGCCGAGCGACCCCGTGACAGTGGGGTAGGGGACGACGTCGGGGGCAGTAGGGGTAGAGATGGGGATCGCAATCGCTGCCCCAACGGCTAGCACGGCCAGCGCGGCGAGCACAACGGCCAGCCGGGTGCGGCGCCCGGCACCGAGGAACCATGCGGCCCCACGGGAAGCGGGGCGATTGAAGCGGTGGCGTGGCCGGGCCGATATTGATCCAGTGTCCAGCACGTACAGGGGACGTGTTCGGCCAGCAGCCCAGGCTGCGCGTCGGGGTGGGCGGGGCGGCCTCGCCGGCGGGGCGGGGAGGACCCGTGTGGGTTCCGTCTTGACGGGCCCCGGCACGGACCCGGGGGAAACGAGGGCGAAGCGGAAGGCTGACTCGAGATCGGCAGCAGAGGGGCGCGCCAGCGGGTCGAGGTCGGTCATGGCCCGGATAATCCGGGCCCACTCGGCGGGCACGGCGTCCGGAATGGCGGGGGCGCGGTGCAGACGGGCCACCGCGGATTCGACGGCACTGCCCGGGTACTCCACTTCGCCCTTGAGGCATTCGAGCAGGACCAGGCCCAGGGAGTAGATGTCACTTGCCGGTCCGAGGTCGGCGCCGCGGGCCTGTTCCGGACTGAGATAGGCAGCGGTTCCCACCATGGTTCCCGTGGCCGTCAGCCGGGTCCCGTCGACGATCCGGGCGATTCCGAAGTCTGTGAGCTTGGGCCGAAGCGGCTCGCCCGGCCGGACCGGCACCAGGAGGATGTTGGCGGGCTTAATGTCCCGGTGAATGATGCCGAGGCCGTGAACATACGCGAGGGCGTCCGCCGTCCCTGCGCCGATCACGGCCAACTCCTCCAGCGGCAGGGGACTGTGACGGACACGGGTCCGCAGGTCCTGGCCGTCCAAGAGCTCCATGGTCAGGAAGGGCCGGGGCTCGTCGGGAATCCTAGTGTCCGTCCCGGCGTCGAACAGCGTCACCAGGCTCGGATGGTTCAGGGTCGCCAAGAGCTTGATCTCTGCTTCCTGGCGGCGAAGCTCGTCTGGATCGGCCGACTGTGGTGCGAAGAGTTTCAGGGCCACGTCCCGGCCAAGGTTGAGGTCCTTGGCCGTGTAGACCGAGGCCATCCCGCCCCGGCCAATCACCTCGCCCAGCTGATAGCGCCCGCCCAATGGCTCCGCCGCGATGCTGTTGGGCGATCCGTCCACGATGTCCCCCGTACCTTCCGTGTGCGCACCGTCGGCGCACTTAGAGAATGATACGGGGACGGATTCCGCTTCTGTGCCGACCGGAGGCCGACCGGCCGCGCCGGTCCCGGCATGGAAGCGCAGTGCTAGAGGTATTGCATGGCGTAATTCTGCCGGTCCGCTCATCTGCAGGGCCTTACCGCCGGAGCCAGTGCTTGCCGTTGGGTCCCCCAGCGGACCCAACGACCTCGCTCCGGCGGTTACAAGACCTCAACGGGAGCGGGGCATGCGTTACGGCGGCCGCGGTCTGCACCCGGGACGCGGACGCTGACCAGAGCGTTCCTGGTGCGCGGGGGAGTGCAGTCCATCCCGGAACGGCCCGGATGCGGGCATGGACGCGGTGGTCAGTGAAGGCGCTGACGGGATCAGGCCGGAAGCATTTGGGGTGCCGGAAACCCGGCGGTGGACGGTGGAGTCCATGGGGAGTTCTCCTGGGTGACTGTTAGCGGGCGGCCAAGGCAGCCCGACGGGCCGTGCTCTGTGGAGGCAGAGACGGCCCGATTAGTCGGGAGAAGAACCCGGATCAGCGCAAACGGCTGAGTACTCGTGCTGGAGCGGACCGCTGATGGGGTCGGCACCTGTCGTGGGCAGGCTGAAGAACAGGCTGGGCATCCACGCCGCCGTTCCTGTTGGCCCGTTGGCCGTGTGCCCGCTGCCGGATCCGGAGCCCGGAGCAGGCGGGAGTGCGTCAGGCACAGGCAGGCCCGTACCGCCATGCCACGGGCTCGGACCCGGGTTGCCGGCGGGAGCCGGTGGCTCGCCCGTTCCGGTGGGAGGCTCCGCCGGAGGGGCTGCGCCTGCCGCAACCGGTGCCGCCGCGGGGTGTCGTTCAGGGACCAGCCAGGCAGAATACGCCACCGGGGCACGGTAGGCCGCAGGTAGAGCGGCCGTCCCGGGGCCAACAGACGCCGAAGGTGCCGGCGATGTTGCCTCGCCCGGACCCGTCTTTCCGGCGGCTGCCTTTGCCGTGGCCGCCTTTACTGTGTCTGGGTTTCCGGTGCCTGGGGTGGACGTGCCTGGGTTTGCGGTGCCCGCGTTGGGTGTGCCCGCGTTTGAGGGCCCGGCGGTGGGGTTGCCCGCCGACGGCGATGCGCCGTCGACAGCTGCAGGAGTCCCCGCCGGTGTCCCTGCCGGTGTCGCCGCCGGGTCTCCGGGCAGAGGGACCGGATCGGGAATGGGGACCGCGGGGTCCGCCACCGGCGGATCGACGACGGGAGACGGGGCCGAGGGGTCAACGACCGGGGGGACGATTCCGGGGTCCGGGACGGCAGGAACCGCCGGGACACCGGGGTCCACCACCGGCACGGTTGCCGGCGGGGTGGCTGCTGGTCCGGGGAGCGCGGGGGCCGGCGTCGTCGGATCTGTGTTGGCCGGATCTGTGTTGGCCGGGTCCGTGCCGGCCGGATCCACGTCGCCCGGTTGGGTCGCGGGCGGCGGCGCGTCTGTGGCTGCGGCGTCGGCAGCGGCGGTCTCGGCCGCGGCGGCAACCTGCAGGCCGGGAACGGCGCCCGCCGACCACGTGCGCGCCGGGGCCGGGGCGATGTCCAGGGAGACCAGGCCCTCTAGGGCCGGAACGGGGAGGTCGTCCGCGTCAGCGCAGCCGGCGGCGGCCGCTGTAGAACCGGCGTCCTCGGCCGGTCCGGAGAACGTGCAGGCGTCATCCGCCTGCGCGGCGGCGGCGGAGAGCGTCAGCCATGCGGCGCCGGCGACGGCGGCCAGGAGCACGCGGCGCACGGGGCGCAAGTGGCCCGAGGGGCGCAGGATGCGGCCCGCGCGGAAGGACGCAGCTGCAGGTTCCATGCGCGCACCCCCGCTCCCGGAAGACTGGACAATTGCCTACAGGGTAAGTCGGCCCCCAAGGAGAGTCCAGAGTAGAGCCGAAACTGTGCGCAGACTGAGACACTTGGCATGCAGCCGGTTCCGACCGCCCGCGGGCCCGGGTCAGTGGGCGTCGTTCGGATAGCTCACTCCAAGTTGCGCGCGGACACCGTCGAAAAGCCGCATCGTGTTCAGGGAGTCCTCCAGCGGCATGACCGGGCTCTCAGTGAGTCCCTGCTGGATGCACCGGGTGACCTCGCGGAGCTCGTAGGTGTAGCCCCGCCCGACCACCGAGAACTGCTCGGTGCGGGGATCGTCGAAGCCGATCCTGATGAGCAATTCCTTGGGGTTGTTAATGGAGCCGGAGGCCTGCAGGTAGCCCTGGCTGCCGGCGACCGTGGCCGTGCGGGGTCCATGCGCCAGCAACGAGGACGTCAGTTGGGCCTGGGCGCCATGGTGGTAGCCGAGGGTCAAAGCGTTCTGGGCGTCCACGCCGTCGTCGTTGAGCCAGCCAGTGGCGCTGACGGTTTGCGGGAACCCCAAGGTGCCCAGAGCCCAGAGCAGCGGATACACCGTCAGGTCCAGCAGGGCGCCGCCGCCGTCCTTGGGCGACCAGAGCCGGGACGCGGGGGAGTAGGGCGCCGGGAAACCGAGGTCGGCGCCGACCCATTTGATCTCGCCGATCTCGCCCGAGGCAGCGATCTCGAAGGCCCGCTGCATGCTGGGCAGGAACCGGCTCCACACCGCCTCCATCAGGAACAGGCCCTTTGCCCGGGCCACAGCGATCAGCTCGGCGGCCTCCCGGGCGTTGACGGTGAGGGCCTTCTCGCACAGCACATGCTTGCCGGCGTTGAGGGCTGCAAGGGCGATCCGGTGGTGGTGGGCGTGCGGCGTGGCGACGTAGACGACGTCGACGCCGTCGTCCGCCAGCAGGCGGTCATAGCCGCTCACGCCGTCCCGGTCACCGTAGGCGCGGACAAAGCCGTAGTCGGTTGCGAAGGCATCGGCCGCCGCCTGGCTGCGGGAGCTGACGGCGTAGAGTTCCGCATCGGAGAGCAATTCAAGGTCGCGGGTGACGGCGGCGGCGATCCCGCCGGTTGCGATGATGCCCCAGCGCAGCCTAGCGCCGGTGGCTGTGCGGGGATCCTGGTCCGGCTGGCTGAACAGCCACGGCTTCGCGATGAGGGCAGACATGGTGCCATCTTCTCACCCGGGGGCGGAAGGTCCGCGGTGTCGCCGGCCCTGGCACGCCGGAGGATAAACGCCGGAGGCTCGACGCCGGGCTTTCAGTTCAGGGGTTCAGGTAAGGAGTTCAGTTCAGGAGGTGTAGTTCGGGCCGTTCGACGCCGGAGCTGCGGGCGGACCCCCAAGGCCCGCCCGCCGCTCCGACGCCGGAACGGCGCCGCAGCCCCGGCGCCGGAGAGGCGCCGGGCGGACCTCAGCCGGTGACGGCCACCGTCGCGCGGGGCCGGGCCGTTTCCTCCGTGAGCCGGCCCTGCTGGAGCCGGAAGCGCCGGTCCGTCTTGTTGGCCAGGGCGCGGTCGTGGGTGACCACCAGGATGGTGGTGTTGTGGTCCCGGCTGAGCGTGCTGAGCAGCTCGATGATGTGCTCACCGGTCTGCTCGTCCAGGTTGCCCGTGGGCTCATCGGCCAGGATCAGCTTGGGTTCGTTGGCCAGCGCCCGCGCGATCGCCACCCGCTGCTGCTCGCCGCCGGAGAGCCGGTAGATGCGCCGCACGTGCTTGTCCGGATCGAGCTGGACCTGTTCGAGCAGCGCCCGGGCGCGTTCGGCCCGGACGGACTTGCGCACCCCGGCAAACTCCATCGGCAGCATCACGTTGTCCACGGCCGAGAGGTTCGGAATCAGGTTGAACTGCTGGAACACGAATCCGATATCCCGGCGGCGGTAGTTGGTCAGCTTCCCGTCCGGCAGGCTGGCCAGGCTCACGCCGTTGACCACCACATCGCCGCTGGTGGGCTTGTCCAGGGCTCCGAGCAGGGAGAGCAGGGTGCTTTTGCCGCTGCCGCTCTTGCCCACGATCGAGGCCAGCGTGCCCTGTTCGAGCTCGAAGCTGACGTCGTTCACCGGCTTGATGGTCCGGTCGCCGGACTTGAATGTGCGGACCAGGTTCTTGACTTCGATCATGGCTACTCTCCTCGGAGGACTTCGATGGGACGGATGCGTGCGGTGAGCAGGGCCGGGACGAGGGCCCCGATGATGGCGACGCCGAACACCGCGGCGATGCCGGCGGCGATGACGCCGGGGGAGGCGCTCGCCGTCACGGAGGTCAGCAGCTGGCTCGCGCCGCCCAGGGGTCCGCCCTGGCCGCCGGGGAACCCGCCGGCGAACCCGCCCGGGCCGCCGCGCTGGCCGGTCGCCGCGCTCGTGCTGGAGCTGCTTGAGCTGATGAGGGCGCTGGCGATGCCGCCGCTGGCAAAGGAGGCGACGGCCGCGCCCACCACGCTGCCCAGGGCCACCAGGACCAGTGCCTCGAGCACAAACTGCAGGCCGATGGTGCGGTTGGGGGCGCCGATGGCCTTCAGGACACCGATCTCGCGGCGGCGTTCGCGGACCAGCATGACCATGATCAGCAGGATGATCAGGCCGGCGGTGCCAAGGGCGGCGACGAAGGCGATGAAGGAAATGTTCTTGACGCTGTCCAGCGAGCTGACGGCGGTCTCAAGGTTCCGCTGGCCCTGGGTGACGTCGGCCTTGTCCGAGCCCAGGGCCGCCTGCAGGGCGGTCTTGGCGGCGTCGACGTTTTCCATGCTGTTGACCGTGACGATCATCGTGGAGAGTTCGTCCGGCAGCGCGGCGAGGGTCTGGGCGGTCGGAAGCGTCACGTAGAGGGCGTTGTTGCCGAAGGCGGTCCCGGCGTCGAACAGTCCCCTGACGGTGAACGTCTGATCGCCGATGGTGAAGGTCGAGCCGACGCTAAGGCCGTTCTTGGTGGCCAGCGTGGTGCCCAGCAGGGCGCCGGTGGACGCGGCGGTGTAGTCGCCCAGGCCGGTACCCTGGGTCAGCTGCAGGGCCTTGCCGGTGGAGTCGACCTCGGCGCCGATGCCCGTGGCCGTGACGGGCAGCGAGAACGTGGGCGCCGCGGCTGTGCCGCTGCCGGTTGTGCCCGTTCCGGAGGTTCCCGAGGTGCCGGTACTGGCTTGGTTACGGTTGCCGAGCGTACCGGCGTCGACGGCGGCCGTGAGGCTCGTGGTGACTGATGTGGCCGACTGCCCGCCGGGGCCGCCCTGGCCTGTGCGCCCGGACGCGGCCTCGGCCGCAATTTCGGCGGCGTTGCGCAGGCGCAGCGCCTTGGTGCCGACCACGCTGCTGACGTTCGGGACCGCGGCGGCGGTGGCCGCCTGCGCCGAGGTCAGCGGTTCGCCGCCGCCCTCGAAGCCCTGGCCGCCGGCCGGATTCACGGTCAGGACCGTGCCCACCGAGGCGTTCAGCTCGGCGACCTTGCCGGTGACGGCCTGGTTGGCCACGAGCATGGCAAGGGCAAGGCCGATGGCTACGGCCAGCACGGCCACCACGGCGGCGGTCCTGACCTTGTTTCGAAAGGCGTTGCCTACACTCCGGGCAAGAACGCTCACGGTACTCCTAATTTTCTTGGGTGGTGCCACTTGCCGGACCCAATGCCCGGCGCTGGTCCCACAGTGGTACGGGCCGCTGTGCGAACCTCCCGGCGAAGCTATGGATCCGCTGTGAAGCGCAGTCAACGCAAGAGCCCCGGCCCTCCCTTGCGGGAGAGCCGGGGCTCTTGTGCCTGTCCGGCGCCCGTGGAAGGGGCACCTGGATAAGGAATTACTGCTTGGTGATCGGTCCGAGTACCGGATCGTTGGCGTAGGCCGTGTGGACGTTGGCCTGTGTCACGATGACCGGCTCCAGCAGGTAGGCCGGAACAACCTTGACCGTGTTGTTGTAGGACTTGTCGTCGTTGATCTCCGGCTTCTTGCCTGCCTGGATGTCGTTGACCATGACGATCGAGTGCTCAACGAGCGCGCGGGTGTCCTTGTTGATGGTGGAGTACTGCTCGCCCGCCATGATGGACTTGACGGACTCAACCTCGGAGTCCTGGCCCGTGACAACCGGGATCGGCTTGCCGGCGGCCTTGACCGAGGTGATGATGGCGCGGGCCAGGGTGTCGTTCGGGGACAGTACGCCGTCCAGCGCTGCAGTGCCGTAGGTTCCGGCGAGCAGGGTGTCCATGCGCTTCTGGGCGTTCTCTGCCTTCCAGCCCTGGGTAACTGCCTGCTCGAAGGTCGACTGGCCGGAGAGGACCTTCAGCGTGCCGTCGTCGATCTTCGGCTTCAGGACGCTCATGGCGCCGTCGAAGAAGACCTTCGCGTTGGCGTCATCAGGGGACCCTGCGAACAGCTCGATGTTGTACGGGCCGTCCGGCTTCTTGGCCTTCATTCCGTCCAGCAGCGCCTGGCCCTGGAGTACACCGACCTTGAAGTTGTCGTAGGCCACGTAGTAGTCCACGTTCGGGGTGTTCAGCAGCAGACGGTCATACGCGATGATCGTGGCGCCGGCGTCCTTGGCCTGCTGGAGCTGGGTGCCCAGCTGCGCACCGTCGATGGCGCCGACGATGATGACCTTGTCGCCCTTGGTGATCATGGCACTGATCTGGTTCTGCTGCTCCGAAACGCCGCCATTGGCGAACTGAACATCCGGCTTGTAGCCGGCCTTGGTGAGGCCGTCGTTGAACAGCTGCTCCGCCAGGACCCAGTTTTCCGAGGTCTTCTGGGGGAGTGCGACGCCGATCGCGGAGCCCTTCGGGAACGCCTCGCCTCCGGTGGTTGAACCGCCGGTAGTCCCGGTGTCCGAACGGCCGCAGGCTGTCAGCGCCAGTGCCGCAATAGCAGCGATTGCTGCTGCCTTTCCTGCTTTACCAATCATTCGCATTGCTTGGTTCACTTTCTTTTGGTGGTGTGCGGAGAACTATGGGAATTCGGGGCCGGGGGAGTGAATCAGATCCCCCGGGAGATGACCTCTTTGGTCTGGGTGGTTTCGTCGGCCTTGATCTCGCTGCTGCGGCCGAAGTTCTTCATCAGCATGCCGATGACCGACTTCTTGCTCTGGGTCTTGTTGTAGACGTCGAACGCGACGGCGATCAGCAGGACCAGGCCCTTGATCATCTGGGTGAGGTCGGCGCCGACGCCCAGGAGCTGCAGGCCGTTGTTCAGCACGGCCATGACCAGGCCACCGATGATCGAGCCGATCACGGTGCCCACGCCGCCGGTAACCGCGGCGCCGCCGATAAACACAGCAGCGATGGCGTCCAGTTCCCAGCCGACGCCGTCGAACGGCCCCGATGCGGTGGAGCGGCCGACGAAGATCATGCCGGCGAGGCCGGCGAGGATGGACATGTTCATCATGACCAGGAAGTTGACCTTCTTGGACTGGACGCCGGAGAGCTCGGCGGCGTGCCGGTTGCCGCCGACGGCGTAGATGTGGCGGCCGATGACGGTCTTGGAGGAGATGAAGCCGTAGATGAGGATCAGGACGGCGAGGATCAGGCCCGGGATCGGGAACGAGGTGCCGGGCCGGCCGGTGGCGAAGAGGTACGTGGCGTAGAGGATGGCGCCGCAGACCAGGACCAGCTTGAGGATGCTGATCCAGGCTTCGGGAACATCGGCGCCGAGTTCCTTGGCGGCGCGGCGGGAGCGGATCTCGCTGAAGATCACGTACGCGACGGCCAGCAGGCCGATCAGCAGGGTGAGGTTGTTGTATCCGGTTTTCGGGCCGATCTCAGGCAGGTAGCCGGAGCCGATGTACTGGAAGTCGCCGGGGACCGGGATGGTGTTCGACTTGCCGACGAACTGGTTGGCGCCGCGGAAGATCAGCATGCCGGAGAGCGTGACGATGAACGCGGGAATGCCGACGTAGGCGACCCAGAATCCGTGCCAGGCTCCGATCAGGACGCCCAGCCCCAGCCCCATCAGGATGCCGATGTACCAGGGCATGCCCCAGTCGCGGATGAAGAGGGCAACGCAGACGCCCACGAAGGCCGCGACGGAGCCGACGGAGAGGTCGATGTGGCCGGCGATGATGACCAGCACCATGCCGATGGCGAGGATCAGGATGTAGGAGTTGCCGTTGAAGAGGTTGATGACGTTGCCCGACGTGAGCGTGCGGCCCTCCGTGAAAATCTCGAAGAACACGATCAGCGCAACCAGGGCGAAGATCATGCCGAATTGGCGGGTGTTGCCGCCAAAGAGCTTCTTGAGCGCGTTCATTGTTTCAGTCCTTGTTTCCGGGTAGTTCGGCTAGTTCTGGATGGTCCCAGTGGGCGATGCAGTCTTGCGGGCGGACGTCATGAGCTTCATGAGGTTTTCCTGGCTGGCTTCGTCCTTGGTCAGCACGCCGGTGATGGCGCCTTCGAAAATCGTGTAGATCCGGTCTGAGAGGCCCAGCAACTCGGGCAGTTCCGAGGAAATGACGATCACGGCTTTGCCCTCGTTGGCCAGCCTCTGGATGATGCCGTAGATCTCGTACTTGGCGCCGACGTCGATTCCTCGGGTGGGCTCGTCCAGGATCAGCACGTCCGGGTCGGTGAACATCCACTTCGCCAGCACTACCTTCTGCTGGTTGCCGCCGGAGAGCTTCGCGACGCCTTCCTCCACCGAAGGGGTCTTGGTCCGCAGCGACTTCCGGTATTCCTCCGCGACGGCGTATTCCTTGTTCTTGTCCACCACGAAGTGCTTGCTGATCTTGCGCAGGTTCGCCGAGACGGTGGTGGCCTTGATGTCATCCAGCAGGTTCAGGCCCAAGGACTTGCGGTCCTCCGTGACGTATCCCAGCCCGGCGTCGATCGCCTGGCGGACGTTCTTGAGCTGCAGTTCCTTGCCGTCTTTGAAGACATGGCCGGAGATGAAGCGGCCGTAGGAGCGGCCGAACACGGACCGGGCCAGCTCGGTGCGGCCGGCCCCCATCAGGCCTGCGAAGCCGACGATCTCGCCCCGGCGGACGAAGAAGCTGGAGTTCTTGCAGACCAGGCGGTCCTGGACCTGCGGATGCCCGACGTTCCAGTCCTTCACTTCGAATAGCACCTCGCCGATCTTCGGCTCGTGGTCCGGGAACCGGGATTCCAGCGTCCGGCCCACCATGCCCTTGATGATGCGGTCCTCGTCGACACCGTCGGCCTTGACGTTCAGCGTCTCGATCGACTTGCCGTCGCGGATGATCGTGATCTCATCGGCGATCTGTTCGATCTCGTTGAGCTTGTGGGAAATGATGATCGAGGTGATGCCCCGGCCCTTCAGGCCCAGCATGAGGTCCAGCAGGTGCTGGGAATCGGATTCGTTCAGCGCGGCGGTGGGCTCGTCCAGGATCAGGAGCTTCACGGACTTGTTCAGCGCCTTCGCGATTTCCACGAGCTGCTGCTTGCCGACGCCGATCTCCTTGATGGGGGTGTCCGGGTCCTCCCGCAGCCCCACCCGGGCCAGCAGTTCGGTGGACCGCAGCCGGGCCTCGGCCCAGTCGATCACCCCGCGCTTGGTCGGCTCGTTGCCGAGGAAGATGTTCTCCATGATGGACAGTTCGGGGATGAGCGCGAGTTCCTGGTGGATGATCACGATCCCGGCGTGCTCGCTGGCGCGGATGTCCTTGAACTCCTGGACCTCGTTCTGGTAAACGATGTCGCCGGTGTACGTGCCGAAGGGGTAGACCCCCGACAGGACCTTCATGAGGGTCGATTTGCCGGCGCCGTTCTCACCGCAGATGGCGTGGATCTCGCCTGCCTTCACCCGCAGGCTCACATCGGCCAAAGCTTTAACGCCGGGGAACTCCTTGGTGATGGAGCGCATCTCGAGGATTAGCGGCTCACTGTGCGTGTTGAGGGACGTCATCTGCCCTTACGCCTCCAATGCATGACTTCGTTGTCCGCCCCTGCAAACCGCAGGGCCGTCTGATGGAAAAGTAAACTGGATCACGCCCTTGTCGTCAAGTCTTTAACGCAACGGGCGGATAACAAAATGATTAGTTGCGCCGGATTCCCGCGTGTTGGAACACCAAAGCCGTGGCTCCGAGGGCCTCCGCGCGGTCGCCCAGGGACGACATCGTGAGGGTGGTGGTCTCGCCGATCACCGGCACGGCGTGGCGGATCAAGCCGCGCCGGATGGGGTCCAGGAGCAGCTCGCCAAGCCCCGCCAGCGGGCCGCCGACCACAATGACTTCGGGGTTGATCAGGTTCGCCACGTTGCCCAGGGCGCGTCCGACGGCGAGACCGGCGTCGTCCACCACGCGGAGCGTCGCGGAGTCCCGTTCCAGGGCCTTGCGGACGATGTCCCCGGGCGTCAGGGGCCGGTCCTCGCCGCGGCTCAGGAGCTCGATCATGGTGGTGGTGGAGGCGATGGTTTCCAGGCAGCCGCGGTTCCCGCAGCGGCAGATCAGCCCGTGTTCGTGGATGGTGGCATGGCCTATTTCGCCGGTGATGCCGACGTTGCCGTAGTAGGGGGCGCCGTTGAGGATCAGGCCCGCGCCAATACCCGAGCCGATCTTGAGGAACATCAGGTTGCTGATGCCGCTGTGCGGCCCCCACGTGACCTCGGAAAGGGCGCCCAAGTTGGAGTCATTGTCCACGAATACGGACAGTTGCAACGCTTCTTCTAGGCGTTTGAGGATGTTGATGCCCACCCATTCGGGCAGGATCGCCCCCTGTGCCACGGTGCCGGTGCGGCGGTCGATGGGGCCGGGGATTCCGACGCCGGCACCCACCAGGGCGCTGCGCTCCACGCCGCTGTCCGCGAGCAGCCGGTCCAGCACTCCGACGGCGGCCTGGATGCCTTCCTCGGCGTGGTGGCCCAGGGGCAGCAGGACCGACTCCTCGGCGATCACGTGATAGCTGAGCGAGGCCAACACCACGCGCAGGTGGCGCCGGCCAAAATCGATCCCGACGGCGACCGCTCCGTTGCTGTTGAGCCGGACGTTCAGGGCCCGCCGCCCGGAGCTGGTGATGGGCTCGGTCGAGGCGAGACCGGCGTCCTGCATGATCTTGACGATGTTCGAGACCGTAGCGGTGGAGAGGCCTGTCTGCCGGGCCAGTTCTGCCTGCGTGGACGGTCCCGCGAGGAGGCATTCGATGATCCGCTGCTGGTTCAGGTGCCGGAGGGCGGACTGCGATCCCGGGTTCTTGGTTCGGCTCCTCGTTGAGCGCGTTGGTGAGGGCATGCTATGAAGCGTGCCGTATCCGCGGCTTGTAGTCAAGAAGTTAACGCAACGGTAACGGCCGCCTCAGCCGCCGCGGACCTCAGGCGCCGTGGAGTTCGCGGTGCGCCCGGGCCAGTTCCTGGTAGTGCGCCGCGTTGTGCTGGACGCCGGCGAACTCTTCGTCGCTGAGTTCGCGCCGGACTTTGGCCGGAACTCCTGCCACCAGCGATCGGGGCGGGATGACAGTGCCCTCCAGCACCACGGCCCCGGCGGCGATGAGGGACCCCGCGCCAATCACGGCCCCGTTGAGGATGGTGGCGCTCATGCCGATCAGGCAGTCGTCCTCGACAGTGCAGCCGTGGACCACGGCGCTGTGGCCGACGCTGACCCTGGCCCCGACCGTGCAGGGGAAGCCGGGATCGGCGTGCAGGACCACGTTGTCCTGCAGGTTGCTGCCCGCGCCCACGGTGATCGCGGCGGTGTCGGCCCGGACGGAGACACCGTAGAAGGCGCTGGAGTTCTCGGCCAGGGTGGCGTTGCCGATCACGGAGGCCGTGGGTGCGATGAAGGCGGAGTCATGGACGGCCGGGGCGGTGCCGGCGAATGCGTAGAGGGGAGCCATGCCACCAGCCTAGAACACCTCCCGCTGCCACCCCCCAATGCCGTTGAGCTATCAGTTGTGGTCCCCATCGGCGCTGTTTGAGCACCACAAGTGATAGCGCAACGGGAAGGATGGGTCAGGCCGGGCCGCGGAGAACCGTGAAGCCCGGGCCGCGGTTGTGGCCCTCGCTGCGCGGGTCGGGAACGGGGAGGACGACGGCGATCGGCGCGCCCGGTTCCGCCACCCGCCCCAGTTCGCGGACGACGTCGTCCCACTCCCCGGGGGCCAGACCCGCCAGGGCGTCCACCGCCCACACCGAGGAAAACGCGGCGTCGGCGAACGGCAGCGATACCGGGCTGGCCACAGAGGCCTCCAGCCCGTGCGCCCGGGCGACATGGATGTTCTCCTCGGACGGGTCCACGCCTGTGAAATGGATGCCGGACTGTACAAAATGCAGCCCGTCGGCGCCCCGGCCGCAGTCCAGCCCCAGCACGCCGTGCCGTCCCTCGGACTTCAACAGCGCCACAAACGATTCGAGCCGGTCCCGCCGGGTGGATCCCATAGTCCTAGTGAAGGACCGGTTTCAGTTAAAGACAACCGTCCGGTTGCCGTCGAGCAGGACGCGGTGCTCGGCGTGCCACTGCACGGCCTGGGCGAGCGTGCGGCCCTCCACGTCGCGGCCCATCTGGACGAACTGCTCAGCGGTACGCCGGTGGTCCACGCGGATGACTTCCTGCTCGATGATGGGGCCCTCATCCAGGGCGGCCGTGACGTAGTGTGCCGTGGCGCCGATGAGCTTCACGCCGCGGGCGTGCGCCTGGTGGTAGGGCTTGGCCCCCTTGAAGGAGGGCAGGAACGAGTGGTGGATGTTGATGGCCTTGCCCGTGAGGTCGGCGCACAGTTCGTCGGAGATGATCTGCATGTACCGGGCCAGCACGGTGAGCTCGATGTCGTGCTCTTTCATCAGGACCCGGAGGGCGTCTTCTGCCTGGACCTTGGTGTCCGGGGTGACGGGGATGTGGTGGAACGGGATGCCGTAGAAGTCCGCCAGACCCTCAAGGTCGCGGTGGTTGGACACGATGGCCGGAATCTCAATCGGCAGGGTGCCGGAGCGCTGCAGGAACAGCAGATCGTTCAGGCAGTGCGCGGACGTGCTGGCCATCAGCAGGGTGCGGACCTTCCGGCCGGCCGGGTTGAGGCTCCACTGCATTCCGAAGGCCTGCGCCACGGGTTCGAGCGCCGCCTGCAGCTCCGCCAGGGTCGCCGCCGTGGTCGCCTCCACCCGCATGAAGAAGGTGCCTGTGCCCTGGCTGCCGTACTGCTGGGAGTCTGTAATATTGCAGCCCGCCACCAGGAGGGCCCCGGCGACGGCGTGCACGATTCCGGGCCGGTCGGGGCAGGAGAGGGTGAGGATATAGGAGGCAGTGAGGTTCTGGTCAGTCACGAAGAACAGCCTACCTGCGCTTCAGGGGCAGTTTTGAAAGGGTTTTGGTAGTGTTAACCCGTCGCAACTGGCGTTGGATGGGCTAACCATCAGGGAGCGGCACTCACGAAGACCACGGATCGTACGCCTGGGCCGAGGGTCATGTTTTACCGGTCGGCAGCACCAGTGCTGCCACGGCCGTTGCTGGCTCCCATGCGGGTGCCATCCGCCGCTGTCGCGGCCCGCTGTCAGTCTTGCTGTCCACGGGCCCGTAATCAAAGAGCGGTGCAACGGGCCAGCCGGTAGCTTGACCAATAGCCGTACCCGTTGCCTACCAGGAGTTCCTCGTGACTACTACTACCGCCACCTCAGCCGCCGTGAGCAACCAGCCGCTGGCCGAACTCGACCCTGAAATCGCCGCCGTACTGGCCCAGGAGCTTGGCCGCCAGCGCGGCACCCTGGAAATGATCGCCTCCGAGAACTTTGCCCCGCGCGCCGTCATGGAAGCCCAGGGTTCCGTCCTGACCAACAAGTACGCCGAAGGCTACCCGGGACGCCGCTACTACGGCGGCTGTGAGTACGTCGACGTCGCCGAGCAGCTCGCGATCGACCGCGTCAAGGATCTCTTCGGCGCCGAATACGCCAACGTGCAGCCGCACTCCGGCGCGCAGGCCAACGCAGCAGCGCTCGCCGCCATGATCACCCCGGGTGACAAGATCCTGGGCCTCTCCCTTGCCCACGGCGGTCACCTCACCCACGGCATGAAGCTGAACTTCTCCGGCAAGCTCTACAACGTAGCCGCCTACCAGGTCGAGGAAGACAACTTCCGGATCGACATGGACAAGCTGCGCGAGCAGGCCATCGCCGAAAAGCCCCAGGTCATCATCGCCGGCTGGTCCGCCTACCCGCGGCACCTCGACTTCGCCGCCTTCCGCTCGATCGCCGACGAGGTCGGCGCCCTGCTCTGGACCGACATGGCGCACTTCGCCGGCCTCGTCGCCGCCGGGCTGCACCCGAGCCCGGTCCCGCACTCCGACGTCGTGACCTCCACAGTGCACAAGACGCTGTCCGGTCCGCGCTCCGGCGTGATCCTGGCCAAGCAGGAATGGGCCAAGAAGCTTAACTCCGCAGTCTTCCCCGGCCAGCAGGGCGGCCCGCTCATGCACGTGATCGCCGCGAAGGCCGTGGCCTTCAAGATCGCCGGCACCGAGGAATTCAAGGAACGCCAGGAGCGCGTGCTCGAAGGCGCCAAGATCATCGCCGAACGCCTCGGCCAGGCCGATGTCGCCGGCGCCGGCGTCTCGGTCCTGACCGGCGGCACGGACGTGCACCTGGTCCTGGTGGACCTGCGCAACTCCCAGCTGGACGGCCAGCAGGCCGAGGACCTCCTGCACTCGGTGGGCATCACCGTCAACCGCAACGCCGTGCCGTTCGACCCCCGCCCGCCGATGGTCACCTCCGGCCTGCGCATCGGCACCCCGGCCCTGGCCACCCGCGGCTTCGGCGCCGAGGAATTCACCGAGGTTGCGGACATCATCGCCACGGCGCTGAAGTCCGGCGCGGCCACCGATATCGAGGCCCTGCAGGCACGCGTGGACAAGCTCGCTGCCGACTTCCCGCTGTACCCGCAGCACGAGCAGTGGTAGGCCATGACTTCTGCTGACACCGCAAGAGCAGCTGCAAAAACGGCTGACACTGCACAAATCCTTGACGGGAAGGCTACCGCCGCAACCATCAAGGCCGAACTGACCCAGCGCGTGGCCGCACTGAAGGCCAAGGGCATCACCCCCGGGCTGGGCACCATCCTGGTGGGCTCCGATCCCGGCAGTACCTGGTATGTGGCCGGCAAGCACAAGGACTGCGCCGAGGTGGGCATCACGTCCATCCGCCGCGACCTGCCGGAAGAGACCAGCCAGGAGGAGCTCCTGACCGTGGTACGCGAGCTCAACGCCAACCCGGAGTGCACCGGCTACATCGTCCAGCTGCCGCTGCCCAAGCACATCGACCAGGACGTCGTCCTGGAGGCCATGGATCCCGAGAAGGACGCCGACGGTCTGCACCCGATGAACCTGGGCCGGCTCGTGGCCAACGTCAGCGGACCCATGAAGTCCCCGTTGCCTTGCACGCCCAAGGGCTGCGTGGAGCTGCTGACCCGGCACGGGATCGACCTGAAGGGCAAACGCGTCCTCGTGGTCGGCCGCGGCGTCACCATCGGCCGGCCGGTGGGCCTGCTGCTGACCCGCAAGGACGTCAACGCCACGGTCATCCTGGCCCACACCGGAACGGTGGACCTGCCGGCGGAACTGCGGCAGGCCGACGTCGTGATCGCCGCGGCCGGCCAGCCGCACATGATCAAGGCGGCAGACCTGAAGCCGGGCGCCATTGTCCTCGACGTCGGCGTCAGCCGGGTTGACGACGGCAACGGCAAGGCCGTGGTCACCGGAGACGTTGAGCCCGCCGCGGCCGACGTCGCCGCCTGGCTTTCGCCGAACCCCGGGGGAGTGGGTCCCATGACCCGCGCCATGCTGCTGGCCAACGTGGTGGAAACCGCGGAGCGCCACCTGGCGGCGGAAAGCCACCCGGGGATCGCCTAAGGATCCCGTCTGATGACAGGGCACCTGCTTCCCGCGAAGCAGGTGCCCTGTGCCGTTAAAGGCATAACGGAACGGATACATCCGGAGATTTTACGAAAAGACTCTTTCATAGTTTGCGGGTATCCACTACCGTGGTGCGGGTGTCCGAACTTGTCTCGAAAGAATCGCGCGTGAGCGGCCCATCAGATGCCCCTCCGCAGTACGTCATCACCGCCGAGAACCTCACCAAACGCTACGGCGATGTCACCGCCGTGGACGGCATCTCCTTCCGCGTCCCTGCCGGGGAAGCCTTCGGCCTGCTGGGTCCCAATGGCGCCGGCAAGTCAACCACGATGAAGATGATCGGCGGGGTCTCGCAGCGCACCTCCGGCAGCCTGAGCATCATGGGCCTGGATCCCGAACAGCACGGTCCGGAAGTCCGCGCCCACCTGGGCGTGGTGCCCCAGCAGGACAACCTGGACGAGGAACTGAAGGTCCGGGACAACCTGCTGGTCTACGGCCGCTACTTCGGCCTGCCCATGAGCTACCTCAAGCCCAAGGCCGACGAGCTGCTGGAATTCGCCCAGCTCACCGACAAAGCCAAGTCCAAGGTCGACGCCCTGTCCGGGGGCATGAAGCGCCGCCTGACAATCGCCCGCTCGCTGATCAACGAGCCCCGGATCCTGCTGCTGGACGAGCCGACGACGGGCCTGGACCCGCAGGCACGGCACATCCTCTGGGACCGGCTGTTCCGGCTCAAGGAACAGGGCGTCACCCTGATCCTCACCACGCACTACATGGACGAGGCCGAACAGCTCTGCGACCGCCTGATCGTGGTGGACAAGGGCAAGATCATGGCCGAGGGGTCTCCGGCCAGCCTGATCCGCGAATACTCCACCCGGGAGGTCCTTGAACTGCGCTTCGGCTCGGAGCGCAACGCCAGCGTGGGCGCGGAGCTCGAGGGCATCGGCGAACGCCTGGAGACCCTGCCGGACCGGGTGCTCATCTACGCCCACGACGGCGAGGCCGCCCTGGAGCAGGTCACCGCCCGCGGCCTGCGGCCGGTCACGTCCCTGGTCCGCCGCTCCTCGCTCGAAGACGTCTTCCTGCGCCTGACCGGCAGGAGCCTCGTTGACTAACGTAACGCCGGCACCGCAGGCGGCAGGCACGACGGCGGCGCCTGCCCTGCGCGCGCACTCGCCGGAAATCTCGGCGGCACGGGCCCGGAAGTGGGGTGCCTTCTACTACGCCGAACAGGTCCTGCGCGTCATGAAGGGCTACGGCTGGACCATCGTCATGTATGGCGTGGGACAGCCGGTGGCCTACCTGTTCGCGATGGGCGTTGGCCTGGCCACGCTGGTCCAGGCCAACGGCGCCGGCGTGTTCGGCGGGGTCAGCTACCTGACGTTCATAGCGCCGGCCCTGCTGATCTCGGCCGCCGTCATGACAGCCGCCAACGAGTTCACGTTTCCCGTCATGGACGGCTTCAAATGGCGGCGCGTCTACTACGGCCCGCATGCCTCGCCGCTGACGCCGGAACAGATCGCAGGCGGCCAGGTCATCGCCGTGACCGTCCGTTTCCTGCTGCAGTCGGCCATCTACTTCGCCGTCGTCGCGCTGTTCGGGGCCTCGCCCGGCGCCTGGGGCTGGGTATCGATCCTCATCGCCACCCTCGCCGGCCTGTCCTTCGGCCTGCCGCTGATGGCCTACGCGGCCACCATCAAGGAGGACAAGGGCCAGTTCGCCATGGTCATGCGGTTCATTGTCATGCCGCTGTTCCTCTTCTCCGGCACGTTCTTCCCCCTGGACACGCTCCCGCTCGGCGTCCGCTGGATCGGCTGGATCTCACCGATCTGGCACGGCACGGAACTGGGCCGCGTGGTCAGCTACGGCTACGAGGAACCGCCGTGGCTCACCATCGTCCACCTCCTGTTCCTGCTGGGCCTGGCGGCCGTCGGCTGGATCCTGACCAAGCGCCAGTTCGCCAAAAGGATGGCCTCATGAGCGTGCTGACCGGAAGTTTCAACGCGGGCGACCACAGCGTCACCGACGCGGCGCGCCGCCGGCGCTTCGGGCCCATCTACTCCCGCAACGTCCGCGCCGTCGTGGCCCGCGGGCTCATGGCGACCAAGAGCAGCAACTGGATGGTCATGGTCTCCGGGTTTTTCGAACCCGTGCTGTACCTGATCTCCATGGGCGTGGGCCTGGGCGCCATCGTCGGTTCCGTCCAGGGCCCGGGCGGGCAGGAGATCAGCTACGCCGCGTACATCGCTCCGGCGCTGCTGGCCGTTTCCGCCATGAACGGCGCTGTCTATGACTCCACCTGGAACGTCTTCTTCAAGATGAACTTCGCCAAGCTGTACCAGGGCATGCTCTACACCTCGCTGGGGCCGCTGGATGTCGCCATGGGGGAGATCTTCCTGGCCCTGCTGCGCGGGGCCATGTACGCGACCGGCTTCACGGCCGTCATGGGCGTGATGGGGCTGATCACCACGCCGTGGGCCATCCTGATGATCCCGGCCTCGGTGCTCATTGCCTTCGGCTTCGCGAGCTTCGGCATGGGGATCACGAGCTTCATGAAGACCTTCCAGCAGATGGACTGGATCAACTTCGTGATGCTGCCGATGTTCCTCTTCAGCGCCACGTTCTACCCGCTCAGCGTCTACCCGCAGTCCATCCAGTGGCTCATCCAGGCCATGCCCCTGTGGCACGGCGTGGAACTGCTGCGCCAGATCAGTGTGGGCGTCTTCACCCCGGCCACGGCCGTGCACATCGGCTACTACCTCGTGATGATCGCCCTCGGCGTCCTGCTCACCACGAGCCGGCTGCGCAAACTGTTCCTCAAGTAGGGATCCTTCCAAGCGATCCTTCGACAAAAGGAGAACCCATGATCGGCAAATGGCAATCCCTCGTCATCGACTGTGAGGACCCGGACACCCTGGCGGCCTTCTATCAGGAGCTGCTGGGCTTGGACCGGATCCAGGAGCACGAGGACTGGATTTCGATCGGCGACGCCACCGGCCGGCCGGGCGTGGACTTCCAGCGCGTCGAACGGCTGGTCCGTCCGCAGTGGCCCGACGCCGAGCACCCGCAGCAGATGCACGTGGATGTACTCGTCGAGGACCTCGAGGCCGCCGAAGCCGAGGTGTTCCGCCTCGGCGCGGCAAGCCTGAATGCCGGTTCGAAGACCTTCCGGGTCTACACGGACCCCAGCGGCCACCCCTTCTGCCTGGTTCTTACCTAGACGCGGTTGTGACCTGGCTTGCCGGGTCTGTCCCAAGGTGGGGCGGCGTTCGCCCGGGGTGGAAGCGCACCGGGCGGCCGGCCCCGTTTGCGATAATGGGCTCATGCAATCTCTGGGTAACTCCGCGTCAATGTCCAACGACTCCACGGCCAGGGGCCGGTTCTCCATGTTCCGCATCAGCGGGCCGGGGTTGCTGGTCTTGATCATCGCGTTCGTGGTGGCCGTCATCTTCGCGGCCAACCAGAACGAGGTCGTGGGCTGGATCGTGGCGATCATCGCCGGCTTCTGGCTGGTCCTGGCGTCCTTCGTCGTGTTCAGCATCCAGAAGGCCGCCAAAAAAGCCGGCGCCAGGCTCAACGAGGCCCAGAACGCCTTCAACGCCGCCACCGGCCGGCCGCCGGCCGCCGGCAGCGCTGACCACGGCGGCACCCGCGTGGTCAGCGAACGTCGCGAATCGGACGGCGTCCGGGACATGAAGCTGGACCACTCCTTCAAGATCGTCCAGGTCCAGGTCCGCGTCGTCGAGCAGGAGCGCGAAAAGGGTGACGCCGCGGATCCCGACACGATCCGCCGCGCCCTGGAAACCATTGAGATCACCGCCACCAATGCGCGGGACATGATCAAATCCTCGGGCGGCGACGACGCACCCGTTAGCGGAACCATCATCGACTAGAGTGGATCGGGTGAGCTCGGCATTGAAGAAGGACCACCTTCGCATCGCGTCAGTCAACGTCAACGGCCTGCGTGCCGCCTACAAGAAGGGCATGGCGGAGTGGCTTGAGCCCCGCGAGGTGGACATCCTGTGCCTCCAGGAGGTGCGCGCGCCTGACGCGATCGTCGAGGAACTGCTCGGCGAGGGCTGGTACATCCTGCACGCAGAGGCCGAGGCCAAGGGCCGGGCCGGCGTCGCCATCGCCTCCCGCGAAGAGCCCCTTGCCACCCGGGTGGGGATCGGGGATGACTTCTTCGCCACAGCCGGTCGCTGGGTCGAGGCCGATTACATCGTCCGGGATGCTGCCGGGCAGGCCTCGCAGCTGTCCGTTGTCAGCGCCTATGTGCACTCGGGCGAGGCCGGCACCCCCAAACAGGACGACAAGTTCCGTTTCCTGGATGTCATGACCACGCGCCTGCCCGAACTCGCCAAGCACAGTGACCACGCCCTGGTGGTGGGCGACCTCAACGTCGGCCACACGGAACTGGACATCAGGAACTGGAAGGGCAACGTCAAACGTGCCGGGTTCCTGCCGGAGGAGAGGGCCTATTTCGACCGCTTCTTCGGCGAGGAAATCGGCTGGAAGGATGTTCACAGGGGCCTGGCGGGTAACGTCGACGGCCCCTACACTTGGTGGTCGCAACGGGGCCAGGCCTTCGACAATGACACCGGCTGGCGCATCGATTACCACATGGCCACGCCCGCTCTCGCTGCAGCCGCAGTGTCAGCCGTTGTTGACCGGGCAGCGTCCTGGGACACCCGCTTCTCCGACCACGCCCCGCTGGTAGTGGACTACCGGCTCTAGTTGTAAGGCTTCCACGAATGACCTCTCCTTCCACCGCGACCACAGGCGCGGCCGCCGACGCCGACGCCGGCACCGTCCCTGACGCCGTCCTCGCGGCCGCCCCCACGACCGGCACGGCCACCGCCGCCCGGCACCGCATCCTCTCCGGCATGCAGCCCTCCGCCGACTCCCTGCACCTGGGCAACTACCTCGGGGCGCTCGTGAACTGGGTCCGGATGCAGGACGAGTACGACGCCGTCTTCTTCATCCCGGACCTGCACGCGATCACCGTTCCGCAGGATCCCGCCGAACTGGCCCACCGCACCCGGGTCACGGCCGCTCAGTACATTGCCGGCGGCGTGGACGTGGACAAGTGCACGCTGTTCGTCCAGTCCCAGGTGCCCGAGCACGCCCAGCTGGCCTGGGTGCTGAACTGCATCACCGGATTCGGCGAGGCATCGCGGATGACCCAGTTCAAGGACAAGGCCCACAAACAGGGCTCAGACCACGCCAGCGTGGGACTGTTCACCTACCCCATCCTGCAGGCCGCGGACATCCTCCTGTACCAGCCGCACGGCGTACCCGTGGGCGAGGACCAGCGCCAGCACGTGGAACTCAGCCGCGACCTGGCCCAGCGGTTCAACACCCGCTTCGGCCACACCTTCACGGTCCCGCAGCCCTTCATCCAGAAGGAATCCGCCAAGATCTACGACCTGCAGCATCCCACCGCGAAGATGTCCAAGTCCGCGGAATCCCCGGCAGGCCTGATCAACCTGCTGGACGATCCCAAGGTCACGGCCAAGCGGATCAAGTCGGCCGTGACGGATGCCGAAACGGAAATCCGGTTCGACCGCGAAACCAAGCCGGGCGTCTCCAACCTGCTGACCATTTACTCGGCCATTACCGGGCAAAGCGTTGACGCCCTGGTCACCGCGTATGAGGGCAAGATGTACGGCCACCTCAAGGTGAACCTGGCCGAGGTAGTCACCGAGCACCTGACTCCGATCCGGAACCGGGCCAACGAGCTGCTGAACGACCCCGCGGAGCTGGACCGGCTCCTGGCCCTCGGCGCGGACAAGGCCCGGGAGATTGCCTCGCTCACTCTGCGCGACGTCTACGCCAAGGTGGGTTTCCTGCCCTACGCCGGCGCCCAGGGAGTCCGCTAGGTCAATGTCCTCCGTCAGCAAAGTCACCGCCAAAGTCGCCGCGTCGAACGGGCAGGCACGCAGCGAAGGCATCAGCATCGGTGTGATCCTGAGCTTCCCGGCGGACATCGCTGAGGAGCTCCAGCGATGGCGGGCATCCTTCGGTGACCCCATGGCCGCCGTCGTTCCGGCCCACATCACGCTGGTGACCACGACGATGACGCAGGACTGGGAGGCGACCTGTAACCATGTCCGGGACGTGGCACGCGGCCAGCAGCCGTTCACGATCACCATCGCGGGGACCGGGTCATTCCGGCCCGTGTCCCCGGTGGTGTTCCTGAACGTCGAGGACGGTTTCGGGGACTGCGTGAACCTGCACCGCCAGCTGCAGTCCGGCCCGCTGGAGCGGGAGTTGCCCTTCGCCTACCATCCGCACGTCACCGTGGCCCACGATGTCGCCCCGGAAAGCCTCGATGAGGCCGAAACGGCCCTCAAGGACTACAGGGCCACGTTCCCTGTGGCTAGCATGGGACTTTACGAGCACGATGACAACGGCATCTGGCAGCTACGGGAAGAGCTTGACTTTGGGACCAAACCTGACCACGACAGAGGCCCGGACGGCACCGCAAACGCCCGCTGAGCCGCCGCTCCCCACCGATCTGGCCGGGCTGAAACTGGAAGTCATCCGCAAGCGGGTCGAGTGGGGCAGGACCCGGCGCTCCGGGGGCGGATGGATCGCCTCGCTGATGGCCATGGTGGCGTGGCTGCTGGCCCGGGTCAACGCCCTGCTGCCGATGCGCGCGTACCTGCACTACCTGCGCCAGCGCGGCCCGCTGCTGAGCGCGGGAATCGGGTTCAGGATGTTTTTCTCCATCACGGGCCTCCTGGCCACCGGACTCTCCCTTGCCGGCCTCGTCCTCAGCGGACATCCGGCCCTGCTGGAGACGATTATCAAGAGCGTGGACGCCGCCGCGCCCGGGCTGCTGCAGGTCGACGGCAGCGAAGGACTGGTTGACCCCTATCAGCTCCTGAACCCAGCCAGCCTGGGCTGGGCCGCCGGGATCGCGGCCGTGGTGACGGTCTTTACGTCCCTGGGCTGGATCAGCGGCATTCGCGACGGTATGCGGGGCATGATGCAGCTCGGCCCCCTGGTGATGAATCCGATCCTGCAGATACTCAAGGACGTCGGCACGCTGCTGCTAATGGGGGTGGCCCTGGTGGTCAGCGCCGCGGCCTCGCTGATATTCGGTACGGCCGCGGGATGGGTGACCGAGCAGCTGGAACTCGATCCCGTGCTGGCCGGGCCGATGACGACCTCGATCACTATCCTCGTGCCGCTGCTGCTCGGCTGGGGTACCGCCCTGATCATGTACCGGGTGGCCGCGGGCCTGAAACCGGCCCGGCGCTCCCTGCTGGAAGGGACAACCCTCGCCGCAGTGGGCACCACCATCCTGCAGATCTTCAGCACCCAGCTGCTGGCCAGTGCGGGCAAGAACCCCATCCTGGCGCCCTTCGCCATCATCATTGGCCTGCTGATCTGGTTCAACCTGGTCAGCCAGGTCTACGTGATCTGCGCCGCGTGGGTGGCGATCCGGGAAGAGGACCTCAAGGCCGGACCCGCCACCGCGACCACCGGCTGGGGCGCCCGGCGGGTCCAGCCGGGCAAGACACCGGTGGAGCACAGGGCCCGCCGGCGGCCGCTGTCGGCCGCGTTCAGGCGTCGAGGTACTGGTCGGCCCACGCCGAAATAATCTTCGCGGCACGGGCCGCCTGGCCCTTGCCCGTCAGGAGGTGGTCGCTGCCCTCGAGCGAGACGAAGCTGCGGGGATGGCGTGCGGTCTGGAAGATGGTGCTGGCATTTTCGATGCCCACCGTGTTGTCGGTGGGGGAGTGCAGCACCATGAGCGGCTTGTGGAGCCGGTGGATGCAGTCCGTCAGGTCCGCGTTTTCGAGGTCCTCGACGAAGTGGCGCCGGATCTCCACCCTCTTGCCGCCCAGGTCCACCTCGGCGCTTCCCTCGCTCAGGATCCGGTCCAGCGCCGCGTCGAAGACGTGGGCGACGTGCTTGGGGGAGAAGGGGGCACCCACCGTGGCCACGGCCTTGAGCTCAGGGATCTGCCGTGCCGCGGACAGGACCGCGGCGCCGCCGAATGAGTGGCCCACCAGCAAGGACACCCGCCGCTGCGAGTCCCGCATGAACCCGGCGGCCTTGACGGTGTCGGCCACCTTGTGGCTGAAGGACCCCTCCGACCACAGCCCCGCGGACTCGCCGAGGCCCAGGTTGTCGAACCGGAGCATGCCCACGCCGTTGTCCGCCAGGGCCTTGCACATCCGTGACGCCGACGGGCTGTCCTTGCCGAGCGTGAAGCCGTGGGAGAACACGCCCCAGCCCTTCACCGGGCCCTCCGGCACGTCCACAATGCCGGAGAGGAGTTCCCCGGTGGAACCCTTGAAAGTCACTTTTTCTGAGCGGGACACGGTGTCCCCTTTCGTGTTGGGCGGGAAGACGACGACGGCGCCCCCACCCGTGAGGTGAGAGGCGCCGTCGTCGTGGTTCTCTTGGTACTGAGTCTCTGCGTTCTGGCTCGCCAGGTGCTGGCGGACCAGCTGCTAGATCTTGCGGGCGAGGATCGCCTGCTTGACCTCGGCGATTGCCTGAGTGACCTGGATGCCGCGCGGGCATGCTTCGGAGCAGTTGAAGGTGGTGCGGCAACGCCACACGCCTTCCTTGTCGTTGAGGATCTCCAGGCGCATGTCGCCGGCGTCATCGCGGGAATCGAAGATGAAGCGGTGCGCGTTGACGATCGCCGCCGGGCCGAAGTACTGCCCGTCGGTCCAGAACACCGGGCAGGAGGAGGTGCACGCGGCGCACAGGATGCACTTGGTGGTGTCATCGAAGCGTTCGCGGTCCTCGGCGGACTGCAGGCGTTCCTTAGTGGGCTCGTGGCCGCGGTTGATCAGGAAGGGCATGACTTCGCGGAAGGACTGGAAGAACGGCTCCATATCCACGATCAGGTCCTTCTCGACCGGCAGGCCCTTGATCGGCTCGACCGTGATGGGCTTGGAGGTGTCCAGGTCCTTCAGCAGGGTCTTGCAGGCGAGGCGGTTGCGGCCGTTGATGCGCATGGCATCGGAGCCGCAGACGCCGTGGGCGCAGGAGCGGCGGAAGGAGACGCTGCCGTCCATCTCCCACTTGATCTTGTGCAGGGCGTCCAGGACACGGTCGGTGCCGTACATGGTGACCTTGAAGTCATCCCACGTGGCATCCTCGGAGACCTCGGGGTTGTAGCGGCGCACGCGCAGCGTGACGTCGAAGGACGGGATTTCCCCGCCCCCGCCGACGCCGGCGGGCAGTTCGATCTTGGATGCTGGCTCAGCGAGTTCAGCGCTCATCTTAGTACTTCCTCACCATCGGCTCGTAGCGCGTAAAGACCACCGGTTTGGTGGCAAGCCGGATGCCGGCAATGGCCTCGGCAGAACCATCCGCCGGAGCATGCTCATCCTTGTACGCCATGGAGTGCTTCATGAATTTCTCGTCGTCGCGCTCGGGGAAGTCCTCGCGGAAGTGGCCGCCGCGGGATTCCTCGCGGTGCAGGGCCGCCACGGTCATGACCTTGGCCAGTTCCAGCAGGAAGCCCAGCTCCACGGCCTCGAGCAGGTCCAGGTTGAAGCGCTTGCCCTTGTCCTGGACGCTGATGCGCTGGTACCGCTCCTCGAAGGACGCGATGTCCGTCAGGACCTGGTTCAGCGTCTCTGCCGTGCGGAACACCTGCATGTTGGCGTCCATGGTGTCCTGCAGTTCCTTGCGGATCGCAGCGACCTTCTCGGTGCCGTCGGAGGTGCGGACGTGGCCCAGCAGGTCCAGCGTGTACGCCTCCGGATCCGCCGGGAGCTCCACGAAGTCCGCGGTCTTGGCGTATTCGGCGGCGGCGATGCCGGCGCGCTTGCCGAACACGTTGATGTCCAGCAGCGAGTTGGTGCCCAGGCGGTTGGAGCCGTGGACCGAGACGCAGGCGACCTCGCCGGCGGCGTACAGGCCCGGGACAACGGTGTCGTTGTCCTGGAGGACCTCGGCGCTGATGTTCGTGGGGATGCCGCCCATGGCGTAGTGCGCCGTCGGGAACACCGGAACCGGCTCCGTGTACGGCTCCACACCCAGGTAGGTGCGGGCGAACTCGGTGATGTCCGGCAGCTTGGCGTCGATGTGTGCGGGCTCAAGGTGCGTCAGGTCCAACAGGACGTAGTCCTTGTTCGGACCGCAGCCGCGGCCCTCACGGACTTCGTTGGCCATGGAGCGGGCCACGATGTCGCGCGGGGCGAGGTCCTTGATGGTGGGGGCGTAGCGCTCCATGAAGCGCTCACCCTCGGAGTTGCGCAGGATGGCTCCTTCGCCGCGGGCGGCCTCGGAGAGCAGGATGCCCAGGCCGGCGAGGCCTGTCGGGTGGAACTGGAAGAACTCCATGTCCTCCAGCGGGATGCCGCGACGGAACGCGATGCCCATGCCGTCACCGGTCAGGGTGTGGGCGTTGGAGGTGGTCTTGAAGACCTTGCCGGCGCCGCCAGAGGCGAACACCACGGACTTGGCCTGGAAGACGTGCAGCTCACCGGAGGCGAGGTCGTAGGACACGACGCCGGCAACACGCTTCTGCTTGTACGGCGTGCCATCCTCGCGGACAGCGTCTTCCTCGACGGTCAGCAGGTCCAGGACGTAGTACTCGTTGTAGAACTCGACGTTGTGCTTGACGCAGTTCTGGTACAGGGTCTGCAGGATCATGTGGCCGGTACGGTCCGCGGCGTAGCAGGCGCGGCGGACCGGCGCCTTGCCGTGGTCGCGGGTGTGGCCACCGAAACGGCGCTGGTCAATGCGGCCCTCGGGCGTGCGGTTGAACGGCAGGCCCATCTTCTCCAGGTCCAGGACGGCGTCGATCGCTTCCTTGGCCATGACCTCGGCTGCGTCCTGGTCAACCAGGTAGTCGCCGCCCTTGATGGTGTCGAAGGTGTGCCACTCCCAGTTGTCTTCCTCGACGTTGGCCAGGGCCGCACACATGCCGCCCTGCGCCGCGCCGGTGTGGGACCGGGTGGGGTAGAGCTTGGTCAATACTGCTGTTCGGGCGCGCTGACCTGATTCGATCGCCGCGCGCATCCCGGCGCCACCGGCACCGACGATCACGACGTCGTACTTATGGACCTGCATACCAGACGCTCTTTCTCTCAAAATTCGCTATAACCCACCGGCAGGTACGTGCCTGCCCGGTGAATTCTCGTGCAATCTGCGCCTGCGCTCGGCAGGCAAGATCAGTTGCCGTGACGGACCGCCGGTTCTTGCCCGTTGGGGGCAGCGGTCCGCGGCGGCTCCGCCGTTACGGCCTGGGCCGTTAAGGCCATTGCCTAACGGCCAGTGCCCCTAAGGCGCCGGGCAGAAGCCGCCGGGAAGCTGGACGCCGTTGGCCACGGGGCACGGGTTGAACGTGAAGATGACCAGGGTGCCCAGGATGATGATGACCGTGGTGGCCGCGTAGAGCACAATCTTGAGCCAGAGACGCGTCGCGTCCCTCTCGGCGTAGTCATTGATGATCGTGCGGACGCCGTTGGTGCCGTGCAGCATGGCCAGCCACAGCATGGCCAGGTCCCAGAACTGCCAGAACGGGTCGGCCCACTTGCCGGCCACGAAGCCGAAGTCGATCGCGTGGATGCCCTCGCCGACCAGCAGGTTAACGGTGAGGTGGCCGAAGATCAGCACAACCAGCACCACGCCGGAGAGGCGCATGAAGAGCCAGGCGAGCATCTCGAAGTTGCCCCTCGAGGAACCGCTGCGGCGGTACTTCGGCTGGATCTTGCCGCTGCGCGGGCTCTGAATAGTTGCAGTCATGGCTTAGTGACCTCCAAGTGCGAGGGACAGGTGGCGGATGGAGAAGCCGACCATGACGACGACCCAGAGACCCAGGACCGTCCAGAGCATCTGGCGCTGGTACTTGGCGCCCTTCTTCCAGAAGTCGACGGCGATGATCCGCAGGCCGTTGAAGGCGTGGAACACGATCGCTGCGACAAGGCCCGTTTCACCCAGGGCCATGAGGGGGTTCTTGTAGGCACCAATCACGGCGGTGTAGGCCTCGGGGGACACACGCACCAATGAGGTGTCCAGCACGTGGACCAACAAGAAGAAGAAAATCACTACACCGGTAATGCGGTGTCCAACCCAAGACCACATGCCTTCACGGCCGCGGTACAAGGTGCCAGCTGGTTTTGTCGGCACTGAATAAACCTCCCTGCAACACAGCGGCGCTGGCATGGGATCCACGCGGGGGGAACGCCTGCTGCGAGAGCACTCGTAAGCTCAAGCCTAAATCTAGGCTTCGCTCACAGCTTATTCAATTTAGGAACCCCTTGTTGACAGGCGCCGGCGCGGATTTGCGTCTGATTTGAGACGAACGCCACATTCGGCCGTCCCTGCGGGGGCTTGAAGGGCGTGATCCCGGCGAAGTCAGGGGTGATTCGGCCGCCGTCGGCTAAAGTAGCGGTGATGACTACAGACAAAGTGACAAGCCAGGATTCACCGCTGGACCGTTTTATGGCGGTCATTCCGGCGGGCGGGGTGGGGACCCGCCTTTGGCCCCTGTCGCGGGCAGCAGCCCCGAAATTCCTTCACGACCTCACCGGATCGGGCAGCACGCTACTGCGGGCGACCTATGACCGCCTCCAGCCCGTCGCGGGCACGCACGTGCTGGTGGTGACCGGCGCCGCCCACCGTGACGCCGTCTGCCGGCAGCTGCCTGAGGTCCTGGAATCGGACCTCGTCCTGGAAAGTGAGCCCAAGGACTCCGGTGCGGCTATCGGCCTCGCCGCGGCCATCCTCCACGAGCGGGATCCGGACACCATCATGGGCTCGTTCGCCGCGGACCAGGTCATCAGCCCGGACGGGCTCTTCCAGGACGCGGTCCGGGAGGCCGTCTACACCGCGGCCGCCGGGAAGATCGTCACCATCGGTATCAAGCCCACCCATCCCTCCACCGGATTCGGCTACATCCGCTCCGGCGCGAACCTGAACATCCCCGACGCCCCCAGCGCGCAGTCCGTGGTGGAGTTCGTCGAAAAGCCCAGCGAGGAAGTGGCCCAGCAGTACATCGACAGCGGGGACTACGTCTGGAACGCGGGCATGTTCGTGGCGCCGGTCTCGCTGATGCTCAAGCACCTCGAAGCCAACCAGCCCGAGCTCTTCGCCGGACTCCAGGAAATCGCCAAGGCCTGGGACACCCCGGAGCGCGACGCCGTCACGGCCCGGGTGTGGCCCACGCTGCCCAAGATCGCCATTGACTATGCCGTGGCAGAACCCGCGGCGGCCGCCGGCGACGTAGCCGTCGTTCCCGGCACCTTCCGCTGGGACGACGTCGGGGACTTCGCCTCCGTAGGCCGGCTCAACAGCGCAAAGGAAGTCGACGAGGTCACCGTCCTGGGCGAAGGCGCACGCGTCTTCACCGAGAACGCCAGCGGCGTGGTGGTCTCGGACACCAAGCGGGTGATTGCCCTGATCGGCATCAAGGATGTCGTGATCGTGGACACCCCGGATGCCCTGCTGGTCACCACGAAGGAACACTCGCAGCGGGTCAAGCAGGCCGTGGATGCCATCAAGGCCAAGGGCGACACGGACGTTCTGTAGGGGAATGGGGCGGACCAGGGCTTGTGAATTGTTCAGCAATCCGTAACGCGCCGTACCCGATGCCGCTATTCTTTGTCCGCTAGATAGAGTGATTCTGTGCGCAACTACTCGACTGAAGCTGAGCCCACGACTCTCGTGGGGCCGTGGCTGGAGCCCCTCCTGCCGGAGCTGATCGCTTTCCGCCGCGACCTCCATGCGCATCCGGAGCTCTCGTTCAAGGAGTTCAGGACCACCGACAAGCTGGCGAAACGGCTCGAGGAAGCCGGACTCAAGCCCCGCCGGCTCGAGGGCACAGGTCTGACGGTCGACGTCGGACAGGGGCCCATCGCCACCGCACTGCGGGGGGACATCGACGCCCTGCCCATCATCGAGGAAACCGGCCTTGAGTTCGCCTCGAAGAACCACGGTGTGACCCACGCCTGCGGCCACGATGTCCACACCACCACCATGCTCGGCATCGCCCTGGTCCTCCAGCGCATGAACGAGGTGTCCCCACTGCGGGGGACGGTCCGGATCATCTTCCAGCCGGCCGAGGAAACCATGCCCGGCGGCGCCACCTCCTGCATCGAGCAGGGCGTCCTGGAAGGCGTGCCGCGCATCCTGGCGCTGCACTGCGACCCCCGGATCGAGATCGGCAAGGTCGGCACCCGGATCGGGGCCATCACTTCCGCCTCGGACACCATCAAGATCGAGCTCTCCGGCCGCGGCGGGCACACTTCACGCCCCCACCTGACCGAAGAACTGGTTTTCGCCCTGGCGCAGATCGCGATCAACGTCCCCGCCGTGCTGTCCCGCCGCGTCGACGTCCGCAGCGGCGTCTCGGTGGTCTGGGGCCAGATCTCCGCAGGCTCGGCCCCGAACGCCATCCCCGGCAGCGGCTACATGGCCGGCACCATGCGGTGCCTGGACCGCGAGGCCTGGCACGACGCCGGCGAGCTGCTCGATGACATCATCCGGCAGATCGCGGAGCCCTACGGCGTCGATGTCCATCTGGAACACACCCGCGGCGTGCCGCCGGTGGTCAACTCCGAACATGAGACCGCGCTGATCGAGGCCGCGGCCCGCGCCGAAATCGGCGAGGGCGCCGTGGTTCTGACCCCGCAGTCAATGGGCGGGGAAGACTTCGCCTGGTTCCTGGCCGACACCCCCGGCGCCATGATGCGCCTCGGCACCAAGACTCCCGGCGGGGAAGAGTACGACCTCCACCGCGGCGACTACATCGTTGACGAGCGGGCGCTTGGCCTCGGCATCCAGGTCCTCACGGCGGCGGCCCTGCGCACCATCCGCGACCTCTAGGCGCCGCAGACACCCGCGGCGCTGGCCTGCTGCGTGCCGCCGCGCGCGGGTTTTCCCCACCTTTGACGGCACGACGCCGGGACACACCGGCGGTGCCGGCCGACACGCCGTCGGCTCCTGCCAAACATGGGGAAATCCGGCGGGCACGCGGCGTTGGTTGCGCACAGATTGACGGACGGTTCCGGCATCGGCAATTCGGTTGTGCACAATCGAGTTGTGCACAATCGAATAATGCCGTACGGTGGAAGCATGACCACGCCAGAAGCGGCCCCCACGACCGGCCCGGAAGCCCTCCGCCTGAATCGTCAGGTCTGCTTTGCGATGTACTCGGCTTCGCGCGCAGCCACAGCCGTCTACCGGCCCATGCTGGAGGAGCTTGGCCTGACCTACCCGCAGTACCTTGTCATGCTGGTGCTGTGGGAAGCGGAGCCGCGCAGTGTCCGTGAACTGGGGGAGGAGCTCGGACTCGACTCCGGCACGCTCTCGCCGCTGCTCAAGCGGCTCGAAGCGCTCGGACTCGTCCAGCGCCGCCGGTCCGCCGAGGACGAGCGCCGTGTGGAAATTTTCCTGACCGACGCCGGGGCCGCCCTGAGCGCGAAAGCCAGCGGCATCCCGCAGCGGCTGGCGGACGCCGCCGGCCTCACGGCCGCGGAACTGGACCAGCTCCGCGAAACCCTTGGCCGGCTGACGAACGCCCTTCACGCCTCCCACTGAGCTTTTCCCCGCCGAACCTTTCTCCCACGTAACACTTTCCCGCCAAGACTTCCCGCCGACAGAACGGAAACCCATGAAAACCCTTTACACAGCCGAGGCCCTGGCCTCGGGCGAAGGCCGCGACGGCACAGCCGTCAGCAACGACGGCAAGCTCAGCGTCACCCTGGCCAGCCCGGTGGAGCTTGGCGGCGACGGCGCGGGAACCAACCCCGAGCAGCTGTTCGCCGCCGGCTATGCCGCGTGTTTCCACTCCGCGCTGCGCCTCGTCGGACGCAAGGAGCGCGCCGACCTGACGGACTCCGCGGTCGCCGCGAAGGTCCACCTTGGCGCACTCGAAGACGGCGCCGGCTTCGGCATCGCCGCCGAGCTCGAGATCGCGTTGCCTGCCCTGGACCGGGAAACCGCCGAGGCCCTCGTGGCCAAAGCCCATCAGGTCTGCCCGTACTCCAACGCCACCCGTGGCAACATCACCGTCGACATCACAATCCTGGAGGTAGCCGCATGAGCGCCAGCACCGAAACCCTTCCCGTCACCACCCGCGAGATCCAGCTTGCGTCCCGCCCGCACGGCCGCCCGGTTCCGGCGAACTTCCGCCTCGCCGAGTCGCCGCTGCCCGAGCTGCAGGACGGCCAGGTCCTGGTCCGCAACCTCTTCATTTCGGTGGACCCGTACATGCGGGGCCGCATGAATGACGTCAAGTCCTACTCGGCGCCGTTTGCGCTGGACGCGGCGATGGAGGGCGGCGCCGTCGGCGAAGTCATCGCCTCCCGGGCCGAAGGGCGCGCCGTCGGCGATACGGTCGTGCACAGCCTCGGCTGGCGCGAATACGCCGTCGTCGATGCCGCAGCCACCGCCCCGGCGCGCACCGATCTGGCCCCTGCCCCGGCATTCCTCGGCGCCCTCGGCATGACCGGCCTCACCGCCTACGCGGGACTGCTGAAAGTCGCTGAATTCAAGGCCGGCGACGCCGTTTTCGTCTCCGGCGCCGCAGGTGCTGTCGGCTCACTCGTGGGGCAGATCGCCAAGGCCATGGGTGCGTCCCGGGTCATCGGCAGCGCGGGCTCACCGGAAAAGGTGGCACGGCTGCTCGAACTCGGCTTCGACGCCGCCTTCAACTACCACGACGGCCCGGTCGCGGAACAGCTCGCCGCGGCCGCCGGTGAGCGCGGGATCGACGTCTACTTCGACAACGTCGGCGGCGAGCACCTCGAAGCCGCGTTGTCCGTGCTCACCGTTGGCGGTCGCGTGGCCATGTGCGGGGCCATCGCCCAGTACAACTCGACCGAGCCCACCCCGGCGCCGCGGAACCTCATGCTGGCAATCGGCAAGCAGCTGACGCTCAAGGGCTTCCTGGTCGGCGGCTACTGGCAGCACATGGCCGAATTCGTCGAGACCATGTCCGCCTGGCTGGCCGACGGAACCGTCCGCTACGACGAGACCGTGGTGGATGGCCTGGAGAACGCCCCGCAGGCCTTCATGGACCTGCTCGACGGCGCCAACACCGGCAAGATGCTGGTCCGGCTGTAGCCGCAGCGGCGCAACACCACACACTGCATCGCCTAAAACACAGACGCCTCCGGCGCCAGTTCCCGCAGGAACTGGCGCCGGAGGCGTCTGTGCGCCGGTCGCTGGCAGGAGGGCCCAGCTACCACTAGGTAACAAGTTCTCAACGATCTGGGGAATTGCTGTGAAGTCCGCTATGTGGACGTGTCGCAGGCCACTAAAGTAGCATCCATCAGTGCGCCTTGGCGCAGTGCTGCGAATCCATCAGTGAAAACAGAATTCAGCGGAACACCGCAGACAGACACTCATTGAGCTCCCGTCGTAGCGCCTACTCTTTCTTCCTGGAGGAAAATTGAAGAACTCTCTGCGTGCCACCTTTAAGCGCGGATCAATGGCCGGGGTTGCCACCGCGGGCGCGGCTGCACTCCTGCTGACCGGCTGCGGCGCTGCCCCGGAGGCCAGCACCGCCACCAACACCGCCAGCAACTACCAGGGCTGCATCGTGTCCGACTCGGGTGGGTTCGATGACCAGTCGTTCAACCAGTCCTCCTACGAGGGGCTGAAGAAGGTCACGTCGGAGCTGGGCCTTAAGATGAACCAGGCCGAGTCCAAGACCAACAACGACTTCGAGCCCAACCTGCGCGCCATGGTCTCCGCCGGCTGCAACCTGACCATCACGGTCGGCTTCCTGCTCGGCGACGCCACCAAGTCCCAGGCCACCGCGAACCCGGACAAGCACTTCGCCATCATCGACTTCGGCTACGACACCCCGGTCGCCAACGTCAAGCCGATCATCTACGACACCGCCCAGGCCGCGTTCCTGGCCGGCTACCTCGCAGCGGGCACCACCAAGACCGGAACGGTTGCCACCTTCGGCGGCATCAAGATCCCCACGGTCACCATCTTCATGGACGGCTTCGCCGACGGCGTGAAGTACTACAACGAAAAGAAGGGCAAGGACGTCAAGCTCCTTGGCTGGGACAAGGCCAAGCAGGACGGCTCCTTCACCGGCGACTTCGAAAAGCAGGACAAGGGCAAGCAGTTCACCCAGAACTTCCTGGACCAGGGGGCAGACATCGTCATGCCCGTCGCCGGTCCGGTTGGCAAGGGTGCGGGCGCGGCCCTGCAGGAAGCCAAGGCAGCCGGCAAGGACGTCAAGCTCATCTGGGTTGACTCGGACGGCTTCCTCACGGCACCGGATTACAAGGACATCATGCTCTCCTCCGTCATGAAGCAGATGGGCCAGGCCGTCGAGGCGGTCGTCAAGCAGGACAAGGACGGCCAGTTCACCAACGCGCCGTACATCGGCACCCTCGCGAACGACGGCGTCCAGCTGGCTCCGTTCCACGACATGGATGCCCAGGTTCCGGCCGAACTGAAGACCGAGCTGGACCAGATCAAGAAGGACATCGCCGACGGCAAGCTGAAGGTTGAATCCGCAGCCAGCCCGAAGGCCTAACTTCCTCCGCTAAGCGCCACGGCCCGTCCGGTCACCACCGCACGGGCTGTGGCGCTTTTCGTTGCGGCCCGCCGCGCCTCACACCGCAGGCACTAAGCTGGTGCTGCAGCCCCCACTACGCGTCCGGATCAAGCCTTCCGGACATCTCGAGATTGGTCAGAGTTTTGAAACTTGAACTCAAGGGCATTACAAAACGCTTCGGCTCCCTGGTAGCAAACGATCACATCGATGTGGTTGTTGAACCCGGGCAGATCCACTGTCTGCTCGGCGAGAACGGCGCTGGCAAGTCCACGCTGATGAACGTCCTCTACGGACTGTACGAGCCCACAGAGGGCGAAATCCTGATCGACGACAAACCTGTCACCTTCCGCGGCCCCGGCGACGCGATGGCGGCCGGCATCGGCATGGTGCACCAGCACTTCATGCTTGTCCCCGTCTTTACCGTCGCCGAGAACGTCGCACTGGGAGCGGAGACCACCAAAACTGGTGGATTCCTGGACCTGGAGGACACCCGCCGGAAGATCCGGGAGATTTCCGACCGCTACGGCTTCGACGTCGACCCCGACGCACTGATCGAAGACCTCCCCGTGGGCGTGCAGCAGCGCGTCGAAATCATCAAGGCGCTCGTCCGCGACGCCAAGGTGCTCATCCTCGATGAGCCCACGGCCGTCCTGACGCCGCAGGACACCGATGAGCTGCTGGACATCATGCGCCAGCTCAAGAGCCACGGAACCTCCATCGTCTTCATTTCCCACAAGCTCCGTGAGGTCAAGGCCGTTTCGGACACCATCACAGTCATCCGGCGCGGCAAAGTAGTGGGCTCAGCCGATCCCGGCGCCTCCACCACCGAGCTGGCGTCCATGATGGTGGGCCGCGCCGTGAGCCTGACCCTGGACAAGGCTCCCGCCCAGCCCCAGGAAACCACGTTCGAGGTCAAGGACCTCACCGTGATCGCGCCCAGCGGCCAGCACGTCGTGGACGGCATCAGCTTCGGGATCGCCCGCGGCGAGATTCTCGCCGTCGCTGGCGTCCAGGGCAACGGCCAGACCGAACTGACCGAGGCCATCCTGGGCCTGCACGAGAGGGCCCACGGCTCGATCACCCTCGACGGCGAGGAACTCTTGGGCAAAAGCGTCAAGGACGTCCTCAACTCCGGCGTCGGATTCGTCCCGGAGGACCGTTCGCTCGACGGGCTGATCGGCACCTTCTCCATCGCCGAGAACCTGATCCTGGACCGCTACGACCAGGCACCGTTCGCCAAGGGCATCAGCATGAGCCCGGCCAAGGTCCTGGAGAACGCCAAGACCCGGATTGAGGAATTCGACGTCCGCACCCCGTCCGGCATGCTTGCCGCGGGCACCCTGTCCGGCGGCAACCAGCAGAAAGTCGTCATGGCGCGGGAGCTCTCCCGGCCGCTGCGGCTCTTCATCGCCTCCCAGCCCACGCGCGGCGTGGACGTCGGCTCCATCGAATTCCTGCACAAGCGCATCGTCGCGGAACGGGACCACGGCACGCCGGTCATGATCGTCTCCACGGAACTGGACGAAGTCATTGAACTCGCCGACCGCATCGCCGTGCTCTACAAGGGCCGGCTGGTCGGGATCGTCCCGGCCGGCACCGGCCGCGACGTCCTGGGCCTGATGATGGCCGGTGTTTCCCCGGACGAGGCCCAGGCCGAAGCCGCGGAGAAACAACCGGCGCAATCCGTCGAAGACAGCACGGCGAACGCTGCCGAAAACACTGCCGACACCCCAGCAACGAACCCGGCGCCCGCCGCCCCGTCCGTGCAGGAGCCCCGCTCCGGCGCCGTAGGAGACCACCATGAGTGAGAACACCGAGCCGCGGCCCGCGGCCGCACCGGACCCGGACCGGATTCCGGCAGCCATAACCACCGAGGTGGAGCCTGAACCGCTAGAGGACGACGCCGAGTTCGTCACCTCGCTGGACACCGCTGGAGGTGCCCACCAGCCATCGGCCGTTCCGGTCTCGGCCCAGAGCGGAACCCTTCCCGGTGCCCCGGAAGACGAGTCGCTGCTGCGCAAGATCTTCACCGGCAACGGCATAGTGACCATCCTGGCGGTGCTGCTGGCACTGATCCTGGGCGGCCTGCTCATCGCCATGACGGACAAGGTTGTCGGCACCACCGCCGGCTATCTCTTTGCCCGGCCCAGCGACTTCCTCACCGCCGTCTGGTCCGCCGCCACCGATTCCTACGTCGCCCTCTTCCAGGGCGCGGTCTTCAACCCCCACGGGACCGGAGCGGCCGGACAGTTCGCGCCCCTCATGGAGACACTGACCATCGCCACCCCGCTGATCACAGCCGGCCTGGGCGTCGCCCTGGCCTTCCGGGCAGGCCTGTTCAACATCGGTGCGCAGGGCCAAATCATCATGGCCGGCATCCTGGCTTCGTGGGTCGGCTTCGCGCTGCACCTGCCGCTGGGCCTGCACCTGCTGCTGGTCCTCGTGGCCGGCGTCATCGGCGGCGCCGTCTGGGGCGGCATCGTCGGCGTGCTCAAAGCCAGGACGGGCGCCCACGAGGTCATCGTGACCATCATGTTCAACTACATCGCCCTCTATTTCCTGCGCTACCTGCTCGACACCGACTTGTTCCAGCGCCCGGGGGCGGACACCCCGATCTCGCCGATCCTGGACCCGAGCGCCGTGTACCCGCTGCTCTTCGGCAGCCAGTACCGGCTGCACCTGGGCTTCCTGCTGGCCATCGCGGCCACCGTGTTTGTCTCGTGGCTGCTGAACCGTTCCACCCTCGGTTTCGAGTTCCGTGCCGTCGGTGCCAACCCCAAGGCAGCCCTGACTGCCGGGATCAACGTCTCCCGGGCCACCATCCTGGTGATGACCATTGCCGGTGGCCTGGCCGGCCTGGCCGGTGTCGCGCAGGTGGCAGGCACCGAAAAAGTCCTGACCGACGGTGTCGCGGCAACCTACGGCTTTGACGCGATCACCGTGGCGCTGCTGGGACGCTCGTCGCCGTGGGGCACCTTTGCCGCCGGCCTGCTGTTCGGAGCCTTCCGCGCAGGCGCCGTCCAGATGCAGATCCAGACCGGAACTCCGATCGACATCGTCCTCGTGGTCCAGTCGCTCATTGTGCTGTTCATCGCGGCTCCGCCCCTGGTCCGGTCGATCTTCGGACTGAACCCGCGCAAGAAGAAGCCCGCGACCGCCGGCAAAACCAAGCAGGCAGCAACCACCGGAGGTGCCGCATGAGCACAACAGCAACCTCACCCGTTCAGGGGGAATCCCAGCCGGACAAGGGCCGCAGGCCCGCTGTGTCCGCGAAGCCCGTAACCTGGAAGCTGCCGGTCACCCTGGCGGTGCTGGCCACCGTCGCCTTCATCTTCTTCGGCCTCCTGGGCCCGCAAGGAACCGCCAAGTTCGGGGTTTCCTCCGGTGGCGACTTCTTCCAACTCCCCGCGATCCAAGTCCCTGCATTCCTGTCCGGGATGGTGCTCTCCCTGATCCTGCTGGGCCTCGCGGGCTACGCCTTGGTCCTGAAGGCGAAACAGAACGCCCGGCCCCCACGCTGGCTGCCGGCCGTGTTCACCGTCGTGTTCGTGGTCGCCTTCCTGATCTGGGTGGTGGGCGGAGCCCGGACCCCCAGCATTTCGCTGGCCGGCCTCATCGCCGGATCCGTGACCCTGGCCGTGCCGATCGTCTTCGGCTCCCTCTCAGGTGTGCTGTGCGAACGCGCCGGCGTCGTGAACATCGCCATCGAAGGCCAGCTCCTGGGCGGTGCCTTCACGGCCGCGCTCGTCGCCAGCCTGACCCACAACCCCTACCTGGGACTGCTGGCGGCAGCCGTTGCCGGCGCCCTGGTCTCCATGGTGCTGGCGCTGTTCAGCATCAAATACGTGGTTAACCAAATCATCGTCGGCGTCGTGCTCAACGTCCTGGTCTCCGGGCTCACCGGCTTCCTGTTCACCACCGTGATGCAGTCCGACCCGGAGAAATACAACTCTCCCGGCCGGCTGCCCATCATCGACATCCCGGTCCTTTCCGGCATCCCCGTGATCGGGCCCATCCTGTTCAAGCAGTCCGTTGTGGGATATCTGATGTATATCGCCGTGATTGTGATCTGGATTGGACTGTTCAAGACCAAGTGGGGCCTGCGCGTCCGGGCTGTGGGCGAGCACCCTCAGGCGGCTGACACGCTGGGCATCAAGGTCAACGCGACCCGCTTCTGGAACGTCACGATGGGCGGGGCCGTCGCCGGAATCGGCGGATCGTTCTTCACCCTCGTGGCGATCGACAGCTTCACCAAGGAAATCTCCGGCGGCCGCGGCTTCATCGCCCTCGCCGCCATGATCCTGGGCCGCTGGAACCCGATCGGGGCGTTCTTCGCCGCGCTGCTGTTTGGCTTCGCCGACAACCTGCAGAGCATCGTGACGATCATCGGCACCCCGGTACCGAGCCAGTTCATGGCCATGCTGCCGTACGTCGTGACCGTGTTTGCCGTGGCCGGACTGGTTGGCCGCTCCCGGCCGCCGGCAGCCGACGGCATACCGTACGTCAAGGGCTGACCGTGGCGGACATCGCGGTGGACTGGGCGGCGCTCGAAGCCGCGGCAGTGTCCGCCATGAAGAACGCCTACGCGCCGTATTCGAAGTTTCCGGTGGGGGCAGCTGCCCTCACCGGGGACGGCCGGATCGTCAGCGGCTGCAACGTGGAGAACGCAAGCTACGGGCTGACCCTGTGCGCCGAGTGCGCCCTGGTGGGCAACCTGCATATGACCGGCGGGGGACTGCTCCGGGCCTTCTACTGCGTCGACGCCGGCGGGAACGTCCTCATGCCGTGCGGGCGCTGCCGCCAGCTGCTCTATGAATTCCGGGCTCCCGACATGGAGCTCATGACCACGCAGGGAATCAAGACCATGGACCAGGTCCTTCCCGATGCCTTTGGCCCCCAACACCTGGAGGAACCCCGGTGACACTTCCGACACAGACAACAGGCAACACCGAAGCGTTCGACGCCGTCGACATCATCCGCGTCAAGCGGGACAAGGGCGTGCTCAGCCCGGCCCAGATCGACTGGACGATCGATGCGTACACCCGCGGCGCCATCGCCGATGAGCAGATGGCTGCCCTGAACATGGCCATCCTGCTCAACGGCATGGACCGGGCCGAGATCTCCCGCTGGACGGCGGCCATGATCGCCTCCGGCGAGCGGATGGACTTCTCCGGCCTGCGCCGGCCCGACGGCGGCATGAAGGCGACGTCGGACAAGCACTCCACGGGCGGTGTCGGGGACAAGATCACCCTGCCGCTGGCGCCCCTGGTGGCGGTGTTCGGCGTGGCCGTGCCGCAGCTCTCGGGCCGCGGCCTCGGCCACACCGGCGGCACCCTGGACAAGCTCGAGGCCATCCCGGGCTGGCGTGCAGACCTCAGCAATGAGGAAATGATGGCCCAGCTCCAGGACGTCGGCGCGGTCATTTGCGCTGCCGGCGCGGGACTGGCCCCGGCGGACAAGAAGCTGTACGCGCTGCGTGACGTCACCGGGACCGTGGAGGCCATCCCGCTGATCGCGTCCTCGATCATGAGCAAGAAGATCGCCGAAGGCACCGGCTCGCTCGTTCTCGATGTCAAGGTGGGCAGCGGCGCCTTCATGAAGGACGAGGCCCGGGCCCGCGAACTGGCCGAAACCATGGTGGCCCTGGGCAAGGACGCCGGCGTCAACACCGTGGCCCTGCTGACCAACATGAACACGCCCCTGGGCCTCACCGCCGGCAACGCGATCGAGGTTGAGGAATCCGTCGAGGTCCTCGCCGGCGGCGGCCCGGAAGACGTCGTCGAACTCACCGTTCGGCTCGCGGAGGAAATGCTGGCATGCGCCGGCGTCCGTGACGCCGATCCCCGGGCCGCCCTCCGGGACGGCCGGGCCATGGATGTGTGGAACCGAATGATTGAGGCGCAGGGCGGCGACCCGCGCGCCAAGCTCCCGGTCGCCAAGGAATCCGAGGTCATCTACGCCGCGGCCGACGGCGTCCTGGTGGAACTCGACGCGATGGCCGTCGGCGTTGCGGCCTGGCGGCTCGGTGCCGGACGTGCCCGCAAGGAGGACCAGGTCCAGGCCGGCGCCGGGGTGCGGATGCACGCCAAGCCGGGCGCCACGGTCAAGGCGGGCGAACCGCTCATGACCCTCCTGACGGACACCCCGGAGAAGTTCGAGCGCGCCAAGGAAGCCCTGGAGCGCGCCGCGGTGATCGCGCCGGAGGGCTCCCGGCCCGCCCAGAAGCTCATCATCGACCGCATCGCCTAAGCCCCACCCCCGGTTGCCCTATCACCTATGGTCCCCAAACCCCTGGTTTAGCCGCCATAAGTGATAGGGCAACGGGCGTGTCCGCGGCATTTCGGCGGCGCGAGCGGGGCCGGCGGTACACTAACCCCACAGCAGTACACTTCAAACGCAGGCACGGCTCCGGCCGAGCCTGCGTTTGAAGTATCTCTACCTGAAGGACCTATCTGGCCCCGCCGCGCGTTAGGAAGCTGTGCAGGCAATCAACGACTTCATCCTCGCCGCCGCAGGGCAACCCTGGGTTCTGGTCCTCGTTTTCGCGTGCTGCGTGATCGACGGCTTCTTCCCGCCGATCCCCAGCGAATCCGTGGTGGTGGGCCTGGCCGCCGTCGCCGCCACCGCGGGTGTTCCCAATCCTTTCCTCCTGATCGCCACCGCCGCTGCCGGGGCCTGGGTGGGCGACAACCTCGCCTACCTGATCGGCCGCAGGACCGGGACGCGGCGCTGGGCCTGGCAGCGCGGCGTCAAGATGCAGGCGGCCTTCCGTTGGGCCGGACGGGAACTGCGGAAACGGCCCGCGTCCCTGATCCTCGTGGCGCGCTTCGTCCCGATCGGACGGGTGGCTGTCAACCTGACTGCCGGGGCCACGCACTACCCGCGGCCCCGTTTCATGAGCCTGACGGTGCTTTCGGCGCTGTTGTGGGCCGGCTACTCGGTGGGGATCGGGCTGTTTGTTGGGCCGTGGTTTGAGAAAAACCATGTGCTGGGCGCGGCCATTGCGATCGTCTGCGCAGTCGTCCTGGGCGTCGCCGTGGACTTCGTGATCGGCAAGGTGCGGGGCCGCGTCCCCGAGGAATCGACCCAATCCGTTCCGCCCGCCGAGTCCTAGGCGGATTGGGCCCGCCCATGGGACACTTAGGAGCGATTTGGGTCACGTTCGTGGGCCGCATTTCGTCCAAGGCACCACCCACTGTCATCGCTTGTCCGCTACGGCTTAGTTGTCCGTTTCCAGTCATCAAGGAGCACCACCCGCATGGAGTTCATTAACGAGGCCGTGCTCCATGCCGCTGGCCAGTGGTGGATCTACCCCCTGTTGCTGGTTTTCTTCTTCGTGGACGGCTTCGCGATGGTGGTCCCCAGCGAGACCCTGATCGTTGCCCTTGCGGCGTACTCGCTGCACAGCGGCCAGCCCAACCTGTGGATCCTGGGCCTCACGGCGCTCGTCGGAGCCATGGCGGGCGACAACATGGCCTACATGCTCGGCCGGAAGATTGGCCTCGAACGGTTCCGCTGGATGCGCAAACCGAAGGTCCAAAAGGTCTTTGGGTGGGCCCACTATGAACTCGAGAAGCGCGGCGCCGTCCTGATCTTCACCGCCCGGTACATCCCGTGGGGCAGGGTCGCCGTCAACTACGTGGCGGGCACGACGGCGTTCCCGCACCGGAGGTTCTTCTTCCTGGACGCCTTCGCGTGCCTCACATGGGTCGCCTACTCGATCGGCATCGGCGTCCTGGCCAGTTCCTTCCCGTGGCTGCACCACAACCCGCTGCTCAGCGCGGGGATCGCGGTGGTATTCGCGATCGTGCTCGGGGTCCTGATCGACCACCTCCTGCGCTGGTGGCACAAGCGCCTCGGCCGCAACGACACAGGGCCCAGCCACGGCGACGCCCGTCCCGTCCCCGCCGACGCCGGGCCCAGCCAGGAGCACGCTCCCCGGGAACAGGCTTCCGGGATGCACGGCACCATCCTGGCCGGTCCGTCCACTGAGGCCGGAGCATCCAGAAAGTAGCATCCGGCGCCCCGCGACCCTATGGTTGGAACGTGACTGAGACTATTCCTGACGCTGCCCCTGACCTCGAATTCGACCTGAAGGCCCTTCCCAAGGTTTCCCTTCACGACCACCTGGACGGCGGGCTCCGGCCGGCCACCATCATTGAACTTGCGGAGGCTGTGGGCCACACGCTGCCGTCCACGGATCCCGTAGCGCTGGGGGAGTGGTTCCGCGAGTCCGCCGATTCCGGCTCCCTGGTCCGCTACCTGGAAACGTTTGACCACACCATCGCCGTGATGCAGACCAAGGAAGGCCTGTTCCGGGTCGCGAAGGAATTCGTCGAAGACCTGGCCGACGACGGCGTCGTATACGGCGAAGTGCGCTGGGCCCCGGAACAGCACCTGCAGAAGGGTCTGAACCTGGACGAAGTGGTGGAGGCCGTGCAGGCCGGGCTGGAAGCCGGCGTGGACGCCGTCGCCGAAACCGGCCGCGACATCCAGGTGGGCCAGCTCATCACCGCCATGCGCCACGCCGACCGCGGGCAGGAGATCGCCGAACTGGCGGTCCGTCACCGCAACAACGGTGCCGTGGGCTTCGACATCGCCGGAGCCGAGGACGGCTTCCTGCCCTCCCGCTTCAAAGACGCCTTCACCTACCTCGCCCAGCACAACTTCCCGGCCACGGTCCACGCCGGCGAGGCCGCGGGCCTGGAAAGCATCCAGTCGGCCCTCGTGGATGGCCGGGCCCTGCGCCTGGGCCACGGTGTGCGGATCGCCGAGGACGTCACGATCGAATTCGAAGACGCCGACGACGCCGGGGACGGCTCCGAGGACGAAGTCGATGACACCATCGGGATGGTGACCCTGGGCGAGCTTGCCAGCTGGGTGCGCGACCGCGGCATCGCGCTGGAGATCTGCCCGTCGTCGAACCTGCAGACCGGTGCGATCGCCGGCTTCGGCGAGGGCATCGAAAGCCACCCGCTGGACATGCTCTACCAGCTGGGCTTCAACGTCACCATCAACACCGACAACCGCCTCATGAGCGGCGTGACCCTCACGGACGAGTTCGAGCTCCTGGTCGAGACATTCGACTACGACCTCGACGACCTGCTGGAACTGACGCTCAACGCGGCCGAGGCCGCCTTCCTCCCGCTCGAGGAGAAGGAAGCACTGGTGGAATACATCAACGAGGCCTACGCCGACCTTGGCTAACGAAGAACCATCACCCGTCCAGGGGCTTGTCGCTGTGATTGCGGCGCTGCGCGAGCACTGCCCCTGGATGGGTGCCCTCACCCACGAGTCCCTCGTGGAGTACCTCCTCGAGGAGGCCCACGAGGTCGCCGAAACCATCGAGACCGCCGGCGGCGATGCCGAACTGAAGTCCGAACTGGGTGATGTGCTGCTCCAGGTGGTCCTGCACGCCCGGTTGGCCGAAGAACGGGGCGCCTTTGACCTCGACGACGTCGCCCGCGGCCTCGCTGCCAAGATGATCCGCCGCAACCCTCACGTGTTCCGGCCCGACGGCTCGTTGCAGGAAACCTTCCCGGCAACGGTGGAGGAGATCGTCCTGAAGTGGGATGCCGTCAAGCGTTCCGAAAAGCTGCACACGGAGAAGTCCCACCCCGGAGAGGCGCTGGACGGTGTCCCGGCCGCTCTTCCGGCACTGGCGCGGGCCCAGAAGCTGCTGGACCGGGCCGAACGCGCGGGCCTCCCGGCGGCCGCAGGCGAAACCGCCGTCGAAATGCCAGCCACCGAAGAGGAGCTCGGTGAGCTCTTGTTCGGCATCGTTGCGGCGGCCCGCCGCAGCGGGTTCGACGCCGAGCGTGCCCTCCGCGGGGCCGGCCGGCGCTTCCAGGCGGACCGGGCGCACCCGCGGACGCCATGATGACGTCCGGGGATTGGATAGGTTTCCGTAACCTCCGCCACTCTCGACTACGCTAGTAGCGACGACGACGTCGGCTTTCCAGCTTGATGTACAGCCAGAGTCCAAGCAGTCAGATTCCCTGCAGATCGCTTCACCCAAAGGAGCATATCCATGGCGCTTATCGATGCCATCCACGCCCGCGAGATCCTCGATTCCCGTGGCAACCCCACCGTAGAAGTTGAAGTCCTGCTCTCGGACGGCCAGATCGGCCGCGCAGCAGTTCCCTCCGGCGCCTCCACCGGCGAGCACGAGGCCGTTGAACTGCGCGACGGCGACAAGGGCCGCTACCTCGGCAAGGGTGTCCAGAAGGCCGTTGACGCCGTCATCGATCAGATCGCCCCGGCGCTGACCGGTTTCGACGCCACCGACCAGCGCAGCATCGACCAGGCCATGATCGACCTGGACGGCACCCCCAACAAGGCCAAGCTCGGCGCCAACGCCATCCTGGGCGTTTCCCTGGCCGTGGCTAACGCTGCCGCCGCCTCCGCAGACCTGCCGCTGTACAAGTACCTCGGCGGCCCCAACGCCCACGTCCTGCCCGTTCCGCTGATGAACATCCTCAACGGTGGCTCGCACGCCGACTCTGACGTGGACATCCAGGAATTCATGATCGTCCCGATCGGCGCCGAGACCTTCTCCGAGGGCCTGCGCTGGGGCGTTGAGGTCTACCACAACCTCAAGTCCGTCCTGCAGGCCAAGGGCCTCTCCACCGGCCTTGGCGACGAGGGCGGCTTCGCGCCGAACCTGCCGTCCAACCGTGCTGCCCTGGACCTGATCCAGGAAGCGATCAAGAACGCCGGCTACACCCCGGGCAAGGACATCGCCCTGGCACTGGATGTCGCCTCCTCCGAGTTCTTCACCGACGGCGCCTACCAGTTCGAGGGCAAGGCCCTGACGGCGTCCGAGATGAGCGCGTACTACGCCGAGCTCGTGGCCGACTACCCGCTGGTTTCCATCGAGGACCCGCTGGACGAGAACGACTGGGAAGGCTGGAAGACCCTCACCGACGCCATCGGCGACAAGGTCCAGCTGGTGGGCGATGACCTCTTCGTCACCAACCCGTCCATCCTGCAGCGCGGCATCGACACCAAGACCGCCAACTCGCTGCTGGTCAAGGTCAACCAGATCGGCTCCCTGACCGAGACCCTGGACGCAGTCTCCCTCGCCCAGCGCGCGGGTTACACGACCATCACCTCGCACCGCTCCGGCGAAACCGAGGACACCACCATCGCTGACATCTCCGTGGCAACCAACGCGGGACAGATCAAGACCGGTGCCCCGGCCCGCTCCGAGCGCGTCGCCAAGTACAACCAGCTGCTGCGCATCGAAGAAGAGCTCGACGACGCCGCACGGTACGCCGGCCGCAGCGCCTTCCCGCGTTTCAAGGGCTAGTTAGCCGCGAAAACCGGTAACCGGTGGCTATGGTTGAAAGACCATGGCCACCGGTTCTGTTTTTGGCCGCTTTTGAAGGAGTGACATGGCTACCCGACGCCCCAATGTTCCCCGGGCTACCCCTGCTGCCCGCAAGACTGAGGCCGTCAGGCCTCCGGCCGGAGGCTTAGGGGAAACGGACGACGGCGGCGAGGTCATCCAGGCCGACTTTGGCGGCTCCCGCGGCGGCGCGGCGACGCCGGCCGCATCCTCCGGCACCGCTCCTTCCACGTCCCGCGCGTCGGCGACCGCAGCGGGCAAGCCCGCCACAACGGGCCCCGCAGCAGCATCAGCCGCGAAACCGGCAACCCGGCGCGCACCCGGGAAGGCCAGCGGGAAGGCCAACGGCAAAGCCACAGCCCGGGCCGGCGGCGCGGCTGCGGACGAATCCCTGGACCCCGTGCCCGCCAAGGCGTTCTCGGGCCGGCTGCTTGCCCTCGGCGTCGTCATGATTGCCATCACCATCCTGCTGGCCCCCACGGTCAAGATCTTCGTCGACAAGCGCGCCGAAATCGCGGCGCTGCAGGCCGATATCGCGGCCAAACAGACCAAGCAGGAGGACCTCAAGCGGCAGGTTTCACGGTGGCAGGACCCCAACTACGTGAAGCAGCAGGCCCGCGACCGCATTAACATGGTTATGCCCGGCGAAACGGGCTACTGGGTATTTGGCAGCGATCTTCCTGCCGCGCAGTCCAGTGGCACGGCGGGCGCAGCATCAGCACAAGACCCGGCCAACCTGCCATGGGTGGATGCCCTCTGGGAGTCCGTCCGGCGATCGGCAACAGACTAGAAGCGGCGCCCGCCGCCGGGATTGTCCCGCGGACGATCCAAGAACAGGGCAGGAAGGTGCCACTCCCGTGGACCAGAACCGAGTGGACCAGAACCGACCGGACGAGAACAGTGCGGCCCAGGCCCCGGCGTCATCTGAGGGGGCCAGCGCCCCGGAGGCCTCGGCCCTGCCGACCCCGCACGACCTCGAGGTCCTGAGCCGCCAGCTGGGCCGGCCAGTGCGGGACGTCGTCGAAATCCCGGCCCGCTGCGTCTGCGGAAACCCGCTCGTGGCCGCCACCTCGCCGCGGCTCAGCAACGGTACGCCGTTCCCCACCACGTTTTACCTCACGCATCCGGTGATCACGTCCGCGGTGTCGCGGCTGGAAGCTGCCGGGCTGATGAACGAGATGAACGACAGGCTCGCCGCCGATACCGATCTCGCCGCGCGGTACCGCGCCGCCCACGAGGCGTACCTGGCCTCCCGGGCCGAGATCGGCGCACGGTCCGGCATCGGTGCCGTCCCGGAAATCGACGGCGTCTCCGCCGGCGGCATGCCGACCCGCGTCAAATGCCTGCACGTCCTCGTGGGGCACTCGCTGGCCGCCGGGCCTGGCGTGAACCCGCTGGGCGACGAGTCGGTCGCCGCCATCGCCGAGTGGTGGACCGCGGACCGCTGCTACTGTGACGGCGCCTGGGACACCGGCGGCGAGGTCCCCTCCCAGGACCTCAGCCGCCACGGACCCCAGGGCCTGCCGGAGATTGTGGGCCGGCCCGCCCCCGTCCGCAAGTCCCGCGCAGCCGCAGACGATACTGCCGATATTCCCGGCGACGCCGGCGCGGGGGAGTCCAAGTGACCCGGGTCGCGGCCGTGGACTGCGGCACCAACTCGATCCGCCTGCTGATCGCCGATATCGACACAAATGTAGACACAGAGCTGAACCCGGGCGGAGCCGGACAGCCCACACCGCGGCTGACCGACGTCGTGCGGGAAATGCGGGTGGTCCGGCTGGGCCAGGGCGTGGACTCCACCGGCGAACTGGCCCAGGAAGCGCTCGAACGCACCTTCGCCGCCACCCGGGACTACGCAGACCTTATCCGCCGGCACGGCGTCGACAAAGTGCGCTTCGTGGCCACCTCCGCCACCCGCGACGCCCGCAACCGGCAAGTCTTCGTGGACGGCATCCGCGCCATCCTCGGCGTCGAACCCGAAGTGATCACCGGGGACGAGGAGGCCGCGCTGTCCTTCGCCGGCGCCAGCAGTGTGCTGCCCTCCCGCGGGGAGGACCCAGTGCTGGTGGTGGACCTCGGCGGCGGAAGCACGGAGTTCGTGTTGGGCAACGCCGACGGCGTCATCGCCGCCCGCTCGGTCGACGTCGGCTGCGTGCGGATGACCGAACGGCACCTGCGCAGCGATCCGCCCACACCGGAGCAGATCGCGGCGGCGGAGGCCGACGTCGACGCCGCCATCAGCGAGGCGGCAAAGACGGTTCCGCTGGAACGCGCCACCGCCGTCGTCGGCGTGGCCGGTTCCGTCACCACCATCACGGCACATGCCCTGGGCCTGCCGGAGTATTCGCCGGCCGCGATCCACGGCACCGAACTGGACCTGGACGCGGTCCGCAAAGCCTGCACCGAGCTGCTCGAAATGACCCGGGAGGAGCGGGCCGCCCTGCCGTACATGCACCCCGGGCGGGTGGACGTGATCGGCGCCGGCGGTCTGGTGTGGCGGCGGGTCCTGCAACGCCTGGCCGAGGTCACGGCCGGCCGCATCACCACGGCAGTGACCAGTGAACACGATATTCTTGACGGAATTGCCCTCAGCATCCGCTAAATTTTCCCCGCAGTTGTGCACCGGCCGTGTGTACCGACAGTTGCGTACCGACACAGTGCCCGCGCCGCTGGCGCACAGCCGATAGGACCTGAATGACCAGAGCAACAGGCCGCCGGATTTCATCCGCGTTGATGGCCCTGGCACTTGCCGGCGGAGCGTCCACGGCGGCGCTGGCCTCGGCCACGCCCGCCTTCGCCGATTCCTGGCGGGACAAGGAATACTGGCTCGCAGAGTCCGGCATCACCAAGGCCTGGGACGTTTCCAAGGGGGCCGGCGTCAAGGTCGCCGTGATTGACAGCGGCGTGGACGGCAAGCATCCCGACCTGGCGGGCGTGCTCGCCGGCGGCGCCGACATCTCCGGCGCCGGCAGTGCAAACGGCCAGGACAGCATCGGCGCCAAACCCGAGCACGGGACCCTCGTGGCCACCATGCTCGCCGGCCGCGGGCACCAGCCGCCCGGAGAGGCCGCCAAACCCAGTGCCAGCGCAGCACCCGCCGCTCCGGGCGGCCCCGACGGAATCATCGGCGTTGCCCCCGAGGCGCAGGTGCTCTCCGTGTCCACATGGCTCGGTTCCGCCAACCCGGGCGGCAAGAGTGACCAGGAGCAGATCCCGGAGGCCGTGCGCTGGGCCGTCGACAACGGCGCCCGCGTCATCAACATCTCCCTCGGCAGCACCTCACCGGAATGGCCCCAGAGCTGGGATGCCGCGTTCCTCTACGCCGAACAGAAGGACGTCGTCATCGTCGCCGCCGCCGGCAACCGGGTGGGCGGAAACGTCCAGGTCGGCGCGCCGGCCACGATTCCCGGCGTCCTGACCGTTGCGGGCCTGGACCGCACAGGCGTGGCCAGCATCGACTCCTCCTCCCAGGGCATCAGCATCGGCGTCGCGGCCCCCGCCGAGGACCTGGTCGGCGGCATGCCCGCCGGCGGCTACGCCGACTGGGCGGGCACCTCCGGCGCCACGCCCATCGTCTCCGGCGTCGCGGCCCTGATCCGCTCCAAATGGCCCGAGATGTCCGCGAGCCAGGTCATCAACCGGATCGTCAGCACGGCCAAGGACGCCGGGGAGCCGGGGAAAGACCCGCTGTACGGGTTCGGCGTGCTCAACGCCGAGGCCGCCCTCAAGGCCGATGTCCCCGAGACGAAGGTCAACCCGCTGGGATCGATATCGGACTGGATCCGGGTCCACCGGCGTGGAAACCTCGCCACGACGCCCGCCGCGGCGGCGCCCGCGCCCTCCAGTGCCGCGCCCACCCTGCCCGAAGCGACCGTGCCGGTCGCGGAGAAACCCTCCCAGCTGGACAGCGCAGTGCCGGCCGTGGTGGTCCTGGGCTTCGCCTGCCTGTTCGTGGGCATCATCGTGGCCGCCGCGCTCCAGCTGAGGTCCGCCATGCGCCCGGTAAAGACGACGCCGGCGAATGACGCACCACCGTCGACGACGGCGATTGACGCACCGCCGCCGACGACGCCAACGACGACGCCGGAAAAGGGCCTTCCGGCAGGGACGACGCCGCGCAATGACGGTCCGGAGCGGGCGGACAAGACCGAACCGGGGCCCATGAAATCCGTGGACTCCAGCAACCCGTCATAGTTAGTGAAGGTTTTCACAAACTACTGTATTCTTGAGGCATGGCATCCTCCCTTCAGCTCCAGGACCGTCCCCGGGTACTCGTCGTCGGCGGCGGGTACGTCGGCCTGTATGTAGCCCTCAAACTTCAGAAAAAGATCGCGAATGCCGGTGGCATCGTCACCCTCGTCGATCCGCTGCCCTACATGACCTACCAGCCCTTCCTGCCGGAAGTTGCCGGCGGCAACATCGAGGCGCGCCACGCTGTCGTCTCGCACCGCCAGCACCTGAAGCAGACGGAACTCATCCAGGGCCGCGTCACCTCAATCGACCACGCCAACCGCACGGCAGTGGTCGCACCCTCCGACGGCGGCGACACGTTCGAGATTCCCTACTTCGACGTCGTCCTGGCCGCCGGCGCCATCACCCGCACGTTCCCGATCAAGGGCCTCGCGGACAAGGGCATCGGCCTGAAGACCATCGAAGAGGCCGTTGCCCTGCGCAACAAGGTCCTCGAGCGCATCGAAACCGGCTCGCTCATGACGGACCCCGCTGAGCGCGCCCGCGCCCTGACCTTCGTCGTCGTCGGCGGCGGCTTCGCCGGCATCGAGTGCATCACCGAAATGGAAGACCTCGCCCGCGCCGCGGTCAAGAACAACCCGCGCGTCAAGCAGGAGGAAGTCCGCTTCGTCCTGGTCGAGGCCATGGGCCGCATCATGCCCGAAGTCACCGCTCCGCAGGCCGAATGGGTTGTCGAGCACCTCCGCAGCCGCGGCATCGAGGTCCTGCTGAACACCTCCCTCGACAACGCCGAGGGCTCCCTGAAGCTCATCAACCTCCCGGACAAGAGCCCGGCCCAGGAATTCGAGACCGACACCCTGGTCTGGACTGCCGGTGTGCAGGCCAACCCGATGGTCCGCTCCACCGACTTCCCGCTTGAGCCGCGCGGACGCGTCCGCGTCCTGGCCGACCTGCGCATCGCAGGCGACGAGGGCATCATCGAGAACGCCTGGGCTGCCGGCGACATCGCCGCCGTCCCCGACCTCACGGGCAGCGGCCTGCCGGACGGCACCTGCGTGCCGAACGCCCAGCACGCGCTGCGCCAGTCCAAGCGCCTGGCCAAGAACCTGTGGGCCTCCCGCTGGAACAAGCCGCTCAAGGACTACAAGCACAAGAACCTGGGCGCCGTCGCCGGCTTCGGTGAATGGAAGGGCGTCGCGAACATCAACCTGGTTGGCCGCATCGGCCTCAAGGGCCCGCTGGCCTGGCTGGCGCACCGTGGCTACCACGGCATGGCCATCCCGACGGTGGAGCGCAAGATCCGCGTCATCTCCGGCTGGATCTGGGCGTTCTTCCTGGGCCGCGACACCACGCAGCTGATGGACCTGGACAACCCCCGTGGCGCCTTCGTGGCCGCAGCGACGCCGGCCCCGAAGCCGGCCGCTGCTCCGGCTGCCGGCACGCCGGCCGACGCCGCCAAGAACGACGCGGCAAAGAACGACGCGGCAAAGAACGACGCCGCAAAGAACGACGCGGCAAAGAACGACACGAAGGAAGCTGTTCCGGCCGACTCCAAGTAGCCAGACCCGAGCTTTCGACGGCGGCCGTTCCCCTCAGGGGGAGCGGCCGCCGTTTTCGTTGCTGCCGCGGTGGGGTATCGGGAACGGGCCGGTGTGTAAGACCCGCGCCTAGACTGGCTGCATGACTGCTGAAAAGGACCTGCACACGCTCCTGGCCACCATGCGCCCCGAACTGCGCGAAGGCGAGTACGTCTACGCCCTGTGGCCGCACGGCAGGCCCCTGGCCGGGGCGATCTCGGCGGCTGTTCGCGAGGCGGAAGGGCTGACCGTCGTGCTGCCGCGGGCGGAGGCGGACAGCCTGGGGCTCTCCTACGACTTCGTCGCTGCGTGGATCACCCTCCAGGTGCATTCTTCGCTGGAGGCGATCGGCCTGACAGCGGCCGTCAGCGCCGCTCTGACGGAGGCGAAGATCAGCTGCAACGTGTTGGCGGGCTTCCACCATGACCATCTGCTGGTGCCGGTGGGGGACGCCGAGCGGGCGCTGGAGACGCTGCACGAACTCGTCGCGGCCAGCGGGGAGCACAAGCCGGCCCCGGCGCTGATGCTGCGCAGCGAGGAACCAGCGGACCGTCCCGCCATCCTCGCGCTCACAGCCGCCGCATTTGCCATCTCGCCCGTCACCGGGGAACACGTCGAGGGCGAACCTGAGGAAGTGAAACTGCTCGCCCGGCTGTTCGAGTGCGGGGAATACCTGCCGGGGTTCAGCATTGTTGCCGAACTCGACGGCGAAGTCGTGGGGCACGTGATCAGCACCCGGGGGTGGGTGGACGGGCTGGAGCTGCTCGGGCTCGGCCCGATCGGGATAACACCCCGGCTGCAGCGCCACGGGATCGGCACCGCTCTCATGAACGAGACCGTGGCGCGGGCGAACGCGGCGGGGGAGCGGGGGATCGCCCTGCTGGGCAGTCCCGAGTATTACTCCCGCTTCGGCTTTGTGCCGTCAACCTCGCTCGGGGTCGCGCCGCCGGAGGCCGGCTGGGGTGCCTACTTCCAGCTGCTCCCGCTCGCCGTATGGCCCGGCGGCGTCAGCGGCACGTTCCGCTACGCGGGCCCGTTTTCGGGCTGATCCGGCCGGCGCGGGATACCATGGACCGGGCGCCCCAGTAGCCCAATTGGCAGAGGCAGCGGACTTAAAATCCGCGTGTTGTGGGTTCGAGTCCCACCTGGGGCACAGTGTGGGACGGTCGTGGAACCGTCCAGATTTCCTCTATGCAACGAGTGTTATAAGGATGTGACCGTAGTCACTTATTTTCGCGCCGAAATTGCATTAGCTTGAAGTGGAATCAGGAACACCTGATCTTTCGCGTCAAAGGCCGTTCGCACCTTTAGATCGAGGAGCTTGTACATGACTTCACTCCCCCAGGTTGCGCCCCGCATCGCTAAGCTCACAGTGCTTAGCCTCGGCGTCGCCCTTCTGGCTACGGCTTGCGGTGGCTCGCCCGCCCCAAGCTCGACGGGATCCAGCTCAGCCGCGGCCGCCGGCATCGCGTGCCCGGCACCCAGCGCCACCGGCGCCGGCACCAGCGCTGCCAGTGACACGGGCTCCGTGCCCGCTTCGGCCACCACCACCCCCACACCCCTGAAGATCGGCTCGCTCCTGCCGACGACCGGGTCCCTGGCATTCCTCGGCCCGCCCGAAATTGCCGGTGTTAACCTCGGCATCAAGGAAGTCAACGATGCCGGCGGCGTCCTGGGCAAGCCGGTCGAGGTCATCCACCGCGACTCCGGTGACACCAAGACCGACATCGCCACCCAGTCCACCACAGCACTGCTCGGACAGGGCGTCAGCGCAATCGTCGGTGCCGCGTCTTCGGGTGTCTCCAAGACCGTGATCAACCAGATCACCGGTGCCGGCGTCGTCCAGTTCTCCCCGGCCAACACCTCGCCGGACTTCACCGCGTGGGATGACAAGGGCCTCTACTGGCGCACGGCCCCCTCGGACGTGCTCCAGGGCAAGGTCCTCGGCAACTACATGGCTACCTGTGGCGCCCAGACGGTCGGCATGATCGTCCTGAACGACGCCTACGGAACCGGCCTTGCCAAGAACGTCCAGGCCGCTTTCGAGGCAGCCGGCGGCAAGGTTGTTGCCCAGGAGCTCTTCAACGAGGGCGATTCCCAGTTCAGCAGCCAGGTGGATAAGGTCCTGGCCGCCAAGCCGGATGCCATTGCCCTGATCACCTTCGACCAGGCCAAGAGCATCGTCCCGCTGATGACCGGCAAGGGCGTCAAGCCCAACCAGATCTTCATGGTGGACGGCAACATGTCCGACTACAGCAAGGACTTCCAGCCGGGAACCCTGAAGGGCGCCCAGGGCACCATCCCGGGCACCTTCGCCAAGGATGACTTCAAGAAGAAGCTCCTGGCAATCGACCCCGCGCTGAAGGACTACAGCTACTCCGGCGAGTCCTACGACGCCGTGAACCTGATCGCTCTGGCGGCTGAGGAAGCCAAGAGCACCAAGGGCACCGACATCGCGGCGCACCTGAAGGACGTCTCTGAAGGCGGGGAGAAGTGCAACACCTTCCCGTCCTGCGTCACCCTGCTCCGCAACGGCAAGGACATCGACTACGACGGCCAGTCCGGCCCCGTGACGTTCTCCGACGCCGGCGACCCGACGGAAGCCTACATCGGCATCTACGAGTACCAGGATGACAACACCTACAAGCCGGTCAAGGAAGAATTCGGCAAGCTGTAAGCCGCTTCCCACCGACAAACAAAAGACCCCCGTCCTTCACCGGACGGGGGTTTTTTGTGCCCGGGGGAGCGGGGCATGGGTGTCACGCGTGGGACGACGCGTCACGCGGGGACGCGGCGTCACACACGGCAAGCTTTGGGCAGGCAGTGGACAGCCCGACGGCGGAAAGCCGCCTCAACCCGGTGTGTGGCCTGCTAATACTCTGCGCCGCGTGACGCCGTCGTCCTGTTGGGGGAGCGGTCGGTGAGACAAGACGCTGAGCGCGCCGGAGGCAGGCGCCGAGCAAGTGGCTGCGGAGGCGACCGGAGGGTACAACTCGGTACAACTCGACTGGATAGACGCCGGGCACGCAAAAGGGCCGCCACCGGCTGGTGACGGCCCCTTCGCGGGTTGCCCTGTGCGGATGCTGCGGGAGGTCCTATTCCACGGTGTCTGCGAGCGTGCCCAGGTAGAGCTGGATGACCTTGGGATCCTTCATGAGTTCCCGGCCTGTACCTGTGTACGCGTCCTTGCCCTGGTCCAGGACGTAGGCGCGGTCGCAGATCTGAAGGCAGCGGCGCGCGTTTTGCTCCACCATGATGACGGAGACGCCGGCGCGGTTGATCTCGTGTACCCGGAGGAAGGTCTCATCCTGCTTGACAGGGGAGAGGCCTGCGGAGGGCTCATCGAGCAGCAGCACGGCCGGGTCCATCATGAGGGCCCGTCCCATGGCGACCATTTGGCGTTCGCCGCCGGAGAGCGAGCCGGCCCGCTGGGCGCGCCGTTTGGCGAGCTCCGGGAACAGTTCGGAGACAAAGTCGAACCGTTTGGCGAAGTCCTTGGGCCGCTGGAACATGCCCATCTGCAGGTTTTCCTCGATGGTCAGGGCGGCGAATACGTTGTTGTTCTGCGGAACGAAACCGACGCCCTTGGTGACCAGCTTGTTGGCCTTGAGCCCGGTGATGTCCTGGCCGCGGACCACTACCGAGCCGGAGTGGACCTTGACCAGGCCGAACATGGCTTTCAGCAACGTGGACTTGCCGGCGCCGTTGGGGCCGATGATGCCGATCAGCTCACCCTTGCGGGCTTCGATGCTGCAGCCGTTGAGGATATTGACGCCGGGGATATAGCCGGCCACCAGATCGGTGACCTTCACAACCGAGTCGCCATCGAAGGTTGGCTGGGCGGACGGTGCCGCGCTGGTGGCGCTCATTCTGTGTCCTTCTCTGTGCGGTTCGGCTCTTCGCCGAGGTTCGGCCCTTCGGCGCTGCGGCGACCCCGGGTCGTCCCGTTCGGATCCGGCTGCGCCGCTTCGTCCGCCTCAGTGGCGAGGACGTCGGCGGAGATGATGCCGGCGTTTTCGGTGCCGACAATCGATTCCTCGTCCGCGACCAGCTCCGCGGCCAGTTCCTTGATGCCTTCCGCGTCGCCGAGGTCGACGTCGTGGTGGGCGCCGAGGTAGGCGTCGATCACGGCGGGGTTCTTCATGACCTCGGCGGGCGGCCCTTCGGCCACGATCTTTCCCTCTGCCATCACCACCACCCAGTCGGCGATGTGGCGGACCATGTTCATGTCGTGCTCGACGAACAGGACGGTCATGCCTTCGGCCTTGAGGTTCTTGATGTGGTCAAGCAGGGACTGCGTCAGTGCCGGGTTCACGCCGGCCATCGGCTCGTCGAGCATGACCAGCTTGGGCCGCACCATCAGGGACCGGGCCATTTCCAGCAGCTTCCGCTGCCCGCCGGACAGCGACGCCGCGTAGTCGTCCTTCTTGGCGTCCAGTTTGAACTTCTCCAGCAGCACGTTGGCTTCCTGGGTGATCTTCTTTTCCTGGCCGCCCCAGATGCCCTTGAACAAAGCCTTGGACAGCCGTTCGCCGGACTGGCTGGAGGCGCCGAGGCGCATGTTCTCCATGACGGTGAGCTTGCCCATGACCTTGGTGAGCTGGAACGTGCGCACCATTCCCATCCTGGCCACCTTGTACGAGGAGACGCCGGCGATGTTGTTGCCCTCGAACTGCCATGTACCCGAGTTCGGGGTGTCGAAACCCGTCAGCAGGTTGAACAACGTAGTCTTGCCGGCGCCGTTGGGGCCGATCAGGGCGGTGATCTTGTGCCGCGGGATCTCGAGGTACTGGACGTCGACGGCGTTGATGCCGCCGAAGGTGCGGGTGACGTTCTCCGCCACCACGATCGGATCCCGCTTCTTGCAGCCGGGCGCGATCTCCCCGGCGGCGATCGGACGGTTGTCCGTCATATAGTCGATTTCTTCCGACGTGCGGGGTTGGTCCCGTGACTCTTCGCTTGGAATGCTCATGCGAATGCCAGCTCCTTCTTATTGCCGAGAACGCCCTGGGGCCTGAAGATCATCAGCAGCATGAGCGCCACGCCGACCAGGATGTAACGCAGCTGCCCGGCCTGGACCGTGTTCAGCCACGTGATGGTGCCGGACTCGATCAGGCCGTAGAGGATGCCCTGGGTGAGCGAGAGCACCACCCAGAAGATCATCGCGCCGACCACGGGGCCGAGCACAGTGCCGAGCCCGCCGAGCAGCAGGCAGGTGTAGAGGAAGAACGTCAGTTCCGTGCCGTAGTTGGCCGGCTGCACCGCGCCGCGGGGAATCGTGAAGATCATGCCTGCCAGGGCACCGAGCGCGCCGCCGATGATCAGGGACTGCATCTTGTAGGCGTACACGTTCTTGCCGAGCGAGCGGACGGCGTTCTCGTCCTCGCGGATGCCCTTGAGTACCCGGCCCCAGGGGCTTCGCATCAGCAGCCACACCAGGGTGCAGAAGATGGCCACGACTGCCCAGGCGACCACCCGGATGAAGAAGTCGCGGTTGTTCATGCCAACGTAGGTCCCCGGCGGGAAGGGGTTCATGGCGTAGAAATCGCCCTCGAAGGCGGCCAGGCCGTTGGCCGAGCCGGTAACGGCGGTCAGCTGGTTGGTCGTGACGATGTAACGCACGATTTCGGCCGCCGCGATGGTCACGATGGCCAGGTAGTCTGCCCGCAGCCGCAGCGTCGGGATACCCAGCAACAGGGCGAAGATGGCGGAGGCGACGACGGCGATGAGCAGTCCGACGAAGAACGGCACATGGAACGTCAGAGTGGATATGGCGAAGCCATAGGCCCCCACTGCCATGAAGCCTGCCTGGCCGAAGTTGAGCAGGCCGGTGTAGCCGAAGTGAACCGCGAGCCCGAGGGTGGCCAGGGCGTAGGCAGCTGTCGTCGGGCTGAAAAGTTCGCCGGCGGCGCTGGAAAATATGAATCCGAAATCCATGGCTGTCTCCTAACCCACGCGCTCTTTGCGGCCCAGAATGCCCTGAGGGCGGAACAAGAGGACAACAATCATGATGAACAACGCTCCCACGTATTTGAGGTCGGCTGCGAGGCCGAACACGGTGGTCAGCTCAACGAAGATGCCGACGATGATTGAACCGACCAGGGCGCCCCAGACCGTGCCGAGGCCGCCGAGGGTGACGCTGGCGAAGATGAGCAGCAGGATCTGCGAGCCCATGTCGAAGGTGACGCCGGGACGGTAGTAGGCCCAGAGGATGCCGCCGAGGGCGGCGAGCATGCCGCCGACCACCCAGACGATCCGGATGACGGAGTCGACGTCGATGCCGGAGGCCGCGGCCAACGCCGGGTTGTCGGCCACCGCACGGGTGGCCTTGCCGAGGCGGGTCTTGAGCAGGACGACGCCGAGGGCGGCGATCACGACGGCGCTGACGAGGAGGGACAAGAGGTTGTTGGGGGAAATGGAGATCGGGCCGATCAGAATTTCCACGCTCTGGGCGAACGGCAGTTGCTGGGTGGCGCCGCCGAAATAGAACTGGATGATGTAGCGCACGGACAGGGCGAGGCCGATGCTGACGATCATCATCGGAACAAGCCCGGTGCCGCGGCGCCGCAGCGGCTTCCACAGGCCCGCGTCCTGGACGTAGCCGAACACGCCGCCGCCGATGACGGCCAGGATGACGGCCAACCAGAACGGCAGGTGCATCTGGTTGAAGGCGAACACCAGGACCGCGCCCAGCGTGACCATCTCACCGTGGGCGAAGTTCGTCAGGCCGGTGGTGCCGAAGATCAGGGACAGGCCCACGGACGCGAGGGCGAGCAGCAGGCCGAAGCTCAGGCCGGCCACTAGCCGGTTGAGCAGGTTCTGCCCGAAGTTCTCCTCTGCCACGACGATTCCCTTGCCAAAGGTGAAGATCACCGAGAGGTTTGAGGTCTGGCTGAAGGTAACTTTGCGGGGGTTCTCCTGGCCCTCGGCCAGCTTGATGCCCTTCGGAAGCGTGGACTCGTCGAGTTTGACCACGTAGGTCCCCTGCGTGGGGACGCCGATGGTCCAGGCGCCGTTGGGTCCCGATTTGGTGGTTCCGGTGAAATCGCCGCTCGTGGCGGTGATCGTCACCCCGGGGATCGGTGCGCGGTCGTCGCCGCGCAGGAAGCCGCTGATGCTGTTGGTGAACTGGGTGGCCGACGGGGATGGTGTCGGCGACGGGGTCGCGGCGCTGGACGCCGGGGCAACGATGAGCAGTAGCGCAGCCATGGCGGCAAATATTGCCCCCACAGACCTCAGTAGTCTGCCACGCCGTCTCTGCGACAGGCCGCTCGATGTGCTTCTCAAATTGAAAACCTCCACATGGGGGTGCTGTGGGTTGCGCCTTTGCAACCGTTGCGAACGGTCAGGGGACGAGGGCCTTGCAGTCCGATCATTTGTTGTGATGTCCGTCACCCTGTGTGGCCTATGCTACAGCCCGGGCGGGCCAAAGAATGCCGCTGCGAGCAGGCAGAACGTCGCGATCGGGTAACAACCGTGTAGTGGCGGCAGCACCTCGATGTAGTCCAGCTAAAGAAAACTTTTGTTGATTCAGAGTATGCCTAAACAGTGCCCGATCGGGCCCCCGTTTCGAGTGGCCGGCCCGGGGCTCGCGCCGCCTTCCAGGCGGGTCCGACCCGGTGTGCGGGACCGGTGTCTTCAAGCTTTTTCCAAGTACCCCGGCGTTATGGTGCGAAGAGCGCCAGCCCCGGAACTCCAAAACCCGGGCCGGCGCCCTTGGCAGGGGGCCGATCGTGGAGGGCCGACTGATGAACCGGGCGGTGAAGCTGTGCCTCGCGGGATCGCTTGTGCTGGCGATCCTGGGTCTCCCGGCGCTTAGCCTTGGCCCCGAGACCGCCGGGGCGCAGGCCTGCGTCCCCTCGACGTCGCCGGTCACGGATCCCTATCCCGGGATCATGGCCGCAGCCTCCAACTTCGAGACAGGCACCCTGGACGGGTTCGGCGTCTCCACCTCCGGGACGGGGAATGCCTCGGCGTCCCCTGGTCCCTCGCACTCAGGAAACTGCGCTGCGCTCCTGCATACCACCGCTGCCCCCGGCTCCCTGGCAAGGCTGACCGTGAGCCTGGCGGCCGGGGCGACTGAGGCGTATGCGGACGGCTGGTTCAACATCGCCGCTGAGGGAGTGGAGGGCAACAATGTTCCGTATTTCCGGTTCTTTTCCCGTGGCGTCCGCGTCATGGATGTGTTCCGTCAGAACATCTCCCATGAGCTGGTGCTCCGTACTTCGTCACCGGCAGGATTCGCCTACACCACGCTGAGGCAGGACGTCCCCACCGATTCCTGGCACCGGCTGGTCATGCACGTGGTCCCCAACGGTCCCGGGACCACCGTCCAGATCTGGTGGGACGGCCGTTCCGTCTATGCGGGCACGGTCAGTATTTCCGCGGCCACGGTCGACACGCTCCAGCTGGGCTCCGAACACGATCAGCAAATGGGCGACATCTACATTGACGACGTCATCGTCAACAGCAGCACGGGAACCCCGGCGCCGGTTCCCGGACCGCTTCCGGTGCCGAAGGTGGACCCGTCGAAACGGTTCGACGACTTCCGTGGCGACGGACAGGCAACCATGCTGGCAGCGGGCACCGCAGCGGTGCGCAGCGGGCGCCGCAGGCTCCGCTGACTTAGGTCACGGTTCGGTTGCGGCGGCCCGGGCGGGGAACTATCCCTCCCGGTCGGCCGTGGGAATTGGTAGCGTGACTATATAGAACCCCTTTCTATAGTCCGCTTCGCACCGGTTCATCACCTACCCCTAAATCTTGGAGGATACCCGCAATGGCAACTGGCGGAAACCCGATCTTCAGCGGAAAGAATTTCCGCGAAGCCACCCAGGCCCCGCCTGCCCCGCAGGCCCCGTACGGACAGAACTACGGCCAGAACCCCTACGGCCAGAACGCCTACGGCCAGGCCGCGGGTGCCCAGGGCGCGTGGAGCTCCGCGCAGCAGGGCATGACCCAGGACCAGCTCCAGGACCTCTACAACCGCCCGGCGGCCGGTCCGGCTGACATCGGCCGGATGACTTACGACGACGTCATCGTCAAGACTGCCGGGTGCCTCGGCATCCTGGTTGTCGGCGCCGCTGTGGCGCTCGCCGTCCCGCAGGGCACCGGATCCCTGCTGATGATCCTCGGCGCCCTCGGCGGCTTCGCCCTCGCCATGGTCAACACCTTCAAGAAGCAGCCCTCGCCCGGACTGATCCTGGCCTACGCCCTGCTCGAAGGGTTCTTCCTCGGCGGCCTGACCCGCATCCTCGACAACCTGTACCCGGGCGTCGGCATCCAGGCCGTCGTCGGGACACTGTCCGTCTTCGCCGTGACGCTGGTGCTGTTCAAGAGCGGCAAGGTCCGGGCCACGCCCAAAGTCATGCGGTTCTTCATGATCGCCCTGATCGGCTATGCCGTGTTCGCGCTGGTCAACATGTTCATGATGATGACCGGGGCAGTGACCACGCCGTTCGGCCTGAGCACCAGCGTGACGATCATGGGCATCCCGCTCGGTGTCTTCATCGGCATCCTGGCGATCGGCCTGGCCGCCTTCTCCCTGATCATGGACTTCACCAGCATCGAGGCTGCCATCAACGCCGGCGCCCCGCAGCGCTTCTCCTGGACCGCCGCCTTCGGCCTGACGGTCACACTGGTCTGGCTCTACGTCGAAATCATCCGGCTGCTGGCCATCCTCCGTGGCGACGACTGACCGCCGTCGTTCTCAAACGCCTGTAAACACCGAGGAGCCCCGCCAAATGGCGGGGCTCCTCGCGTTTGCGGGAGCTGCTGCCCGAGACACGCATTCCAAATGGACGCCTCCAGCGGCAACTCGATCAGCCGAGCCGCTCCAGCACCACCGCCATGCCCTGGCCGCCGCCGACGCACAGCGTCGCCAGGCCCAGGGAGGCGTCCCGGGCGCGGAGCCCGTTGAGCAATGTGGTGGTCATGCGTGTGCCGGTCATGCCGAAGGGGTGGCCGAGGGCGATGGCGCCGCCGTGGATGTTGAGCTTCTCCGGATCGATGCCGAGCTCCCGGGCACTGGCCACCACCTGGACCGCGAACGCCTCGTTGAGTTCGACGAGGTCGATGTCCCGGATACTCAGCCCGGCGAGCGTGAGCGCCCGGCGGGTCGCTTCCACCGGGCCCATGCCCATCAACTCCGGGGACAGGGCGCTGACCCCGGTGGAAATGATCCGGGCCAGGGGTTCCAGGCCCAGCTCGTGGGCCCGGACGTCGCTCATGACCACGACGGCGGCGGCCCCGTCATTGAGCGGACACGCGTTCCCGGCTGTCACGGTACCGCCGCTGCGGAAGACCGGCTGCAGGGCGCCGACGGCTTCGGCGGTCACGCCGGGCCGCGGTGAATCGTCGCGGTCCACCACGGAACCGTCGGTGCGGGTGTAGGGCGTGATTTCGCGGGCGTAGAACCCGGAGGCGATGGCCGCCTCGGCCCGGTTCTGGCTGAGCACGGCCCAGGCGTCCTGCTCGGCGCGGCTGATGCCGTAGCTCGTGGCGACGTTCTCCGCCGTCTGGCCCATGGCGATGTAGACGTCGGGCATCCGGCCGCCCAGGCGCGGGTCGGTCCACGGCGCGTTGGAGGCGGCCCTGGCCTCGGTGCGCTTCCGGGCGGCCTCGAACCGCGGATTGTGGGTGCTGGCGTCCGTCTCGCCCGCCCCGGCCCAGTCCCGGTAGCGGGAGACTGCCTCCACGCCGGCGGAGACGAACGCGTGCCCTTCGCCGGCCTTGATGGCGTGGAAGGCCATCCGGAGCGTCTGCAGGCTCGAGGCGCAGAACCGGTTGATGGTGGCGGCAGGAACGTCGTCCAGCCCGGCCAGGATGCTGACCACGCGGGCCATGTTGGAGCCGGCCTCGCCGCTGGGCTCGGCGCACCCCAGATAGATGTCGTCCAGGCCGCGGCCCGGCCCGGCGGCGGCGTCGAACGCCGGGATCCTGGCGAGGGCCGCGGTGACCATGGCGGCGGCCAGATCGTCCGGCCGCTCGTCCTTCAACGACCCCTTGAACGCACGCCCGATAGGGCTTCTGGCGGTGGAAACGATGACGGCTTCTGGCATGCGCCCAGACTACGCCCCGGCTATGCCAGCCGCATTGCCCCTGCGGCGGGGCTGACGCTGAAGATCTCCGGCGCCGCGTACCCGGCCCGGGCAAAGGCTTGTTCGACGGCGGAACACACCTGCCGGGCCGAGGCCGCCGGGGTGAGCGCGATGGCTGAGCCGCCGAAGCCGCCGCCGGTCATGCGGGCGCCGATCGCACCCGCGCCGCGGGCCGTGTCGACGGCGAGGTCCAGTTCGGCGCAGGAGATCTCGAAGTCATCCCGCATGGAGGCGTGGGAAGCGTCCAGCAGGGGGCCGATGGCGGCCGGGCCCAGGGTGTCCAGCAGCTCCACCGTCTGCAGCACGCGGTCGTTCTCGGTGACCACGTGGCGGGCGCGGCGGAACGTCTCCGGGTCCAGGAGCCCGCTGGCCTCCTCAAGGTCCTCCAACCCGATGTCGCGCAGGGCCGCCACGCCGAGCACCTCGGCGGCGAGCTCACACGATTCCCGCCGGGCCGCGTACCCGCCGTCGGCGTGCGAATGCGACACCCGGGTGTCGATGACCAGCAGCACCAGCCCGGCGGCCTCGGCGTCGAACGGCACCAGCCGGACGCTCTGGTCCCGGCAGTCCAGGAAAACGGCATGCCCGGCCGTAGCCCGGAGCGAGGCGGACTGGTCCATGATGCCGGTGGGCGCGCCGACGAAGTCGTTCTCCGCGCGCTGCGTGGCCAGGACCATGTCTTGCGGGGAGAGGCCGGCGGCCATGAGCTCGTTCAATGCGGAAATCACGGCGCATTCGATGGCGTGGGAGGAGGACAGGCCGGCGCCGCGGGGAACATCGGAATCCAGGAGCAGGTCCACTCCGGGAATCGGGAGGCCCAGCTGTTGCAGGGCCCAGATGACCCCCAGCGGGTACTTTGTCCAGCCCCGGGCGCTGGCGCGGGCCAGGGAGCCGGTGTCTGCGGTGGTCAGCCCCTGGTTCCCAAACGTGGAGAGCATACGCACGGTGGAATCCGGCCGGACCCTGACCGCCACCCGGGCTGAGCGGTCGATTGCGAACGGCAGCACGAAGCCCTCGTTGTAGTCCGTGTGCTCGCCAATGAGGTTGACGCGTCCCGGTGCCCGCCAAACGCCGTCGGGCCGGGCGCCGAAGACCGACTCAAACCGGGCGGCGAGCCCGCTGCTGTCCAGGGACGGATTCATGGCCTGGCTCCTGCGCTGCTGGAAGTCATGGAACCAAGGTATACGGGTTGCCGGGCTCCTCTGTACGGTGGTCACCATGGACTTCTCAGTGACACCCTCGGCAGCCGGCCCCGACGACGGCGTGAATGAAACCATGCGGCGGTATGCGTCCGGGCGGCAGTACGAAATCCGGCGCGGCGACGCCCTGGCCGTCGTGACCGAACTCGCCGCCGGCCTGCGGCTCTACAGCCGCGGCGGCACGGCCCTGACGGAGACCTACGGCGACGCCGACATTTCCGCCGGTGCCACCGGGATCACGCTGGCACCGTGGGCCAACCGCGTGGAGGACGGTGTCTGGTACCTCAACGGCAAGAAGATGCAGCTGGACATCACCGAGGTCTCCCGCAACAACGCCAGCCACGGGCTGCTGCGGAACTCCTCCTACGAACTCGTGGATGAGGACCAGTTCTCCGTCACCTTGGAGGCGGCCGTTTTCCCGCAGCACGGCTACCCCTTCCTGCTGCGGCACCGCGTCCGCTACGAACTTGCGGAGGACCTGGGGCTGGTGGTGCGCCAAACCCTCATCAACGACTCCCAGGACCCTGCGCCCTTCGTGCTCGGCGCCCATCCGTACCTGCGGCTGGGCGATGTGCCCAGCGAGGACCTCACGGTGAGCGTGGACGCCCGGACCCGGCTGGTTGCCGATGACCGCCTCATCCCGCGGAGCACCGAGCCGGTGGGCGGCGAATTCGACCTGCGCGGCGGCCGGCTGGTGGGGACCTTGGACCTCGATTCGGCCTACACGGACCTGGCCTTCGACGGCGGCATTGCCCGCCACACGCTGCACTCACCGGACGGGCGGACGGTGAGCCTGTGGCAGGACGAGGGCTGCGGCTACGTCCATGTTTTCGTGACGACGGAATTTCCGGGCCGGTCGAAGGCGGTCGCGATCGAGCCGATGACCGGGCCTGCCAACGCCTTCAACAGCGGCGAGGGACTGCGCTGGCTCGCGCCGGGGGAGCAGTTCTCCATGACCTGGGGCATCTCCGCCTCGCTGACGGCCACCGCGGGCTGACGCCGACGGCTCTGAGCCCGCGCCTGGTTGCTGGTTTCCTATTAACCGCCCGCTGCGGAATTATGGGGCTATGACGCCAGCTGAGGACGCCGCACCCGCCACAAGCCCCTCCTATTCCGTTGCGGGGGCCGGTGCACGTGCCGCGGGCCGGGTGCTGACGGACAGCGAGATTGACCAGGACATTCCCTACGGGGTGCGGATCGCCGCCGCCTGGGCGTGGCGCGCCGGACTCATCCTGCTTGTGGCCGGCGGCCTGGTCTGGCTGCTCAGCCACGTCAGCTTCCTCATCATCCCGATCATGGTGGCCGCGCTCCTCTCAGGATTGCTCAGCCCTGCCGTGCGCTGGATGGCCAACCGCAGAGTGCCCAAGGGGCTCGCCGTCGCCATCACCGTTCTCGGCTTCATCGGCATCATCGTCGGTGCCCTGACCCTGGTCGGGCGCCAGCTCACGCAGGGCTTCGGCGAGCTGTGGTCCCAGGCGCTCGAGGGCGTGCAGCAGGTCCAGACCTGGCTGTCGGAAGGCCCGCTCCACCTGACCGCCGCACAGATCGACAAGTACGTCCAGGACGCCACCGCCGCACTGCAGAACAACAGCAGCAGCATCCTCAGCGGGGCCCTGACGTTCGGGAGCACCGCCGGACACTTCGCGGCCGGCCTGGTCCTGGCGCTGTTCGTGCTGATCTTCTTCCTGCTCGAGGGGGACAGGATCTGGGCCTTCCTCGTCAGGCTCATGCCCCGGAAGGCGCGCCGGGCCACGGACGGCGCGGGCCGGCGAGGCTGGGCCTCCATGGTCAGCTACGCGCGCATCCAGATGTTCGTCGCGTTCGTGGACGCCGTGGGAATCGGCGTCGGCGCCGCCATCATTGGCGTGCCGCTCGCGCTGCCGCTGGGCGTGCTGGTCTTCCTGGGTTCCTTCATCCCGGTGGTCGGTGCGCTGGTCACGGGCGCGATCGCGGTGCTGCTGGCCCTGGTCGCCAACGGGCCCGTCAACGCACTGATCATGCTGGCGATCGTGCTCGGCGTCCAGCAGCTCGAAAGCCACATCCTGCAGCCGCTCGTCATGGGCAAGGCCGTGTCCCTCCATCCGGTGGCCGTAATCCTGTCCGTCGCGGCGGGCTCCTACCTCGCCGGGATCCCCGGCGCACTGTTCTCCGTGCCGATCCTCGCCGTAGCAAACTCGTCGATTCGCTACATTGCCGGCAGAACGTGGGAACATGAGGAAGTGCTGGCAACCGCGGGGCCAGAGGGCAGCCCTGCCCTCGAACCCGGCGCCGACACCACCTTCACAGACGTCCACCTGCCGGGCGGAACCCCCGGCCGCGAGGGCGCCGCACCCACCAGCGGTGCTCCGGGCAGCGATGCCGGACGGGGCACCGACGCCTGATCCGAAGAAGGAGAACAGTTCGTGAATACCCTTGAGAGCCTGCCCGTCACGCTGGACGCTGTCCTGGAGGCGCAGAAGCTGCTCGACGGGATTATTACGCGGACGCCGGTGGAATCCTCGCGGGCCCTCGGCAGCACGGTTGGCGGCGAGGTCTTCCTCAAATGCGAAAACCTGCAGCGCGCCGGCTCCTTCAAGGTCCGCGGCGCCTATGTTCGGATGGCCAAGCTCTCCGACGCCGAAAAGAAGCGTGGCGTGGTGGCGGCCTCCGCAGGAAACCACGCCCAGGGCGTGGCCGTTGCAGCCAAGAGCCTCGGCATCAAGGCCCGGATCTACATGCCGCTCGGCGTCGCTTTGCCCAAGCTTGCGGCCACCCGCAGCCACGGCGCCGAGGTGGTGCTGCACGGCCACAACGTTGACGAGGCGCTGGCCGAAGCGAAGCGGTACGCCGACGAAAGCGGTGCCGTCTTTGTCCACCCCTTCGACGACGTCGACGTCGTCGCCGGCCAGGGGACAGTGGGGCTGGAAATCCTGGAGCAGGTCCCCGACGTCGACACCATCCTCATGGGCGTCGGCGGAGGCGGCCTCCTGGCAGGCGTTGCCGTGGCCGTGAAGGCGCGCGCCAAGGAACTGGGCCGCAACATCCGCATCATCGGCGTCCAGGCCGAGAACGCTGCCGCATACCCGCCCTCGCTCGCCGCGGACGCCCTCGTCCCGCTGAAAAAAGTGTCCACCATGGCGGACGGCATCGCCGTCGGCCGGCCCGGCCAGCTGCCGTTCAGCATCATCCGCGAACTGGTCGACGACGTCGTCACCGTCAGCGAAGACGCCCTGGCCAGGGCGCTGATCTTCCTGCTGGAGCGCGCCAAGATGGTGGTGGAACCGGCCGGAGCCGTCGGCGTCGCCGCGCTCATGGAAGGCAAGATCGAGAACCCCGGAACCGTGGCGGTGGTCCTCTCCGGAGGCAACATCGACCCCATGCTGATGCTCAAGGTGATCCAGCGCGGCCTCTCCGCCGCCGGCCGCTACATGACCGTGCGGATGATGCTCGATGACCGTCCGGGCTCGCTGGCCACGATCGCCCGGATCATTGCCGAAAACGACGCCAATGTCACCGGCCTGGACCACACCCGGGTGGGCGGCTCCATCAGCATGGGCGACGTCTCCATCACCGTCAACCTGGAAACCAAGGGCCACGAGCACTGCAGCCAGGTCCTTGCGGCACTGCGCGCCGAGGGTTTCCAGCCGATCGTGGTGCACTAGGGGCCATGGTGACGGAGGCGTCCCCGGACGGACCGCAGCGGGTGGGGGACAGCACGGCGGTACGGGCCCGCCGGGGACTGCTGGTGGTGGGTTCCTTCGTGGTGCTGCTCTACCTGATCGAGATCGTCAACACCGCCATGTTCCATTCCCTGAACCGCACCTTCGGGCTGCGGCCGCGCAGCCTGGACGGGATCCTGGACATCCTCACCTTTCCGCTGCTGCACTCCAGCCTCGCCCACCTGATGTCCAACACGCTCCCGCTGATCATCTTCGGGTTCCTGGTGTTCCTCTCCGGACGCCGGGTCTTCATCACCGCCCTGGCCGCCAGCTGGCTGGCATCCGGGCTGGTGGTGTGGCTCATCGGCGGCGCCAGCGTCACAGTCGGCGCGTCCGGCCTGGTGTTCGGGCTTTTCGCGTTCCTGCTGGTCCGTGGCTTCATCAACCGGAACTGGTGGCAGATCGTACTCTCAGTGGTGCTGTTCATGGCCTACGGCGGCATCCTGTTCGGCGTGCTGCCCACCGTGGCCAGTTTCGTCTCGTGGCAGGCGCACCTGGGCGGGGCGATCGGCGGCGTCGCAGCCGCGCTGCTGCTGAGCACCCGGCGCCCGGGGGCGCTGACCTCCGGACCCTGACCCACCGGGAAGACCGGCGGACGGTCTGCCCCGCCAAGCTGCCCAGCCAACCTGCCCGGCCAACCCGCAACGGCCAACAGGCGCAAAACACGACGCCGGCCTCCCCGCAAAGGGGAGACCGGCGTCGTGTTTCGTGAATGTGTTCCCGTGACGGAACACAGGCGCGCTGCGGTGTCAGCCGGCGTACGGCTTGGCGGAGATGATCTCCACAGTGATGTCCTTGCCGTTCGGGGCGGTGTAGCTGAGCTTGTCGCCCTCCTTGTGGCCGACGATTGCGGCGCCGAGGGGGGACTTCTCGCTGAAGACATCCAGGTCCGAGTCGCCGGCGATCTCGCGGGAGCCGAGCAGGAAGGTTTCCTCGTCGCCTGCGATCTTGGCCACGACGAGCATGCCAGGCTCCACAATGCCGTCGTCGGCCGGGGACTCGCCGACGTGGGCGTCCCGGAGAAGTGCGGTGAGCTGGCGGATGCGGGCCTCGATCTTGCCCTGCTCCTCCTTGGCCGCGTGGTAACCGCCGTTTTCCTTGAGGTCGCCCTCCTGGCGCGCGGCTTCGATCTTCTGGACGATTTCTGCCCGGCCGGGGCCGGAAAGGTGGTCCAGCTCTGCCTTCAGGCGGTCAAAAGCTTCCTGGGTAAGCCAAGCCGCAGTTGCGCTGTTGGTGGTAGACACGGACTTCTCCTTTGGTGGTCATACAAGAAAAGACCCCGCCACGGTGGCCACTTTATGACGCAGTAACCAGCTCAGCGGGGGAAAGGTATTGATCCATTGTAGTCAATCCTGTGGATAAACCAAAGAGGGCTGCGGCGTGGATCACACCGTGTTGCCGGCCGGCCGACCGGTTCGGTGCTGGTTCGGTGTTGGTTCGCTGTTGCTTGGGCGCGGCTGCTATCCGGTGGGTGCCGCGGGCTATTGTCCCGTGGCAGGAATCCAGCAGCTGTCCACGACGGCAGAGACCGCCTGGGATTCCGTGTGCAGCCGGGTGCGGTGGGCGGTGGTGCGTCCGCCGTCCGTGCCGGCGTCGGCCGCGTTCGGCCCGATGTCCACGACTTTCCAGCCGACAATCGCGAACTTGGAATCCATCGCCTTGACCGCGCATTTCGCGTCCGCGGCGGGATCCTTCGTGACCTGGAAGTCGATTTCCGTCACCGTCGCGTCAGGGGTGCTGTAGCCGACGTCCTTGAAGCTGACGCTGTTGGTGGCCGCCGACGTCGAAACCCAAGCCAGGAAGGCGATGCCCACGGCAAGGGCAGCGATCAGGATGTTGCGTTTGCCCTTGCGCGTCAGCGCGCGCTTTTGGCCACCGTAACGATTGGCTAGGCTGGTAGGTGCCGGCGCGGCAGGCTGATCCTCGGAAGTCACCAGTCCAGTTTAGTGTGGATCGGACCGGGAAGTTTCCGCGGCGGCTGAGCGCACAGATCACGCCGCACCCCAACAGAGCAGAACAGCAGAAAGAGGAGCCGTCCCACGATGACTGCATCCCCCAGCCCGTCAGCACCGCTTCGCCTGCTGGCGGTCCATGCTCATCCCGACGACGAATCCAGCAAGGGGGCCGCCACGATGGCGATGTACGCAGCCTCTGGAGTGGACGTCCTGGTGGCCACCTGCACCGACGGTTCCCGCGGCGACATCCAGAATCCCGCGATGGAGGCAGAGCCGCACCCCAAGCGCGACATGGCGGGGGCGCGGCGGCTCGAGATGGATGCCGCTGCCAAGGTCCTCGGGATCCGGCAGCGCTGGCTCGGATTCGTCGATTCCGGGCTGCCGGAGGGCGACCCCCTGCCGGCCCTCCCGGCCGGGTGCTTCGCCCTGCAGCCGCTGGAACGTGCGGCCGCGCCCCTGGTCCGGATGGTCCGGGACTTCAAACCCCACGTGATCCTCAGCTATGACGAGAACGGCGGCTATCCGCACCCGGACCACATCATGGCCCACCGGGTGGCCGTCGAAGCCTTCGCGGCGGCCGGCGATCCCGCCCGGTACCAGGGCAACGGGGAACCCTGGGAGCCCAGCAAGCTCTACTACGACCGCGCGTTCAGCCCGGACCGCTTCCGCGCCCTGCACTCCGCGCTGGAGGAAGCAGGCCTGCAGTCACCGTACGCCGAGCGCCTGGCCGCCTGGCTGGAAGCCGACGCCGAGGGGCACACCCCGCCGCCGCCGACGCACCCCACCACCACCCAGATCGAGTGCGGAGACTTCTTTGAAGCCCGGGATGATGCGCTCCGATCCCACCGCACCCAGGTGGACCCGGAGGGATTCTTCTTCGCGGTATCCGCGGCCATGCAGCGCAAGGTCTGGCCGTGGGAGGACTACTCCCTGATCGAGTCCCGGATCCCGACGGACCTGCCCGAAACGGACGTCTTTGCCGGGCTAAGATAGAGACGAAAGGGCTCTTCTATCCGGTGTAGAAAAGACGCTGCGGGACACTGCAGAATAGACACCGTAGAAAAGACACCAGTTTCCACAGAAGGTTTTCACGTGCATTCCTTGCTCATCGCCCTGGCCACAACACCGGCGCCGACCCCCACGCCGTCGCTGCGGCCGGGCCTGTCCGAGGACCAGGTCAGCCCGGGTCTGCTGGGCTTCCTGCTGACAGCCTTCATCGTGGTGCTGACCGCGCTGCTGATCGTGGACATGGTGCGGCGCATCCGCCGGGTCCGCTACCGTGCCCAGGTGGAAGCCGAGCGTGCCGACGCCGAGGACGCGGGAACGCTTGGGGCCGCGCTCCCCGCGGACGGCAGCGCATTGCCCGCGGACGGCGGGGTTTCCCGGCCGGAGGTCAACGGCGATGCGGGACCCGGAAGCCGCTGACGGCGGTTCCCCCAACAGGCTGTCCGGGGCCTCGAACGCCCTCGCGGCGGAACCCTCGGCCTACCTGCGCCAGCACGCCGGAAACCCCGTGCACTGGCAGCCGTTCGGCGACCCGGCCTTCGCCGCGGCGGCCGCCCGGGACGTGCCGGTGTTCCTCTCGATCGGCTACGCGGCCTGCCACTGGTGCCACGTCATGGCCCATGAATCCTTCGAGGACCAGGACACCGCCGACTACCTGAACGCCCACTTTGTCTCCGTCAAGGTGGACCGGGAAGAGCGCCCCGACGTCGACGCCGTCTACATGGCCGCCACCCAGGCCATCAGCGGCGAGGGCGGCTGGCCGATGTCCGTCTTCCTCCTGCCCGACGGCCGCGCCTTCCACGCCGGCACCTACTTCCCGCCCCGGCCCATGCCCGGCCGTCCGTCCTTCCGCCAGGTCCTTGAGGCCGTGAGCGAGGCCTGGGCCGAACGCCGCGGCGGCGTCGAAGCCAACGCCGCCACCCTGGCGCGCGGCATCGCTGCATCCCAGCCCGCCGCCGCCGTCCGCCTCGACGGGCCGCCCGAACCCCTGGACGCGGCGCTCCTGGGCGAAGCCGTTGCCGCACTGTCCGGTGCCGAGGACCCGGCCCACGGCGGCTTCGGCGGCGCGCCGAAGTTCCCGCCCTCGGCCGTGCTCGAGTTCCTGATCCGGCACGCGGCGGCCGTACGGCCGGCTCCCAGCGCCCCGGACACTCTCGACACCCTGGCACCGGACGCCGAAGCCGACACCGCCGCCGACACCGCCGCCGCGGCCCGGGACATGGCGGGCCGCGCCCTCGCGGCAATGTCCCGCTCGGCGTTGTTCGACCAGCTCGACGGCGGCTTCGCCCGCTATTCGGTGACCGGCGACTGGTCCGTTCCGCACTTCGAGAAAATGCTCTACGACAACGCCCAGCTGCTGCGCGCCTATGTCCACTGGGTCCGGCTGGGCGGCACCCCGGAATATCCGGCGGACGAGGCCGCAGTGACCGCCGGGCGCACCGCCGACTGGCTCCTGGCCCGGCTTGGGGTGGGGGCGAATCCGGCGACAGGCCGGTCGACAGACCCCGCCGCAGACGTGGAAGTCGTGGCCCTGGCGTCGTCCCTTGATGCGGATACGGTGGTGGACGGCGTGCACGCCGAGGGGGCCACCTACCTGTGGACCCCCGCCGGGCTGGAGGAGCTCCTGGGCCAGGAGGACGGCGCTGCCGTGGCGGACCTCATGAACGTCCGCACGCCCGGGAGCGTGGAGGCCGGCGGTTCGCCGCTGCATCCGGGCCGGGAGATCACCGGCGAAGACGCCGCCCTGTGGCAGCGGGTGCGTCCGCTGCTGGAGCAGGCGCGCAGCGGGCGGGCCCAGCCGGGCCGGGATGACAAAGTGGTGGCCGGCTGGAACGGGCTGGCCATCGCGGCGCTCGCCGACGCCGGGGCCGTCCTGGCGCGGCCGGAGCTCGTGGACGCCGCGGAACGGATCGCGGCCTATCTCGAGCGCGTGCACTGGCGCCCCGCGGCGGGCGGGCCCGGCCGGCTCATGCGCGTCTCCCACGACGGCGTGGCGCGCGGAATCGGCGGCCTGCTGGAGGACTACGCCCTGTGTGCCGAGGGGCTGTTCGCGCTCTACGGGGTCACCGGCCACACCCGCTGGTATGACCTGGCCGAAGCTGTGCTGGACGCCGCCTGCACGCGGTTCGCGGCCAACGGAATCCTGAAGGACGCGGCGGGGGAGTCCACACAGGTCACGGCCGCCCAGGGCGGCCGGGACGGCATGGACCCGTTCGACAGCGCCACCCCCAGCGGTGCCGCCGCGTTGGCCGGCGCCCTGGTGACCCACGCAGCGCTCTCCGGTTCGTCCGAACACCGCACCCTGGCGGCCAACATCCTCGCCCTGCTGGTGCCCGCGCTTGCGGCCCGGGCGCCCCGCGCGGCCGGCTGGCTGCTCGCGACCGCCCAGGCCGCGCTCGCCGGCCCCGTCGAGGCCGCCGTCACCGGCCCGGACACGCCAGAACGGGCCGCGCTGCACCGGGAGCTGCTGCTCTCGGCCAGCCCGGGACTGGTGGTTGCGGTCCAGGACGACGACGCCGCCCCACAAGTGCCGCTGCTGCGCGGCCGGGGCGCTGGCCCGGACGGCGCCCCGCAGGTGTTCCTGTGCCGCGGCATGGTCTGCGACCTGCCCACGGGTTCTGTCGAAGGAGTCCGCGAGCGGCTGGCTACGATGGCCTGATGAGAAATCAGGACGGTTTTGAGCTGGTGGTGTTCGATTGCGACGGCGTGCTGGTTGATTCCGAGGTGATCTCCATCCGGGTGGACCAGCGGGTGCTGGCCGATCTTGGCTGGGAACTGGAGCTCGACGAAATTGTGGAACGGTTTGTCGGGAAGTCCGAGGCGCACTTTGTCGCCGCCGTCGAACAGCAGCTCGGTGTGCGGCTGGCCGAGGGCTGGGACCGGGACTACGGACGCTGGTACCGGGACGCGTTTGAGCGCGAGCTCGAAGCGGTCGACGGCATCGAGGAAGCCCTGGACCGGCTGACCCTGCCGCATTGTGTCGCCTCCAGCGGCAGCCACGAAAAAATGCGCCGGACCTTGGGCAAGACCGGCCTGCTGCACCGCTTCCAGGGCCGTATCTACAGCGCCACGGAGGTTGCCAACGGCAAACCCGCACCGGACCTGTTCCTTCACGCCGCCGCGAGCCTGGACACCGCGCCGCAGCGGTGCGCCGTCGTCGAGGACAGTGCCTACGGCGTCCAGGCCGCCCGGGCCGCCGGAATGCACGTCTTCGCCTACGCCGGAGGCGTCACGCCGGCCGAACGGTTGGCGGGCACCGGGACAACAGTCTTCTCCGACATGCGGCAGCTGCCCGGGCTCATCGCGGCGGGACCGCCCGCCTGGGGCCAGACTGCCCCCAGCCGTCCCGCGCCGTCGGAATTTCCCCACCTTTGACGTCGGTGTCCGGAGTGTCGGGCAAAGCTGCCGGTGATTCCCGCCGTCGCTGCCTCAAAGGTGGGGAGAATCCGCGGCCGGCCGGCGGGCGGGCAGGGTCAGCTCAGGACCGCGATGGCAATGGCGATGTAGTGCGCGGCGAAGGCAAAGACCGTCAGGGCATGGAACAGCTCGTGGAAGCCGAAGTGCTTGTAGCTGAAGTTGGGTTTCTTCAGGGCGTAGAAGACGGCCCCGGTGATGTACAGGACGCCGCCCACGCAGATCAGCACCGCCGAGGCGGCGTTGGCCGCGAAGAACTCCGGGAGGTAGAACAGCGACCCGCAGCCCAGGGCGATGTAGATCGGCACGTAGAGCCACCGCGGGGCGTTGGTCCACAGCAGGCGGAACAGCACACCGAGGATGGCGCCTGACCAGATGACCCACAGCAGCAGTTCGGCCTGCTGCCGGTCCAGCAGGGCCCAGGCAAGGGGTGTGTAGCTTCCGGCGATCACCAGCATGATGTTCGTGTGGTCCAACCGCTTCAGCACCATCTTGACCCGCGGTGACCAGTTCCCGCGGTGATAGACGGCGCTGACGCCGAACAGCAGCACACCGGTGACGGCATAGACCGCGCAGGCGACCTTAAGGTCTGGCGGGGCCAGGATAACGAGCACCAGCCCGGCGGCCAGCGCCAACGGGGCCGTCACGGTGTGGATCCAGCCGCGCCATTTGGGCTTGATCATCAGCAGCTCGGCCAGCTTCACCGCGGCGTCGTCCACCGGGGTTCCCCGCTGCGCCGAAGGCTCCGGCCGCGGCTCCAAACTGTTGCTTTCCATGCCGCAATAATATCTTACGCACTAGTAAGTTACTGATGGGTAATAAGAGTTCCGGGCTCGTTCACAGTCGAAGCTGCGCGCGGCAGGGGCCTCCGGCGGGTACCCTAGGATGTGCACTGAACAAGGACCTCAAGGAAGCCAGGTGAAACTCCGGATGGAAATGCCCGGGTTCCTTTACGGCTTCTACGAGCGCAAGCTCCAGCGCTCCCTCGACCCGGAACGCATCCCCCGGCACGTCGGCGTCATGGTCGACGGCAACCGGCGCTGGGCCCGCCAGTTCAACGCCCCCACCAGCCAGGGACACCAGGCCGGTGCGGACAAGATCCACGAATTCCTCGGCTGGTGCCAGGAACTCGGCGTCAAGGTTGTCACCTTGTACATGCTCTCCACGGACAACATGAACCGCTCCGGTGAGGAACTGGACCTCCTGATGGGGATCATCGCGAACACCCTGGACCGGCTGGACGAGGACGCCAACATCTCGGTGCACGCCATGGGCGCCCCCGAACTGCTGCCGGACTACCTCGCCGAGCGCCTGAACAATCTCACGGCGCGCACGCCTGCGCAGGAAAAGCTGCACGTCAATGTCGCCGTCGGCTACGGCGGACGGCGGGAGATTGTCGACGCCGTCCGGGAACTGCTGCACGACGCCGTCGGCCGCGGAGCGGACATCGGCAAACTCGCCGACGACCTGACCGTGGACGACATCTCCCGGTTTCTCTACACCCGCGGCCAGCCGGACCCGGAACTCGTGATCAGGACCTCCGGAGAGCAGCGGCTGTCCGGGTTCCTCATGTGGCAAAGCGCGTACAGTGAGTTCTACTTCTGCGAGGCTTTGTGGCCGGCGTTCCGCAAGGTCGACTTCCTGCGGGCCCTGCGCGATTACGCCGGCAGGCAGCGCCGCTTCGGCGCCTGAGCCGTTCACACGGAGTTCACGAGACGGCAACAAGAATCGCCGAAAAATTATCGGACAAACCCGGCCCCGGAGACGTACGTTTATCCCATCGGCGGGCAATTCGCCGGCCGATCGGGGAGGCCAGTACATGGAGCGGATTTTCGCACCGGGTGTATGGGAGGCCGCGTCCGGCCTCCAGGCCGAGCCGCCTCACCAATAACAAATCCGGGCATTTGCCCCGGGGCTGGAGTCGATGTGGCTATTTCTGAGCAACTGCCCGACGTTATTTCCGATCAGGGAGATCAGGGACAGAAAGCTACCTCTCGCGCCAAGCGAGCCACCTCAAAGACCGGTGCGGCACGTAAAGATGCTGCGGCCGGTCTTGCTGTTTCCGGGGAAGGAACAGGGAATCGGGGCACGGCCCGCAGCTTCGTGATCGATACCTCCGTGCTGCTCTCCGATCCGCGGGCCCTCCTGCGTTTCGCCGAGCACGAAGTCATCCTGCCAATCGTCGTCATCACCGAGCTCGAAGGAAAACGCCACGACCCGGAACTGGGTTACTTTGCGCGCAAGGCCCTTCGGCTGCTGGATGACCTGCGGCTCGAGCACGGCGGCCTGGACCGCCCCATCCCGCTAGGCCCCGACGGCGGCACGCTCATGGTGGAGCTGAACCACATCTCCGCCGAGGTGCTGCCCGCCGGCTTCCGCGGGGCGGACAACGACAGCCGCATCCTGGCCGTGGCCAAGAACCTGGCCAACGAGGGCCGCGACGTCACGGTGGTGTCCAAGGACCTGCCGATGCGCGTCAAAGCCTCGGCCATGGGGCTGCTGGCCGACGAATACCGCAATGAACTCGTCAAGGACTCCGGCTGGACCGGCGTGGCCGAGCTCGACGCGGGCGAGGACCAGGTCGCGACCCTGTACGGGCACGAGCCGGTCTTCATCCCGGCCGCGGCCGAGATGCCCACGAACACCGGGCTGGTGCTGCTTTCCAGCCGGGGCTCGGCCCTCGGACGGGTAGGGGCGGACAAGCAGGTGCGGCTCGTCAAGGGGGACCGCGACGTCTTCGGACTCCACGGACGCTCGGCCGAGCAGCGGCTGGCCATCGACCTCCTGATGGACCCGTCGGTCGGCATCGTGTCCCTGGGCGGCCGGGCCGGAACGGGCAAGTCCGCGCTGGCACTGTGTGCAGGCCTGGAGGCCGTGCTGGAGCGCCGGGAACACCGCAAGGTGATCGTGTTCCGTCCCCTCTACGCGGTGGGCGGCCAGGAACTGGGCTACCTGCCCGGGTCCGAGGCGGAAAAGATGAACCCGTGGGCGCAGGCCGTCTTTGACACCCTGGGCGCGCTGGTCAGCCAGGAAGTCGTGGAGGAAGTGATGGACCGCGGCATGCTGGAGGTCATGCCGCTGACGCACATCCGAGGACGCTCGCTGCACGACGCCTTCGTGATCGTCGACGAGGCGCAGTCGCTGGAGAAGAATGTGCTGCTGACGGTGATGAGCCGGATCGGCCAGAACTCGAAGATTGTCCTCACGCACGACGTTGCCCAGCGGGACAACCTGCGGGTCGGACGGCACGACGGCGTGGCTGCCGTCGTCGAGACGCTCAAGGGGCACCCGCTGTTCGGCCACGTCACGCTCACCCGCTCGGAGCGCTCGCCGATCGCGGCCCTGGTGACGGAGCTGCTGGAGGGGGCGGAGATCTAGGCTCGCCCTTGGGGCCGTGGTCCGGTTACCGGACCACGGCCCTTCGCCGTTGTTGGGTGCCTTATTTGACGTGCTGTGGTTGCCGGTGCCGTGGTTGGGTTCGCCGGGACGCGGCCTTTCGCCGTCGCTTAGACACGGCGCATGGGGACCCGCTGCGGTCGCTGGGCGACCTCCGGGGTCCGATGCGCCGCGATGCGCTCCTTTACGAAAGACCGCGTCCCGGCGAGTGCGGCAGTCTACTTTTCGAATGGGGAGCATCCCGGCTTGGTGAGCCTCCCACCTTCGCGGGGTTGCGGTGTTCCGCTAAGGAGCGCATCGCCGACCAAAGCGAAGCGAAGGTCGCCCAGCGACCGCAGCGTAGCGGCGGGAGGTGTCTAAGCGACGGCGGGGCGCCGCAGCACCGCAAACCCAACCACGGCACACAGCGAAGGGGCGGTGTCTCTGGGATGGCGGGGCGCCGCAGCACCGCAAACCCAACCACGGCACACAGCGAAGGGGCGGTGTCTATGGGATGGCGGGGCGCGGTAGCACCGCTGCGGAGCCGTTGTTACTATTTCTGGATGCCCAGGTACTTCGCTGTTGCTTCGTGGCCCTTTACCTGCAGATTCCAGTCGGGGCGTTTGAAGGTTGCTGGGGTGAGGCGGACGTTTTGGACGTCCTGGGCCTTGCCGCCCCAGGCGGCGCGGGTGACGCCGTTGAGCTCGTAGCCGAGGGAGCGTGAGACGCCCAGGGACTGCTGGTTCCAGGCGGCCGCCTCGGATTCCGCCACTTCCGCGCCGAGCCAGTCGAAGGCATAGAGGGCGACGGCGGCCCGCATTTCCTTGCCGAGGCCGCGGCCCTGGACGCTCTGGCGGAGCCAGGAGCCCGTGGTGACCGTCTTGAGGGTGGCGAAGTTCTTGGCCGCGATGTCCTGGCAGCCCCCGAAGTCGCCGTTGTGCCAGATGCCGAGCAGGAGGGTCCAGTCCTCGGGGCTCATAGTGCCGCGGCACCGCCAGTACCACTGGGCCATGTTGGTCCCGAGCTCGTGGGCCGGGGCTTCGGTCCAGGGGTTGCTGAACGGGTTCCGGCCCGGCTCGTGCACGCCGCTCAGGGCGGCCTGAACCGCGGCGGGGATCTCCTCGTCGCGGATGGGGCGCAGCTCTAGGTGCGGCGTGGTGAGGGTCAGGCCGAAAGGGGGCCAATAGCCGGCGGGTTCAGTCATCGGGGAAGCCTAACGGTGCCGGCGCGCGGATGCCAGTCACAGGCCGGCTACTCGGCGGGAACGTCCCAGCTGATGTGGCGCCGGACGTCTGTGAGGTTCATCGATTCGGCCAGGAACAGGTCATCGAGCATGTATTCATCGACGCCCAGGATCCTGAGCCAGTGGCCGTAGCCGTCCTGCGCGTTGCCGCCTCCGGGCGCGTCCAGCCAGCGGCTCGCGACGCAGACGCCCGTGCCGGAGTCGATCCTCAGAAGCGTGTGTCCGGGCCTGCACAGCGGGGCCACGGGATCGGCGGGGCGGTATGAAAGGTTCGGGCTGACCGTGGTTTCCAGGGCGGGCCGGCCCTCGTGGTCAACCTCAGTGATGGGCCCGAGCTCCACAGCGTTCGAATTGGGGAACTCCAACGGAACGGGTGAGTTCCCCGCTAGCTCGACGGGGTCCAGGACGGCGGCGAAGCGGCCGTTGCCGAACGAGGGCTCGCCGTAGGCTGCCTCCGGGCGGCGGCGGACCAGCCCGTCGTCGTCGTACACCGGGGTGACCAGATGCGGCGGCAGGAGCCAGGTCTTCCGCGTGGAACTGACATATTGACCGCCGCGGGAATCATTGATGCCGGTGGTGCTGCCGATCACGAGGCCGCCGGCGGTCTCCAGCCGCAGGGCACCGGGCCTGCGCAGCCACCCTCGGACGAGGTCGTCGGGAGAGGGCACGGCCGTCAGGGAGCCCGCCGAAGCCGCGAGGGGCCGGTCGAGGTACTCGAACCTCAGCGACTGCCACTTCCAGGGTGAGGACCGGCACAGGTCCCGGAAGGCCGACGCCTGGTCCCCCGGGCCGCGGGGCGCGGCCGCTCCGTTCCGGTCCCTACTGTCCCATGCGGCCATATCCACAGTTTACGCGCGGGGACCGCCGGGCCCGACGAATATCCAGTAGCATCCGAGAGTGATCGAACGACTCGGCACCCTGGGCGCCGCCAGCCCTTTGGCCTTCTGGCTCGCCCTTGCCGCGTGCGCCTATTTCGCCGTGATGGCCGTCCGGCTCACCGTCATTGACGTCCGGCACCACCTGCTGCCGGACCGGATTGTGTTTCCTTCCTATGCGATCGCCGGAGTTCTCCTGCTGGGTGCGGCCGCCAGCCTGCTTCTTCCCGGCGGGCAGGACATGGCCGGCACGGCGGACGCCGGGGCGTTCGGAGTCCCGGGGCTGCGTGTCCTCGCCGGCGGGGCGGCACTCTGGCTCTTCTATTTCCTCCTGCACGCGGTGTATCCGCCGGGAATGGGATTCGGCGATGTGAAGCTTGCCGGCGTCCTGGGGATGTACCTGGGGTTTCTCGGCTGGGAGCACGTTCTGGCCGGGACCCTGGCGGCGTTCGTCCTGGGCGGCCTGTGGAGTGTCGGAATGCTCGCCGCACGCCGCGGCACGCTCCAGTCGGCCATTCCCTTCGGACCGTTCATGCTGGCCGGCACGGCGGCCGCCATGCTGCTGATTCCGGCCGGTTAGGCTGACGCATGGCCACCCCGGATTTCATCCTGAGACTGCGCGAGAAGATCGGACACGAACCCCTCTGGTTGCCCGGCGTCAGGGGAGTGGTGTTCGACGACGCCGGCAGGGTCCTGCTCGGCCAGCGGGCCGACAACGGACAATGGGGCCTGATTACCGGGATCCTGGAACCGGGCGAGGACCCCGCTCCGGGGCTGTTGCGGGAGATCTTCGAAGAGACCGGCGTCGTGGCCGAGGTGCAGCGGCTGGTCTCGGTGGACGCCGTGGGTCCCACCCGCTATCCCAACGGCGACGTCTGCCACTTCCTGACATTGGTGTTCCGCTGCCGCTTTGTCTCGGGAGAGGCCCGGGTCAATGACGATGAATCCCTCGACGTCGGATGGTTCCATCCGGAGGACATCCCAGACCTTATGCCCGGGCATCTGGAGATGATCCGGCAGGCCACCGACCCCGCCGGCGAGGTCCACTACCGTCGCTGACCGGGCCCCGCCTGCTGACCGGACGCCCGCCTGCTGACCGGCGCTGACCGGCCGGGAACGCAGCAGGGGCGCCGCAACCCCCAAGACTGCGGCGCCCCTGCAGGCATTGACTGTCGGCAGACGCCAACTACGGACGATCAGCCCCGCAGACGGGTGAGTTCCTCGCCGTGCGTGTGGCCTTCGGTCCCGGGGTTGTCGGTGCCGGGCTCGTCCCTACTGGGTTCCCCGTCATTGCTGTCCGCGCCGTCGGCGGCGTTGCGGGCCGCCGCCCGTTCCGCCTCGAGCCGCTCGGCCTCCTCGCCGCCTACCGCTTCGCCGCGGGCCACCATTCCAGCGGTGTCCGAGAGCGGAATCTGCTTGAGGGTCAGTGCCAGGATCAGGGCGATGCCCAGGAACGGCAACAGGTACCAGAAGACCGGGGCGAGTGAATCCGCGTAGGCGTTGACGATCGCGTCCTTGAGCTGTGCCGGGAGCTGGCTGAGCATCTGCGGGTCCATGGTCCTAGTGGACTGCGACGCCTGCTCGGCGGATGCCCCGGCGCCGGTGAAGGCGTTGGTGAGGGATTCGGCGAGCCGGGTAGTGAAGATGGAGCCGAACACGGCGACGCCGAGGGACGCGCCAACCTCACGGAAGTAGTTGTTGGTGCTCGTCGCCGTCCCGATCTGGTCCGCCGGCACCGAGTTCTGCACCACCAGGACAATCACCTGCATGATCGAGCCAAGTCCGGCGCCGAAGATGAACAGCTGCACGCAGATGACCCAAATGGGGGTGGCGGCCGTGAGCGTGGTCAGCCACAGCATTGCCGCAATGGTCAGGGTGGCCCCGAGGACCGGGAACATCTTGTACTTGCCGGTCTTGGAGATCCGGATGCCGGAGAAGATGGCCATCCCCATGAGCCCCACCATCATGGGGAGCATCAGCAGGCCGGATTCCGCGGCGGAAGTTCCGGAGGACATCTGCAGGAACGTCGGGACGAACGCGATCGCGGCGAACATGCCCAGGCCCAGGGTGAAGCCGATGGCCGTGGAGTTCACGAAGATGCGGTTCTTGAACAGGCTCAGCGGAATGATGGGGTCCTCGGCCCGGCGCTCCACCAGGACGAAGGCGGCAGCGGCGAGCACCAGACCGGCGCCGAAGGCCCACGTCAGCGGCGAATCCCAGCCCTCGTCCTTCTTGCCGCCGAAGTCGGTGAAGAAAATCAGGCAGGTGGTGGCGGCGGAGAGCAGCAGCACACCGAGGATGTCGATGCGCTTCTCGGCCTTCTTGTTCGGCAGCGTCAGGGTGAACCAGGCAATGGTGAACGCGGCGATGCCGATCGGGATGTTGATGTAGAAGGCCCATTCCCAGGTCAGGTGGTCCACGAAGAAGCCGCCCAGCAGGGGTCCGGCGACGGCGGAGAGGCCGAAGATGGCGCCCAGCGGACCCATGTACTTGCCGCGTTCCTTGGCCGGAACGATGTCGGCGATGATGGCCTGGGACAGGATCATCAGGCCGCCGCCGCCCAGGCCCTGGATGGCGCGGAAGATCACGAAGCCCCAGAAGTCCGTGGCGAGGGCGCAGCCGACGGACGCGAGGGTGAAGAGTCCGATGGCGACCAGGAACAGGTTCCGGCGCCCCAGGATGTCGCCGAACTTTCCGTAAATCGGCATGACGATGGTGGTGGCCAGCAGGTAGGCAGTGGTGATCCAGGCCTGGTGTTCCACGCCGCCGAGTTTGCCGACGATCGTGGGCATGGCAGTGGAAACGATGGTCTGGTCGAGGCTGGAGAGGAGCATGCCCGCGATGAGGGCGGAGAAGATGATCCAGATGCGTTTCTGGGTCAGCAGCAGCGGCTCGGCTGCTGGTTTGGTGCTGACGGCGGCGCTCATTGCGCTCCTTCGGAGGAGATGGGCTGGACGGTATTGGAGGGGACGCTGTCGGAGAGAACGCCGTCGGAGGGGACGGCGTCCGTTGGGGACAGGTCGAAGTGGGACGGGTCGAACGGGAGGGAGAACAGCGCGCGGGCGGCGGAGATGTTTTCGATCAACATGTCCTTGTACGGCCGGGTGTTGCCTTCGGAGAAGTAGTCGGCGCTGGTCCTCCTGGCGATGTTTCCCAGGACCACCACGGCCATGCGGACCACGGGATGGTCGGCGGTAACGCCTTCCCTGGCCGCGAGCAGGAGGGCGAACTCGGCCTCGCGTTCCTCTGAGGCGCCGATGATCCGGAGCATCAACTGGGGCTCTTTCTTGATCACCCCGATCAGCTGGCGCGTCTCCTCTTCGGAGCCGCTCATCCGTTCGGCCAGGTCGAGGGAGAGACGGACGAGGTCGGCGAGCAGGGAAGCCGATATTTCGCCGGGCGGTGAGCCCGCACCGCCCGCCATGAACCGCGCCACGACTTCTTCGGGGAAGTCGTCGTCGACGTGGCCGAGGATCGCATCTTCCTTCGCCGGGAAGTAGTTGAAGAAGGTCCGGCGGGAGATGCCGGCGCGCTCGCAGACTTCCTCCACGGTGTAGCCGTTGAGGCCGCGTTCGGCGGTGAGGGAACGGGCGACGGCGGTGATGGCCGCCCGGGTTGCGGCCCGTTTGCGCTCGCGGTGGCCGCCCGCATTAGTTGCACTGTTTCCCATAGAGTGTATTTTTGCACTTAATTACAGATAGTGCAAAAGATGGTCCGGGGGGCGTGACCCATGGCCTGCACCGGCACCCACTGGAAGGCGCCGGCCGCCGTCGCTGGTTGCCGGTGTGACCCGTTCCCGGGCCGGGTGTGCTGCTAGGCCTTGTGCGGCGGACGCGTCATGGACATGACGTCCAGGGCTGTGTCCAGCTGCTCCTCGGTCAGTTCGCCGCGCTCCAGGAAGCCCATGGCCACGACGGTTTCTCGGATGGTCAGGCCCTCGGCCACGGCCTTCTTGGCGATCTTGGCGGCGTTCTCGTAGCCGATGAACTTGTTCAGCGGGGTCACGATGGACGGCGAGGCCTCGGCCAGGAAGCGGGCACGTTCGACGTTCGCGGTGATGCCGTCGATCATCTTGTCGGCCATGACGCGGCTGGTGTTGGCCAGCAGGCGCACGGACTCGAGCAGGTTGGCGGCCATGACGGGGATGCCGACATTGAGTTCGAACGCGCCGTTGGTGCCGGACCAGGCGATGGCGGTGTCGTTGCCGATGACCTGGGCGCACACCATGATGGAGGCTTCGCAGATGACCGGGTTGACCTTGCCGGGCATGATCGAGGAGCCCGGCTGCAGGTCCGGGATGGCGATTTCGCCGAGGCCGGTGTTGGGCCCGGATCCCATCCAGCGCAGGTCGTTGTTGATCTTCATGAAGGAGATCGCGATGTTGCGCAGCTGGCTGGAGGCCTCGATCAGGCCGTCACGGTTGGCCTGGGCCTCGAAGTGGTCGCGGGCCTCGGTCAGCGGCAGGCCGGTGTCGGCGGCGAGGAGTTCGATCACGCGTTCGGGGAATCCCGCCGGGGTGTTGATGCCGGTGCCGACGGCCGTGCCGCCCAGGGGTACTTCGGCGACGCGGGGGAGGGAGGCATTGATGCGTTCGATGCCGTAGCGGACCTGCGCGGCGTAGCCGCCGAACTCCTGGCCCAGCGTGACGGGGGTGGCGTCCATGAGGTGCGTGCGTCCGGACTTCACGACGTCCTTGAACTCGACGGCTTTGCGCTCCAGCGACTCTGCCAGGTAGCCGAGGGCCGGGATCAGGTCGTTGATCAGGGCGGAGGTCGCGGCCACGTGCACGGAGGTCGGGAAGACGTCGTTGGAGGACTGCGAGGCGTTGACGTGGTCGTTCGGGTGGACCACCTTGTCGCTGCCGCCGGCCTTGAGGGCGCGGGAGGCAAGCTCGGCGAGGACCTCGTTGGTGTTCATGTTCGAGGACGTGCCGGAGCCGGTCTGGAAGACATCGATCGGGAAGTCGCCGTCGTACTTGCCGGCCGCAACCTCGTCGGCGGCGTCGGCGATCGCCTGGGCGAGCTCGCCGTCGAGCACCCCCAGTTCGGCGTTCGCCTGGGCGGCGGCCTTCTTCACCCGTGCCAGGGCTTCGATGTGGGCGCGTTCCAGGGTCTTGCCGGAGATCGGGAAGTTCTCGACTGCCCGCTGCGTCTGCGCGCGGTACAGGGCGTTCACGGGAACGCGGACTTCGCCCATCGTGTCGTGTTCAATGCGGAACTCTTCGGTGTTCAACTCATCTGTGGAAGTCATGGGGCTAGCTTATTGGGAGTGGGAGTCCCATCGAAAACCGGGATCTGTCCACAGGGGCCGGGTGCCTGGGTTTAGAGCCGTCCGATGCTGGAGACGAGGTCGGCCCGGCCGTCGGCAAGGCTGTAGGCGAGGCCCACCACGGCGGTGCGGCCGCTGTCGACGGCGCCCGAAATCACCCGGGAGCTGTCCACCAGCCGCTGCGAGGTCTGCTTGACGTTTTCGATCACCATGTCGTTGATGTCGGTCTGATTGTTACGCAGCGAGGTCAGCACTGACGGGGTGATCCGCTCCACCAGGCTGCGGATGAATCCCGCCGGCATCTGGCCGGTTTCCACGGCGGCCTTGGTGGCGGTGACGGCGCCGCAACGGTCGTGCCCCAGGACGACGATCAGCGGGACGTCCAGTTCGCTGACGCTGTATTCCAGCGAGCCGAGCACGGCGTCGTCGATCACCTGGCCGGCGGTGCGGACGACGAAGGCGTCCCCGAGGCCGAGGTCGAAGATGATCTCGGCGGCAAGGCGGGAGTCGGAGCAGCCGAAGATGACGGCGAAGGGGTGCTGGTTTTCTACCAGTGACGAGCGCCTCGACGCGTCCTGGTTGGGGTGTGAGGACGTGCCGGCGACAAAGCGCTTGTTGCCGTCACGGAGACGCTGCCAGGCGAGTTCGGGTGTCAGGTAAGTAGCCACGTGGCTACTTTACGGTGAAGGGCTGGCCGAAGGGGAAACTGTTGCGCCCGGTGTGGGCGCCGCGGTGCCGGACGGTGCCACGGCGGGAGGGTTGCTTTCCAGCGATTTCACGACGGCGGCCGCCAGGGTGGTGAACTCATCCAGCGTCGCGGATCCGGACAGGATGACGGTGGTGCCGCGATCGGAAAGCACCATGGACTTCTCGCCCTTGCCGGTGTCGCGCAGCTCCCAGTCGCGGCCGCCGGCGTTGCGGGTTCCGGTTACGGGCGCGTTCTTGGTCTGCTGCAAGAGCCAGGTCGGGTTGGCCTGGCGGGTCTGCACGAGGCCAATGAAGGACTCCTTGGGCGTCAGGTAACCGACCTCCCAGGTCGGGACGCCGCTGCCGGCGCCGGATTCCCAGCGGGCGTAGTTGGCACGAAATGTGTCGCCGGTATCGGCCGTCACGGGTGTGAATCCCGCCACATCCGTGGCGTTGTGCGCAATGGAGCTGACGTTGATGTCCGGCCGGTAGCCATCGGACTTCGGCGAGGGGTTCATGAGGACGATCGGAAGGAACGCGGCGATGCTCACCACCAGGGCGATGATCATGCCCATCACGGAGGCGTTGGCGCGTTTGGCCGCCGCGGCGGCGATGACGGGCTTCGCCGCAGGCTGCGCGGAAGCGTCCGGGCCGGCTGCGGGGGCGCTGCCAGCCGGAGAACCGGGGGCGGCGGGGGCGGTGTCCTGCTTTTCACTCACCCTTCTATAGTCGCCCATGTCCGGTCCGATCTCACATTCGCTGCCTTGCCGGCCGCCCGGAGGTGAAGTGCGTCACGCGCGGGTCATCCCATGACCTGAGGAGCCCGCCCCGACTATGATCAATATCAGACGAATCACCGCGACGGATCGATCCTGGCCGTACGGGTTCAACGACCGCCACTCGAAGAAGAGGTTCACGTGACACCAGCGCCCATGTCCCAGAAGTACTCCACACTTTCCCCCTCGCTCGCAGTCGGGATCGACGAGCCTGACCGCAACCTCGCACTGGAACTTGTCCGCGTCACCGAGGCCGCGGCCATCGCCGGTGGCCACTGGGTGGGCTTCGGCGACAAGAACAAGGCCGATGGCGCCGCCGTGGATGCCATGCGCTCGTTCCTGCAGACCGTCCACTTCAACGGCGTCGTGGTCATCGGCGAGGGCGAGAAGGACGAAGCCCCGATGCTGTTCAACGGTGAGCGCGTGGGTGACGGCACCGGCCCCGAGTGTGACGTCGCCGTCGACCCCATCGACGGAACCCGCCTGACCGCCCTGGGCATCAACAACGCCCTGGCCGTGCTGGCCGTGGCCGAACGCGGCTCCATGTTCGATCCCTCCGCCGTGTTCTACATGGAGAAGCTGGTCACCGGCCCCGAAGCGGCCGACATGGTGGACCTGCGCCTGCCGGTCAAGCAGAACCTGCACCTGATCGCCAAGGCCAAGGGCGTCAAGGTCAACCAGCTCAATGTCATGATCCTGGACCGCGACCGGCACCGCCCCCTTGTCGAGGAAATCCGCGAAGCCGGCGCCCGCACGAAGTTCATCATGGACGGCGACGTCGCAGGGGCCATCGCCGCCGCGCGCGCCGGCACCGGCGTGGACGCCCTGATGGGCATCGGCGGAACCCCGGAGGGCATCGTCGCCGCCTGCGCCATCAAGTCCCTCGGCGGCGTCATCCAGGGCCGGCTGTGGCCCACGAGCGACGAAGAGAAGCAGAAGGCGATCGACGCCGGCCACGATCTGGAGCGCGTGCTCTCGACCAACGACCTCGTCTCCAGCGACAACTGCTACTTCGCCGCCACCGGCATCACGGACGGTGACCTCCTCCGGGGTGTCCGCTACTCCAAGGACAAGGTCCTCACCCAGTCCATCGTGATGCGCTCCAAGTCCGGCACCATCCGCTTTGTCGACGGCGAGCACCAGGCCAGCAAGTGGGAGGGCTACGCCCGCAAGAGCTAGCACCCGCACCACTGAACTGCACAGCGAATCCCGGGCCGCCTCCGCGTCCCGGGATTCGTCGTCTTAATCCCGATGCCTGATGCCGTGTCCAGTGCCGCGGTACGCGCAGCGCCCAACGGATTAGATAGGGTGGAGCCATGACGTGGCTCGTAACTGGCGGTGCAGGATATATCGGTTCTCATGTGGTTTCCGCCTTGCGCGGTGCCCGGATCCAGCCGGTGGTGATTGATTCCCTCTCCAGCGGACACCGCGAGTTTGTGCCCGCCGATGTGCCGTTCATCCACGGCAGCATCCTCGACGCCGAGCTCGTGGCCGACACGTTGCGCAAGCACTCGGTGACCGGCGTGATCCACCTGGCCGGTTTCAAGTACGCCGGGGTCTCCGTCCAGGAGCCGCTGCTGACGTACGAACAGAACGTTACGGGCACCGCCGAGCTGCTCAAGGCCATGGAGCTCGCCGGCGTCGACAAACTGGTTTTCTCCTCCTCCGCCGCCACCTACGGCACGCCCACCGGTGACATCGTCACCGAGGACACGCCCACCAACCCGGAATCTCCCTACGGCGAGAGCAAGCTGATCGGCGAGTGGCTGATCCGGGACCAGGGCCGGGCCCGGGGCCTGAAGCACACCTCCCTGCGGTACTTCAACGTGGTCGGCTCCGGCGCGCCGGAGCTCTACGACACAAGCCCGCACAACCTCTTCCCGATCGTGCTGCGCGCGCTCACGGCGGGCCAGACCCCGCGCATCAACGGCGTCGACTACAACACCCCGGACGGAACCTGCGTACGCGACTACGTGCACGTGGCCGATCTGGCCACCTCGCATGTGGCCGCCGCCCAGGCCCTCGCCGCCGGCAAGCCGCTGGAGCGCGTGTACAACCTCGGATCAGGGGACGGGTTGTCCGTGCGCCAGATCATGACGGCGATGGCCAACGTCACCGGAATCGACTTTGAACCGGAGATCGGCCCGCGCCGGGCAGGGGACCCGGACCGGATCGTGGCGGACGGCACGCTGGCGGCACGCGACCTGAACTGGAAGATGCGGCATTCGGTGGACCAGATGGTCGCCAGCGCCTACGACGCCCAGCGGCACGCGATTACCGCCGCCAGCTAGCAGCGCCGGGCAGCCGGTTCCGGCGGCCCGGGCGCTGCTGCGCCGTCAGCGGCTCGTGAGGGCCTTGGACCGGGCGCGCAACTTCTTGGCGAACTGGGCGCCCTTGCGGGCCAGCTGGTAGCTGCCGTAGCGGACTTTCCGGACCGGCAGGTCCCACGTCCCGGGGTAGGCGATCCCGCGCCCGCCGAACGATTTCTTGAAAGCCGTGAACCCGGCCCACTTGTGGTCGGGCTGGTCCTCGGGCGCCACACCCCACAAGTCCACGTGCTTGAGGCCCTTCGCCTGGGCATCCGCGATCAGGGTGACCAGCAGGGGAATGCCTGCGCTGAGCTTGCGGTGGGTGTCATCGAGCGCCGCGTGGGCGTAGGTCCGGGTGTCGGCCGAATCGTAGGCCAGGGCCGCGGCGATCGGATGGCCGTCGAGCTCGGCGATGAACAGCGTCGCGGCGCCGGCCGGCATCAGCGAGCGGGCCACCTGGCTCAGGTATTCGTCGCTTTGGGGCTTGAAGCCGTTGCGGGCGGCCGTCATGTGGAGGAACTCCAGGAGGACACTGATCTCCGCCGGATCCTGGCTGGAGCGGAACGTCACGCCCTTCTTGTGAATGTTGCGGTAGAGGTTCCGGTTCGCCGGCTTCATATCCGCGAGGACGTCCTTGAAATCGCGGTCGAGGTCCACAATCCAGCTGTGCTCCGGCTGATTGCTGACCGGAGCCGGCTGCAGGCCGCGCCCGCGCAGGACGGAGTGTGCTTCGGCGGCAGTGAACCCCGCGGTGACCGGTTCAACCCGGACAAACACAGCCCCGCTGGCCCGGGCGAGGTCCGTCAGGGCCGCAATGGCGGCGTCGAACGCTGCCAGCGACTCGGCGACCGGGCCGTAGGGGGAGTACAGCAGTTTCCCGGCCGGGTTGGATTCCTCGACCGCCAGGAAGCGCCATCCGGGGCCGGACTGTTCGTGGACCGTGCGCCCCAGCGCGCGCTGGAACTTTGCCCATTGCGGGCTCTGCAGGAAATAATCCATGGTGTCAGGCTTCCAATGCGGTGGTGACGGCAAAGGCCACGGCGATGCCGGTGGCGCCGGAGACTGCGTGGACGTTGACCGGGGCCTCGGCGGCGGGCAGGAAGGCGCTGGCGCCGCGTCCGAGCCGCAGCTCGCCCTTCGGGGAGTCGAGGCGGACGGATCCGGCCGTGACGATGACTACGGCGGCACCGGACTGCGCCAGCGGGACGGGCTCGGCGCCGGGCGCCAATTCAAGGCGCTGCAGCTGGAATTCCCGGAACGGCGGCCGGAAGAGGTCCTGGCCCAGCATGGTGGTTTCGGCGCGGAGCATCGGCACGGCGACGGCCTCGAATGCCACCGTGTTGAGCAGTTCCGGCACGTCCACGAATTTCGGCGTGAGCCCGCCGCGCAGCACGTTGTCCGATGACGCCATGACCTCGATCCCGAGGCCGTGCAGGTAGGCATGGACATTTCCGGCGGGCAGGTAGACCGCCTCGCCCGGCGCCAGCGAGATCCGGTTCAGCAGCAACGAGATCAGGACACCAGGGTCGCCGGGGTAGTCCCGGTTGAGGTCCGCGACGGTGGTCAGCTCCGCCACGTATGCTCCCATCGGGGCGCCGGAGACGAGGGCCGCCACGATCGCCGCGGTGGCGCCGGAGACGTCCCCGCCGCCGGCGATGAGCCGTTCGAAGGCGGCGCGCAGGGCGGCCGGTTCGTCCGGCTGCGCCAGGTCTTCGAGCAGCAGCGGAACAAGCGGCGGCAGCTCCAGCCCGGCGAGGTCGAAGCAGGCCGCCAGGTGCTCGAAGACAGCACGGGAAGCGGCTGCCGGCCGGAAACCGCAGAGGGCCTCGAACGGGGTCAGCGCGAAGATCATTTCCGGCTTGTGGAAGGCATCCTTGTAGTTGCGTTCCGGTGCGGCGGCGTCCACGCCCGCGGCCTCCTCCCGGGCGAAACCCTCGCGGGCCTGCTCGAGCGTCGGGTGCACCTGCAGGGACAACGGCGCCTCGGCCGCGAGGACCTTGAGCAGGAACGGCAGGCGCGGCCCGAAAGCGTCCACGCTTGCGCTGCCCAGGCAATGCTCCGGATCCTCGGCGATCAGGGCATCCAGGGCGAGCCGTCCGCCGTCGTGCGTTTCGGGCGCATGCCGCCCGGTGCCGGCCGGCAGTGTCAGGGCGACGGAGGGCGAGTCCGGGTGGGCGCCGATCCACAGCTCCGCTTCGGGACCTCCGGAGGCCGGCCGGCCCAACAACTCGGCGATGGCCGTCGGGGAGCCCCAGGCATAGGGCCTGAGGACGTTCTCAAGTTCGTACATGGACGGGTCCCTGTCTTTGGAATGAACTGTCTCGTCAATGAAATGCGGTCAGGCCGGCTGGTGGCCCTAGAGCGGCGCGCACTGCCCGTTGGTGGCGACGAGGTCGCGGATGGACTGTTCGTCGCCATTGCGCTTGAACTGGTTGAGCATCTCCTCGGTGATCGGCTCCCCGTCCGGGGTGGTGGTCACCGGGGTGAAGTCCGACGTCGACGGCGACGGCGAGGGCGCGGTGGCCGGCACGGCTCCGGCCGCGGACAGCGGGCCCGCTCCCGTTCCAGGCTGCACCACTGTGTCATCGACAGAAGAGTCCCCAGCCGCGCCGCTTGAGGGGCTGGCCAGCAGTTTGGCCACCCGCGCGTGGATGACGTCGAAGTCCGGGGACGTGGAGAAGGACGCATCGAAATCGGGCGGACCGATGGTCAGGCGGCTGACGTCCTGGCCCTTGGCCTTCATGGCCAGGTCCACGAAACTGCCGAGCTGGCCGGAGGAGATGTTCGATTCGACCACCTTGGTGCCGGCCTTGGCGATGTCCTCAAACTTGGCCAGCAGGGTTGCCGGGTCGAGCTGCTTCAGCATCGCCTGCTGGACGCACTGTTGGCGCTGGATGCGGGCGTAGTCGTCCACGAATTCCCGGGACCGGCCGTACCAGAGGGCATGGAAACCGTCGAGGGTCTGGTCGCCGGCCGGAATCCAGCCGTCCGGCATGCCGTGGATGCCGTGGGCTTCATCCACCATCGGTCCGCTGATGGGGACCCACCCGCCGGCCTTGATCCGGATGCCGCCCATGGCGTCGATGAGCTTGGAAAAACCGTCCATGTCCACCAGCACGTACGCCTGGACCTTGATGCCCAGCGTTCCGGAGACGGCCTCGAGGGTTGCCTGCGCGCCCGGGTCAGCCACTCCGGGGTAGAGGTCCTTGTGCTCATTGGTGACCTCGGTGTTGATGGCGTTGATCAGGCATTCGTCGCCGCAGTTGTAGCCGTCCGGGTACACCTGGCGCATCGGGGATTCCGCGCTGAACTGGGCATTCTGGAGGTTGCGGGGAACGGAGATGATCGCCGTGGTGCCGGTCTTGGCATCGACGCTGATCACCGAGAGGCTGTCCGGCCGGCGGCCCGTGCGGTCCGCTCCGGCGTCGCCGCCCATCATCAGGAAGTTGTAGCGGCCGTCGGAGGGCTCCAGGGTGGGGCCGGAGCCGGAGAAGATGCTGCCGATGGCGTCGCGGCTGACGTTGAGCAGGTAGGCCGCGTAGCCCAGGGACCCGCTGCTGAGGATCATGGCCAGCACGAGCGCCAGCACCACCACGGGCCGGATCCTGGGGGTGAGCAGCCCGGGCCGGATCAGCCGCAGGGTGTTCAGGAACAGGGCCGCCCAGCCGATGGCCAGGAAGGCGAGGCCGAGCACCAGCAGAAGCGAGGGAACCGGGCCGGCCAGGATGTTGATCAGGGTGGAACGGGACACGAGCAGGAGCAGCACGGCCAGCAGGGCCAGCGCCCAAACGATGAGGGTCACGCGGAGCGCCGCCCGGCCGAGCCGGCGCTTGCCCGCGACGATCTGGGCGCTGCCGGGAACCAGCAGCGTCATGAAGATCAGGACGAACGCCCGTTTGGTCAGCACCGGGGCCGGGGCGCCGGTCGGGTGCCGGAGCGGGTTGCCCGGTGCCCGCCCGGACTCCCCGGTGCCCTCAGGGCGGTGCGTGGGGGCGTAGCTGTTGCTCATGCCGGGATTCCTAATGGCTGCCTTTTTGGCTGCTGGGATTTTGGCTGCTGCGCGTGGAGACGTTTCCTTCGGCAAACACTTCGCTGACCTTCTGGCGCAGGCTCGCACCCTTCCGGGTCGCGGCGTCGTTGAGTTCCTGGGCGAAGTCCAGGAGGTCGGCGCGGAGCTGGACGGCGAGTTCGTCCGTGCCCGAGGCCAGCATGCGCACGGCCAGGAGCCCGGCATTGCGCGCCCCGCCGATCGAGACGGTGGCGACAGGTACACCGGCGGGCATCTGCACGATGGACAGCAGGGAGTCCATGCCGTCCAGGGTCTTCAGCGGCACGGGGACGCCGATCACGGGCAGCGGGGTGACCGAGGCGAGCATGCCGGGAAGGTGCGCGGCGCCGCCGGCTCCGGCGATGATGAGGCGAAGGCCGCGCTCGTGGGCGCTCTGGCCGTAGCGGATCATCTCCGTGGGCATCCGGTGGGCCGAGACGACGTCGGCCTCGAACGGGATCCCGAACTCCGCGAGGGCTTCGGCGGCGGCCTCCATGACCGGCCAGTCCGAGTCCGAGCCCATGACGAGGCCTACGATCGGGGTTCCTTCGCTGCTCGGTGCGCTGCTCGGTGCGGTGCTCATGCGCTCTCCTCGGGGGTTGCCGGCATCGAGCCGGCGTGGGCCCGGCCGTTCCGGATGATGTCGGCCACGGCAGTAGCCCGCTGCCGCACGGAGTCGACGTCGGCCGCTGAGGTCCCCACCAGGTTGACGTGGCCGATCTTCCGGCCGGGCCGGACGGCCTTGCCGTAGCAGTGCACCTTCGCGGCCGGTTCGCTCGCGAGGGCGGCGGGGTAGGCGGAATAGAGGTCTTCGTTGGCGCCGCCCAGGAAGTTCTTCATCACGACGACGGGCCCCAGGAGGTCCGTGGCGCCCAGGGGCAGGTTCAGGATGGCCCGCAGGTGCTGCTCGAACTGGCTCGTCACCGAGCCGTCCTGGGTCCAGTGCCCCGTGTTGTGCGGGCGCATGGCGAGCTCATTGATCAGGAAGCCCGCACCCACGCCCGGGGTCTCGAAGAGTTCGACGGCCATGACACCTGTCACGCCGAGCTCGTTGGCAATCCGGACCGCCGCGTTCTCGGCGGCCGCGGCCACATCGAGGGGAATGTCCAGGGCGGGGGCAATCACTTCATCGCACACCCCGTCCACCTGGATGGTGTGCACCACCGGCCAGGCCCGTGATTCACCGTCCGGGGTCCTTGCCACCATGGCCGAGAGCTCCCGGCTGAATTCGACCTTGGCTTCGGCCAGCAGGGTAGACATGGCCTCGAACCAGTCAGCGGAGGCGGCGGCGTCCTCGGCCGAGGACACGATCCGCACGCCCTTGCCGTCGTAGCCGCCGCGGGGCATCTTCAAAACCACCGGCCAGCCGGTCTGTTCGCCGAAGGTGACGAGGTCCGGGACATTGGCGACGGCGGCCCACGTGGGGTTGGGCAGCTCGAGCCGGTCGATCGCGGCGCGCATCACAAGCTTGTCCTGGGCGTTGACCAGCGCATCCGGGCCCGGGTGGACGTTCACGCCGGCGCCGATCAGGGAGCGCAGGTGCTCCGTGGGGACGTGTTCGTGGTCGAAGGTCAGGACGTCCAGGCCGCGGGAGAACTCAAGCAGGTGCTCCAGGTCCTTGTAGTCACCGACCGGGGCCTTGGCCACGGCAGAGACAGCGGAGACGTCCTCGCCTTCGGCTAGGACACGGAGCTCGAAGCCGAGTGCGGTCGCGGCAGGGGCCATCATGCGGGCAAGTTGGCCGCCGCCAACAACACCGATTACAGGAAAAGTCACAAGTCCCAGCCTACCGAAAACCTCACCGGAACCCGGCTTTTGGGCGTGGGGACCGCAGGAACAGCGCCGTTTTGGCGGTTCCGTGCCCGCCCGGGCGCCGCCCGGCGTCGGGTGCGCAGCGAGCCATCTCACGGTCCCGCGCGGGCAAACTCCCGGGAAACGGCGCTAAAATGGCAGTTTGGCCCAATGGCCGACAGTTCCAAAAGGCCATGGAGGGTCATGATTACTGCACTTAATGAGCGCATGCGCGGGCTGGCCTCGCTGTTTTGGCGCGAAGTGGCCAAATTCGGCGCCGTTGGCGGCATCGCGTTCGTCATCGACAACGGCCTGACGTTTTACCTGATGCACGGTCCCATGACGGACAGTGAGGCCAAGGCCCGCTTCTTCGGGGCCAGTGTTGCCACTGTGTTCTCGTGGATTGCGAACCGTTTTTGGACCTTCCGGCACCGCCGTCAGGCCAACGTGCTGCGCGAGTTCGTGATGTTCGTCATCATCAACGGGATCGGCATCGGCATCTCTACCGGCCTCACCGCCATCGCGAAGTACGGCATGGGCATTACCGACAAGAACATGCTGTTCCTGGCCGGGGTCGTCGGCATCCTGGTCGCCACGGTGGTCCGCTTCTTTGCCTACCGCTTCCTGGTGTTCAACCAGGAACTCGACGCAGAGCCGGAGTTCTCGCACGACCACGAGATCATCGAACGGCACCCGCACGCCCGGGCTGACGCCAGCGTCGCCCGGGAAGCCGTCAAGGATCCGGAGCTGCCCGGCCCCTCGGTCTGACGCTTAGCCCTGACGCTCAGCCCTGACGCTCAGCCCAGCTGCTCAAGTCCAGCTGCTCAGGTCCCGCTGATCCGTTCGGCGTCCCGCAGCTTGCCGGTCACCTCGACCTCGGGGTGTACCAGGACGACGGAACCGTCGGCCTTCCAGGTTCCCAGCGACTGCGCCAGGACCGCTTCGAGGCCGCCTGCCGCGGGAACGAGTAGCCGTATCGCGGTATCGCGGGCCGCGGCAAAATCGTCCAGGAGCGCGCCGTGCGCGTGGACCGTGCCGTCCGAGGTGCGGACGGCGAGGCGATCTGCTTCCGGATCGAGATGGGGCATGAAGATGTCTCCGTGGGAGCGGACCTCCGCGGCGTAATCGAGGACGCCGGTGGGCAGCTCGCCTGTCCATCGCATGGCCAGCGCCGGCAGCGACACGGCCAGGACGGCGTCGAATCCGCCCGCTGCGGCGCCGGGACCCGGGTCCGCGGTGGCCAACAGGTCCGCCTCCCCGTCGTCGAAGACCACTTCCATGCCCAGCTGCCAGGCCGCCAGGGCCAGGATCACCGACTTCCAATGTGCGGGCAGGTCCAGGCGCAGCCGCGTGCCGGGTTCGGCGTCGAGTTCGTCCTGCAGGAGGTTGGAAGTCTTGGCCACCCAGTTGTCCAGCACCCGTCCGGAGAGCTCAACGCGCTCCGAATCCGGGCCATACCAGGTCAGCCGGGGCGAGGTGGACTGGCCGGACCGCAGCGCTGTCATCAGTTCGATTGCCGGAATGCTCATGCCTTCATCTTGCCACGGGCCATTCGGCCGGCCGCGATGTGACGTCCGTCATAGCGGCGGCTTCTGACCTCCCGCGCCCCCGGTCCGGGAGTGCTGGGAATTTCCCGTAAATTCAATGAAAACCCCCAAAAGTGCTCAGTAGCCTGATTATTCCGCGTGATCCCGCGGGCGGCGCGAAAAAAATTCGGGCGTGGCGTGCCTGCACTTTGTGTATCAAGTTGATTATTATCTCCGCCGTGGCTTGACTCCCGGATACTTACACGCGTGTAATTAGTTATCTAAAGCCACTGCGCATAAACCGGCACTCAACCGAGCGCCAAGGGGGTCTTGCAGTGGCTGCAAATCAGGAGGGGGACGCCATGGGGCTAGCAGAGCGTATCCATGAAGATGCCGTAGTTGCCGGCCAGGCCACGGCGAAATACCGGTCACGCGGCGTGCCGAGTGACTGGTATGTAGATCCGGCCGATCCGGACGCAGCTGATCGCTATAACGAACACAGCCAGGATTCCCTGCAGGACGCGGCCACGGCCTTCCTTGCGGCGCACGATGAACTGCTCGCCGGCCCGGATCATGAAGCCGATCCCCTCGACCCGCCGATGGAGCTCCATTCTCCCGATTCCGGTACCACCGCGCAGCCGGTCTGGATCGGGCTGCCGTCCCGGCAGGACTTTGACGACGAGGGCGAGCTCGGCTGGCAGACCGACGCCCTGTGCGCCCAGACGGATCCCGAAGCCTTCTTCCCTGAAAAGGGCGGCTCAACCCGCGACGCCAAGAAAGTTTGCGGCGCCTGCAACGTGCGTTCCCAGTGCCTCGAATACGCCTTGTCTAACGATGAGCGTTTCGGGATCTGGGGAGGCCTCTCCGAGCGCGAGCGGCGCCGGCTTAGGAAGCGAGCAGTCTAATTCTTCAAGAAGTACGGGTCACCGCCGTCGTGGTCTCACACGACGGCGGTGATTTTCTCCCCAGGACCCTCGCGGCGCTGGCGGCCCAGACCAGGCCCGTCGATGCCGTCATTGGGGTCGACACCGGCTCCCGTGATCACTCCACAGCCCTCCTCGAACAGGGATTGGGCAAGGCCAACGTCACAGTCTTTGACCAGCCCAAGTCCGGTTTCGGCGGCGCAGTCATGGCCGGGCTCAAGGCACTGGCGCCGTGGCCCGCGCCCGGGGCCGAAGCTGCCGCGCCGGGCGCCGACTGGATCTGGCTGCTTCACGACGATGCCGCGCCGGCACCGGAGGCCCTCGCGGAACTCCTCCACGCGGTCGAGCGCGCACCGTCCGTCACGGTCGCGGGCTGCAAGCAGCTGGACTGGCACGCTGAGCGGCGGCTGATGGACGTCGGCCTCTCGACCAGCCGCTGGGCCGAGCGGCTGACCCTGATCGACGCCGATGAGCTCGACCAGGGCCAGTACGACGGCCGCAGCGATACGTTTGCCGTCAATTCCGCCGGCATGCTGGTCCGCCGCGACATCTGGGAGGAACTCCGGGGTTTTGATCCGGCCCTTCCCGGAAGCGGCGACGACGTCGACTTCTGCTGGCGCAACCGCCTCGCCGGGCACCGCGTGGTGGTGGTCCCGAGCGCGAAAATGTTCCACGTCTCGCACCGTCCCCACGGACTGGGCAACGCCTCCGCCGCGCGCAAGGCGCAGGTCCACCTGCGGCTCAAGCACGCGTCAGCCTGGAAGGTCCCGCTGCACGCTGTCGGCGCCCTCCTGGGCAGCCTTTTCAAACTCGTCCTGAGCATCGCAGTCAAGGACCCGGGCCACGGGTTCTCCCAACTGCTGGCCACCTTTGGCGCGCTGGGCCGCCCGGCCGCGGTGATCCGCGGACGGCGCAACGCCGCGCGCACCCGCAGGATCCGGCGCTCCGTCATGAAGGGCCTGCAGACGCCGCGCCGCGAGGTCTGGGCGCACCGGCGCTCCCTGATCGAGGCGCTCGGCGCAGACGACTTCGGCCCCGGGCCCGCGGGCGCCGACCAGCTGGCAGAGCAACCCACCGGCGACACCGACGACTTCGCCGCCATCGCCACCCCGGACCGCGGCTGGGTGGGCAACGGCGCCGTGCTGGCCATCGTCTTCACCCTGGCGGTCTCCCTGACGGGACTGCTCAGCCTGTTCCGGGCCCCGGCAGTTTCCGGCGGCGCACTGATCCCGGTCTCACTGCGCCTCTCCGAAATCTGGAACCATGCCTCCACCTGGTGGATCAGCCTCGGCGCGGGCCTTCCTGGCCACGGCGACCCCTTCGGCTACGTCCTGTGGGTGCTCGGCGTGCTCGGTGCCGGTGATGCCAACGGCGCAGTTGGCTGGCTGCTGATCCTTGCGATGCCGCTGTCCGCACTGGGCGCCTGGTTCGCTGCGGGCGCCCTGACCACGCGCAGGAGCCTGCGCCTGGCGGCCGCCCTCGTGTGGGCCGGGGCGCCGGCCCTCCAGGTGTCCCTCAACCAGGGCCGGCTGGGCGCCTTACTTGCCCATGTCATGATCCCGGTTGTGGTCCTTGCACTGCTCCGGGCGACCGGCACGGCGACAGGCCACGGCGTCCATGCCGCCCCGGCCCCGGGGCAGGGACGGCTCACGCCCCCGCCCGCCGCCCGCCCCGGCGTCAACGGAACGCCGTCGTGGACGGCTGCGGCCGCCGCAGGCCTCGCGCTGGCCGTGGTCACTGCGGCGGCGCCGTCGCTGCTGGCGCCAGCGGTCGTCGTCGTTGCCCTGTGCGGCCTGCTTTTGGGCCGCCGCGGCCGCACGGTCTGGTGGGCGCTGCTGCCGAGCCTGGCATTGTTCCTGCCGTTCGCCTTCTCTGTCCTGGACCGGCCGCGGGCACTCCTGGCCGACCCCGGCCTTCCGATCGGATTCGACGCCGCCCCGCTGTGGCAGCAGGCCCTGGGCCAGCCGCTCAGTTTCGACGCCGGCGGGGGACTGACCGGACTCAGCGCCTTCGCCGGGTCCGCCGCGGGCGCGACCGGGCTGGCGGGACTGCCGTGGGCATTGCTGCTGGCCCTGTTGTTCGGGCTGCCGGTGCTGCTCCTGGCCCTCACCGCACTTTTCATGCCGCGCAGGCTTGTCCTGGCGGGACGCACCTGGACGGCACGCTGCCTGTGGGCCGTGGCCGTCCTGATGCTGGCCGGCGGCTGGCTCGCCGGGCACGTCGCCTCCGGCGCCAGCGCCGACGTCCTGGTGACGCCGTTCCCCGGCCCCGCCGTTTCGGCGGCCACCTTCGCGCTCCTCGGCGCGGCCCTCATCGCGGCCGAAGGACTCCTGGACGCCGCCAGCCGGTCGGCCGGCACCGGGCTGGCACGCAAGGTCCTGATCCGCGGCACGGCCGCGGCAGCCCTGACCCTGCTGCTGGCCGCCCCGCTGGCCGGATTCACCATGTGGACCGCGCAAAACCTGCTGCAGCCCACCGCGATGTCACCCGCCCCGTCACAGCCATCGGCACCCGCCGGCCGGCCGGCCGGTCTCGGGACCCCGAGGCTCGTTCAATCGGCCCAGGCCCGTACCCTCCCCGCCACGGCAGTTGACCGCGGCGAGGGGCCGGAACAATCCAGGACGCTGCTGATCTCCAGCAACGAAGACGGAAGCTTCGACGCCTCACTCATGCGCGGCGCCGGCACCACCCTGGACGCCCTGTCCACCATCGCCGCGGCGCGCGGCATCATGGGGGAACCGGGCCACGAGACCGTCCGCGACGACGACGCCGTCGCCTCATCGCTCCGGAACGTAGTGGCCGCCATTGTGGCGGGCCAAGGCGTGGACCCGCGGGGAGACCTCGAACGGCTCGGCGTCGGATTTGTCGTGCTCCGGGTGGCAGATTCGGCCTCCGAGCTGACGGCCAGCCGCATGGACGCCGTCCCCGGGCTTGTCGCCGTCGGGCAGACAGGCACCGGCTGGCTTTGGCGGGTCAGCCCGCAAGAGGGGCCAGGCGTCAAGGCCTCCGACGTCGCGCACCGGGTCCGCGTGGTGGACGGCGCCGGCGCCACTATCGGCCTGCTCCCGTCAGAGGACTTCTCCGCGGCCGGCACCGTCCCGGCCGGCCCCGAGGGCCGCCTGGTGGTTCTCGCCGACCGGGCTGATCCGGGCTGGAGTGCCTGGCTCGACGGCCGCCGCCTGACCTCCACGACCTCGGGATGGGCCCAGGCCTTTACGCTGCCCGCCCAAGGCGGCCAGCTGAGCATCCGCTACGAAGCGCCTTGGGCCGTTCTTACCGGAATCGCGCAGGCCGTAGTGATTGGCCTGACCGTCCTGCTGGCCGTGCCCATGCCTGCCCGCCGGTCCAACGCCGGCCTGTCCAGGGACGAAGCCTCCCTGCGTAAGGAACATCAGCATGTCTAAGGGCAAGAACGGCAACCCAAACACCATGGATCCTGACGATGCGGCCCCGGGAACCACCGCGACCGCAGAAGCGTCCGACGCCGGTAACCCCTCAGCCGGTGGGACCTCAGCCGTTGCGAAGCAGCGGAAGAAGGGCGTGCCGCGGGGCGGGGTGATCGGGGGAGTCCTCTCCGCCGTCGCACTCGTTGCAGCGGGCGCAGGCCTCGTCTCGGCGGCCTCGCTGGCACCCCAAAGCACCGCCAGCCGACAACTTGAGGCTCCCGTTGCCGCGGTGCCGGCCGGCAGCAGCGTCGGAGTCTGTCCGGGCCCGGCCCGGCTGCTCGAAGGCACCCCCGTGGGCACCGACCCCCAGTTCAGCCCGGACTCCGGCACCGCGAAGACCGCCGTCAGCGCCGCCGTGCTCGGCTCAAGCGCGGGGGTCGTTCCCGGCAGCCGGCTGGCCCCACTCAAGGGCGCCCCGCTTGCCGAGATCGCCCAGGGCGCCGTTGCTGGATCCACCCCCGCGCCCGCGGTCCGCACCCCGGTACTGCTTGCCGGCGTCGTGTCCCAGCGCCAGGTGGACAACATCAGCGTCCTGAGCGCAGGTGCCCAGGACAACCACCAGGCAGCGGCCGGCGCTGTCCTGAGCTACACGGCCGAGGACGGGGACCTCCAGGGCTCCGCGGCCGCCGCCTGCCAGCAGCCCGGCAACGATCTCTGGCTGGTCGGCGCCACCACGGCCCTGGGCCGGTCCGCAGTCCTGAACCTCACCAATGCCTCCAGCACGCCCGCGACCGTGAGCCTGGATCTCTTTGGCTCCGAGGGCCCCATCCAGGCACCCGGAAGCCGCGGCCTGCTCGTGGCGCCCGGCAGTACCCGCGCCATCGTCCTGGCCGGGCTCGCGCCGGGACAGGAACGGCTCGGTGTGCGGGTCCGCAGCACCGGCGGCCCGGTGGCTGCCGTCATCCAGCAAAGCGTGCTCCGTGGCCTCACGCCCGGGGGCGTCGACTTCATCACCCCCGGCACCGCCCCGTCTGTCGGCCAGGTGGCGTCCGGTCTGCAGATCCAGGATCCGGCCGCCCTGGCCACGCTCACGGCGAAGCCAGGCTTCGCGGATGCTGGACCGGCCCTGGAAATCGCCGTGCCCGGAGCCGCCGACGCCGTCGTCGAAGTTAAGTTGTACGGGCGCGACGGCCAGAAGGCCCTGCCCGGCGGGGGCGTGGTCACGGCGAAAGCCGGCGCGGTCACGGAAGTTTCGCTGGCCGGGGTCCCGGCCGGGACCTACACAGTGGCGGCGAGCTCGGATGTGTCCTTTGCGGCCACCGCCCGGCTCACGCAGGGGCTGAAGCCCGAGGACGCAGCGGACATCGCGTTTTCCGCTGCCTCGGCCCGGCTGGGAAGCCAGCACATCGTCGCCGTTCCCGGCACGGGCGACCGGCAGCTCGTCTTCGGCGCACCCGAGGGCAAAGCAAGCGTCTCGTACACACCCATCACGGCGGACGGCAAGATCCGTGCCGCCGCCACCGCTGATATTGCCGGCGGAACCACCGTGGCCATCAAGATCCCCGCGGACGTGGGCGGCTCCCCGCTGGTGGGCTACGTGGTGTCCGCCGCCGGGGACCCTGCCTACGGTGCGCTGCTCCTGGGCCGCGACGGCGGGCAGGATATTTCCACGGTGGCCGTGGCCCCGGAAGCGGCAGGAGAACAGAAGGTCCCCGTCACTCTGGGGTACTGAACCAACTCCATAGGCCGGAGCGCGGGCCGGCTAGTACCGCCGGCGGTAGACCGGGTCCAGGGACTCGGGAGGCACGCCGAGCATCTCGGCCGTGTATTCCACCACGACGTCATGGACCAGGTCCTGGAGTTCGTCCCGGGTCCCGCACGCCTGCTCCACCACCCGGCGGTATAGCGTGATGACCGGTCCGTCCTCGGCCGTCGCTGGGGTGAAGGCGCCCATCGGCGCGGGCGCGCGGTCCGCCACGAGCTGTTCCAGGCCCGGAGGGATCTCGTCAACAGCGAAGCGGACCCCGTCTAGGGGTTTGCCCCAGATATCGTGAAGCCGCTGGGCCGAGTCCAGGACAAAGTCATCGAAACGGTCGGAACGGGTCCGGTAGCCCGGCAGCGTGGGGAGCATGAGCTCGCCGCGAAGCCCCCGGCCATGCCGGTTCCTGCGGCGCTGCCGGAAGTTCTTTCCCTGGACAGCGGTGGACGGCCCCGTCAGGGGCGCCCCGGCGGGGCCGTAGCCGGCGCCTGCACGGCCGGCGTCGGGGTCAGCCAACCGGACCGTAAATCCCGAATCGTGGTGCGATGACTGCATATCTTGACTCTAAACCCGCGCAATGATTTACGCGACAAGTGCCAGCCGGCGATCCGCCGCCACACCGCCGCGGAACAAACACCAGCGTTTCAATGCGGGGCCCCGCCCCGAGGGAGAGTAGTCTGTGATGTCGTGGGTGCAATTCGTCTTTGTTCGAGGTCTGCCTGCCGCAACTCTGCGGTGGCCACTTTGACGTACGTATACGCCGACTCCACGGCCGTCCTGGGCCCGCTCGCCACGTACGCAGAACCGCACTGCTACGACTTGTGCGAACAGCACGCCGACTCGCTCACCGTCCCTCGCGGCTGGGAAGTCATGCGGCTGGCCATGCCGGCCACACCGGCCGGTCCAGGCCCCGACGACCTCCTGGCCCTCGCCAACGCAGTCCGCGAGGCGGCCTCCCGTCCTGCCGCGGCGGAACCGGCGAAGGGGCAGCGCAGCCTGCACCCGGCCCTGGAAGCACCGGCCCCGGCCGAGGGCACCCGGCGCGGGCATCTGCGGGTCCTGCGCGAACCTTCGTAGCCGGCCAACTGGCGGTAGGGTGGAAACTGCAAAAAGCCGTCAGCCACCGGCGCCCTTTCCCGGCGCCCACCAGGGAGCGTTCACCATGCCCAAGCTCAGTCCCGAACTGTTGTCTGTCCTGCGATGCCCCGTCACCGGCTCCGCCCTGGTCCAGGAGGGCGAGGAACTTGTCGCCGTCACGGCGGATGAATCCGGGAACAAGCTGCGGTACCGGATCGAGGACGGCATCCCGCTGCTGCTGCCACCGGAACTCCTGCCCGCCGCCGCGGCGGCCCCCGCCGACCAGCACGACGCCGGTCAGCACGACGCCGGTCAGCACGGCACGGCGCCGCGCCACGCGGCGGAATAACGCGCGCCCACCAAAACCCGCCGGACACCCATCGCGGACGCCCCCGGCAGCGAATGACTGCTTAGCCCCAGAACCAGCAGGAATTACCCAGCTCCAGAGATGCCAAGCCACCGGCCACGACAAAGGATTCAGATGACTTTCGATTACAAGATTGCGGACATTTCCCTGGCCGAGGCGGGCCGCCACCAGATCCGCCTCGCCGAGCACGAGATGCCCGGACTCATGTCCCTGCGCGAGGAGTTCGGCGCCAGCCAGCCGCTCAAGGGTGCCCGCATCGCCGGCTCGCTGCACATGACGGTCCAGACCGCCGTGCTGATCGAGACCCTGACGGCGCTCGGCGCCGAGGTCCGCTGGGCCTCCTGCAACATCTTCTCCACCCAGGATGAGGCCGCGGCCGCCGTGGTGGTCGGCAACGGCACCGTCGAGAACCCGCAGGGTGTCCCCGTCTTCGCCTGGAAGGGCGAGACGCTGGAGGAATACTGGTGGACGGCCAAGCAGATCCTCACCTGGCCCGGCGCCGACGCCAACCCCGAGCTCGGTCCGAACATGATCCTGGACGACGGCGGCGACGCCACCATGCTGGTGCATAAGGGTGTCGAATTCGAGGCCGCCGGTGCCGTTCCCGCCGCCGCAGAGGACGAGTCCGAGGAAGGCCGGGTCTTCCTCGATGTGCTGCGCGCCTCGCTCCAGGCCGACCCGCAGAAGTGGACCCGCATCGGCGCGCTCCTGCTCGGCGTCACCGAGGAAACTACCACCGGCGTGCACCGCCTGTACCAGCTCGCGGAGCAGGGCAAGCTGCTGTTCCCGGCGATCAACGTCAACGACTCCGTCACCAAGAGCAAGTTCGACAACAAGTACGGCATCCGCCACTCCCTGCCCGACGGCATCAACCGCGCCACGGACGTCCTGATGGGCGGCAAGGTCGCCGTCGTCTGCGGTTACGGCGACGTCGGCAAGGGCGCCGCGGAGGCCTTCCGCGGCCAGGGATCGCGGGTGATCGTCACCGAAATCGACCCGATCTGCGCGCTCCAGGCGGCCATGGACGGCTACCAGGTGGCGAAGCTCGAATCCGTCCTCAGCGAGGGCCACATCTTCATCACCACCACCGGCAACAAGGACGTCATCATGGCCGAGCACATGGCCGGCATGCGTGACAAGGCGATCGTGGGCAACATCGGCCACTTCGACAACGAGATCGACATGGCCGGGCTGGCCCGCGTCCCCGGCATCAAGAAGGTCGAGATCAAGCCGCAGGTCCACGAGTGGGTCTTCGACTCAGACCCCGACACGGGAAAGGGCAGTCGCTCCATCATCGTCCTCTCCGAGGGCCGCCTGCTGAACCTCGGCAACGCCACCGGACACCCCTCGTTCGTCATGAGCAACTCCTTCGCCAACCAGACGATCGCCCAGATTGAACTGTTCACGAAGGCCGGCCAGCCGGAGGGGCAGCGCGAATACGAAAAGCAGGTCTACGTGCTGCCGAAGATCCTCGACGAAAAGGTGGCCCGGCTGCACCTGGGCGCCCTCGACGTGGAGCTGACCGAGTTGTCCAAGGAGCAGGCCGAGTACCTGGACGTCGAGGTGGCCGGGCCGTACAAGGCCACCCACTACCGCTACTAGGAACCCTCCAAAGGGTCCCGGACGAAGGTCCGGGGCCCTTTTTTGTGACCGTTTTGTGGGCCCTTTTGTAACCGGATCGTGGTCGAATCCGCCAGGGGTTCCAAGGTAACTCGCATATGCTGGCAAGATGACGTGTGGAAACGCCCGGGTCCTGTGATGGCCCTGAAGACCTGGAGTACCGGCCGCAAAATCGCCTTGCTGGGGGTGGTCTGCGCCCTGGCTGCCAGCGGCGGAGCCTTCGCCGCCGCGGCACCGGGGCTGGCCCAGTCCGCGATTTCCTCCGAGGCGGGATCCCCGGCCCGGTCGACGCCGGGACTCGCAGTCCCCGTGGTTGCCCCCGCTGAACTCGCCGTCACACCCGCCGATGACGCCAAGCAGGTCAACCCGGCGGCACCGGTGTCCCTCAAGGTCACCAACGGCCGCATTGACCGTGTGGCGCTCACCAGCGCCGACGGCGGCACCGTCGACGGCACCCTCAGCGCGGACGGGGCGGCCTGGACTTCGTCCGCTGACCTCGCGTTCAACACCCGTTACAGCTACACCTACTCCGTGGTGGACGGCGCCGGGCGCCAGACCCACAGCACACGGACGTTCACCACCGTCTCGACCGCCAACGAGGCCGACGCCGCCATCTACCCCCTGGACGGGATGAAGGTGGGCGTGGCCCAGCCCCTGCAGATCACCTTCAGCGAGCCGGTCCTGAACCGGGACGCCGTCGAGAAGGCCATCAAGATCACCTCCACGTCCGGCCAGAAGGGCGATTTCCGCTGGTTCAGCAAGAACACGGTCCGGTACCGGCCTGAGGCTTTCTGGGCCGCGAACAGCACCATCACCATGGAAATGAAGATGTTTGGCGTCGAACTGGGGAACGGGCAGGTCGGCAACTTCAACAAGACCGTCACCGTCCACATCGGGGACAAGAAAGTGGCCGTGGCCGATGCCAAGGCGCATACGTTCTCGGTGAGCATCAATGACAAGCCGGTGGGGCAGTGGCCGGCGACGATGGGCGACACACGGTTCCCCTCGGCCCGAGGCTTCCTGGTGTTCATGGAGAAGCACCGCGTGGAGCACATGGATGCCTCCACGATCGGGCTCAAGCCGGGGGACCCGGCCTACTACGGCCAGCTTGACGTCAATTACGCTACGCGCCTGACGCCGAGCGGGGAGTTCATCCACCAGGCCACGGACACCGCAATGCCGTACCTGGGCAAGGCAAACCTCTCGCACGGCTGCATCGGCCTGGGCCCGGACGGGGCGCAGTGGGTCTTTGACAATATGACCACTGGCGACGTCGTCCAAGTGGTGAACACCGAGGGGGACTACGCCAACTTCGACGACGGATTCGGGGATTGGAACATCCCTTGGGCCCAATACGCCAACTGACGGGGTGGCACCTCGCCGAGCCTAATCCTCTGACGGTAGGCTCGGAGCCAGATAAGTTGCGCAGCCGGGCGCAGGCCGGGCAGCACGAAAGCCTACGGAAGCGAAGCTCCACGTGACTGACAAAAGTCCTACCACTCCCGACCGTCCGGATCCGCACCTGGATCCGACGGACGACACCGACGAGCCGGCGTTCGACTGGATGAAGCCGGCCCCGGCCGCCAAGCCCGCACCCGATTCCACGGCGAAGTCCACCGCCGGGTCCGCCGCGGCGTCCGCAGCCGTTCCGGCGGCCCATACGGAACATGGCGCGCCAGAGGCCGGCGCAGCAGCAACCGGCACAACGGCAAGGGGCACAACGGCAGCGGCGGGCACGACGGCGCCGGGCACACCAGCGGCGGGCACGGCGGCGCCGTCGGCCGTGTCCACGGCGGGCCAGCCGGAAAGCCGGGCCGACCGCAAGGCGGCCGAGGCGGCCGCCACCGGTCAGGACGCTGCCCGGCAGGATGCAGGCCAGGTGGATGCCTCTACCGCGCAGGACGATCTCGAACGCCGCAATGCCGAGCGCCGCACTGCCGAACGCGAGCAGGCCGCCAGGACCAAGCCGGTCCTTCCGCGGGTGATGCAGGTGCTCCTGGCCGTGTTCTACCCGCTTATCCTGCTGGTGCTGGCCGTCCGCGCCGTGACCAGCCCCTTGTTCCTCTGGGTCGAATACAACCGTCCGGGCTTCCCCGGCGACGGCTACGGCTTCAGCACCGATGACCGCATGACCTACGGCTCCTACGCCGTGGACTATCTCAGCAACTGGTCGGGCCCGCGCTACCTCGGCGGCCTTGTGGACCAAAGCGGGGAGCGGCTGTTCCGCGACGGCGAGGTCAGTCACATGGCCGACGTCAAGGCCGTCATCCTGTCGACGTTCGGTGCCGGCACGCTGCTGATCCTGCTGGGCCTGGTTGCGGTGATCTACCTGAAGCGGAAACACACAGGCGGAGTCCGGCGCGGCCTGTTCGCCGGCTCGATCGTCACCCTCGCGGTCATCATCGGTCTCGGAACCCTCGCCATGCTCGGCTGGGAGCAGTTCTTCACCGATTTCCACCGGATTTTCTTCGCCAACGGGACCTGGACGTTTTCGCTCCAGGACACCCTGATACGGCTGTTCCCGGGCCAGTTCTGGATGGACGCCGGGATCGTCATCGGCGCCCTCGTCCTGCTGGCTTCCCTGATCACCCTCATCCTGACGTGGCCCACGCGCCGGCGCCGCGGCCTTGGCAAGAAGAAGGCATCGGACGTGTCCAAGGGCGCGGACACGGACACGGACTCCGGCGTCACCGCCGGGGCTGCGCCGGCGGACGGCACGGAAGGAATCGCCGGCACCTCAGGCAACACCGGCAACTCAGGCACAGAGGAAACCGGAACAGAGCGGACCCGGCACACCGTCTGAGGCGCCGGACGCCCGTGCGGGCTCAGCCGTAGATGCGGTTGATGTGCTCCTCGTAGTCCCGCACGACGGCGGCCCGCTTGAGTTTGAGCGAGGGCGTCAGGTGCCCTGATTCCACCGTGAAATCGGCGTCCAGGACGACGAAACTGCGGATGGACTCGGCCTTGGAGACCGTGAGGTTTGCCTCGTCAATGGCGCCCTGGATCGAGGCCCGGACGCTTTCGTCGGCAGCGGCTTCGGCCGGGGCCATGACGGGAACTTTCCGGGCGGTGCACCAGTTCTGCAGGCCTTCCGGGTCCAGGTTGACCAGTGCCGAGACAAACGGCCGGCCGTCTCCAACGACTACGGCCTGTCCCACGAGCTGGTGCTCGCGGATTTTCTCCTCGAGCGGGCCAGGGGCGACGTTCTTTCCGCCGGCGGTGACCAGCAGGTCCTTCTTCCGGCCTGTGATGGTCAGGAAGCCGTCCTTGTCGAGGGAGCCGAGGTCGCCGGTCCGGAAGAACCCGTCCACGAACGCCTCAGCGTTGGCGGCCGCGTTGGCGTGGTAGCCCTTGAAGACGCCGATGCCCTTGACCAGGATCTCGCCGTCGTCGGCCACCCGCACTGTGGTTCCCGGTACCGGGATGCCCACAGTCCCCACCTTGGTCTGGGCCGGGGTGTTGGCCGTGCACGGCGCTGTGGTTTCGGTCAGGCCGTAGCCTTCCAGCACGGGGATGCCCGCGCCGCGGAAGAAGTGGGCGTCATGGGAGCTCAGCGGGCTGGCACCGGAGACCGTAAACCGCAGCTGGCCGCCGAAGGCCTGGCGGAGCTTGGGGTAGAACAGCCGGTCGAACAGCGCGTGCCGGGCGCGCAGGAGGAACCCGGGTCCGGCGCCGTCGCCCCGGGAAGCAGCGTCCAGGGCCTTGGAGTAGTCGATCGCGGCCCCCGCCGCAGCCGTGAAGATCCGCTCCTTGCCTGCGGCGGCAGCCTTTTGCGCGGCTCCGGCATAAACCTTTTCGAAAATCCGGGGGACCACCAGCAGGAAGGTGGGCTTGAAGCTGGCCAGGTCTTCCAGGAGCTCTTTGGCGCTGGCGGTGTGGCCAACCGTGGTGCCGGAGCTCAGGCAGATCACCTGCACCGCCCGGGCCAGAACGTGGGCCAGGGGCAGGAACATCAGCGTCCGGGAGCGCGGCTGCATGAGGAGCTCGGGCAGGAAGAGGATGATGTTCTTCGCGACCAGGGCAAAGTTGGCGTGTGTGATCTCGCAGCCCTTGGGCCTGCCGGTGGTGCCCGAGGTGTAGACCAGGGACGCCACGTCCGCCAGGGACGCGGTGGTCCGGTGGCGTTCGAGCTCGGCGTCGGTGACCCCGGTTCCGGCGGCGGCGAGGCTCGCCAGGTTCGGCGCGTCGCCGTCGTGCTCCATCCGCACGACGGCGATAATCCGGTCGCCAAGGACAGTGGAGGCGTCCAGGACGTCCTGGACAAGGGCCGCCTTGGCATGGTCCTGGACGAACACCCGGCGGGCGCCCGAGTCGTGCAGGATCCACTCGACCTGGCCCGCGGAGGAGGTCTCATAGATCGGTACGGTGACCCCGCCGGCGAACCAGATGGCAAAATCCACCACCGTCCACTCGTACCGCGTGGCGGACATGACAGCGACGGTTTCGCCCGGCGCGAGTCCGCCGGCAATCAGGCCCTTGGCCAGTGCGGTGACCTGCTCCAGGAAGTGGTGGACAGAGACATCGGCCCAGCCGGCGGGGCCCTTGCGGGAGTAGAGGGCGTGCACGGGGTCCTTCGCGTGCTGCTCCAGGAGCAGGTCCGTCACGTTGCTCCCCGGATCCAGCTCCACCAGCAGTCCGGTGCTTGCTTCTCTCACAACCGAGTCTCCATTTCCTGGTCCGCCCGGAGTGCGGCGGACTTTCCCCTGCAATCCTGCCCTAGATCCAGGACGGCATCCACATCCGCATGCGCCAGTCCTGGTACGGGATCACCTCGGCAGTCCAGACCGGATAGAAGAACGCGGACAGCAGCACAGCCGCCACCACGAACAGCGCCACGAGGTAGAATCCGGACCGGCGGCGCCAGAGGGGGTCGGTCCGCTGGCCGAGCACCAGCCCCAGGCAATAGACGAGCCCCAGGATCAGGAACGGTTCAAAGGACACGGCGTAGAAGAAGAACATGGTGCGTTCCGGGTACATGAACCAGGGGAGGTAGCCGGAGGCCACGCCCGCCAGAATCGCGCCGGCGCGCCAGTCGCGGCGGCCGGCCCACCAGAACAGCAGGATGCCCAGGCTGACGGCCGCGCTCCACCAGATCAGCGGGTTGCCCACGGAGAGGATGGCGGTGGTGCAGTTGCTGAGATCGCAGCCGGGGCTGCCCTGCCCGGGGGATTCGTAGAAGAACGACGTCGGCCGGCCCATGACCAGCCAGCTCCAGGCGCTGGCCTCGTACGGGTGGTCGGAGTTCAGGCCCTGATGGAACTTGTAGGCCTCCAGGTGGTAGTGCGCGAGGGACCGGACGGCGTTCGGGAGCCAGCCCCACTCGGCCGAGGGGTTGGTCTCGGCCCAGTGCCTGAAGTACGCGTCCTTGGACCGGAACCAGCCGATCCACGTGGCGCCGTAGACCACGGCGGCCACCGGGACGATGCTCAGGAAGGCCGGGACGCCGTCCTTGAGGATGCCGGCGCTGATCCAGGCATGCACGCCGGCGATGCGCCGGGCGCTGAGGTCCCAGAACACGGTCAGCAGGCCGAAGCCGGCCAGGAAGAACAGGGCGGACCATTTCGTGCCGACGGCCAGGCCCAGGCAGACGCCGGCCGTGAGCCGCCACCATCGGATGCCGAGCCACGGCCCGGAGGTGAGCTGGAGCGCCGAGGGATGCCCCGTGGCCGAGGCCGCGGCCTGCCGCCCGAGCCGGGCCGCCAGCCGCCGCCGACCGTCGTCGCGGTCCATCAGCAGCGCGCCGAACGCGGCGAGGATCCAGAACATGAGGAAGATGTCCAGCAGCGAGGTCCGGGACATGACGAGGTGGTGGCCGTCCACGGCGAGCAGGACGCCGGCCACGGCGCCCAGGGTCAGGGAACGGAAGAGCTTCTGCGCGATCAGGGCCAGCAGGAAGACCGACAGCGTCCCCGTCAGCGCAGCACCGAACCGCCAGCCGAAGGGATTGTCCGCCCCGAACAGCCACATGCCGAAGGCGATCATCCACTTGCCGACCGGCGGGTGCACCACATACTCCGGCGTATTCAGCAGCACGCCGGGGTTGCCGGCAATGAAGGCGTCGTTCGCCCGGTCAGGCCAGCTGCGCTCGTACCCGCTGACCAGGAACGAGTACGCGTCTTTGACGTAGTAGGTTTCGTCAAAGACCAGGTTCCGCGGGGTGTCCAGCCGGACGAACCGCAGGACGCCGCCCAGCGCCGCCGTGAGGGCAGGAATGAGCCAGTACCAGAGCCGAAGCGACGCCGGGTAGTCCCGCCAGCTCTGGATGCTGCCGATCAGGCGTTCCTTGAGGGCATCCGGAGTGAAGGCCTCGGCGGGGCGGCCGATCCAGCGGTGTCCCTCCAGGTTGCGGCCGGTGCGGAAGCGGCCCCGGGCTTTGCCGGTTCTGCCGTTGGCGCTGTCCGAACCAGAGGTCTGCGATGCGGCGGGGCCAGCGTCGGGCTGCCGCGTGGGGGTCTGGGTCACGTTGCCCATGCTACCTTTCGCGGCTGTGCCCGCAGGGCTGCCGCCCCGGCGGCAGTAGGCTGGACGTGTGGACCACGAACCCAGCACCTCCCCCCTTCCTCCTGTCGATGACGATGCCCCCGCCGCCGTTCCCTCAGCCGGCGTTCCCGCCACTGATGTTCCCGCCACAGGCGGGCCCGGCAGGATCGTCCTCGCGGCGACGCCGATCGGGAACGCCGGCGATGCCTCGGCGCGGCTCGTGGAGTTGCTGACGACGGCGGACATCGTCGCCGCCGAGGACACCAGGAGGCTGCACCGCCTCGTGCAGAACCTCGGCATCACCGTGGCCGGCCGGATCATCAGCTATCACGAGCACAATGAGGCAGCCAAGACGGCGGACCTGCTGGAGCAGGTCCGTGCCGGCAAGACCCTGGTCATGGTGACGGACGCCGGAATGCCGTCCGTCTCGGACCCGGGGTTCCGGCTGGTTGAAGGTGCCGTGGCGGCCGGGCTCACCGTCACCGCGGCGCCGGGACCCTCCGCCGTGCTGACCGCCCTGGCCCTGTCAGGCCTCCCGACTGACCGTTTTTGCTTCGAAGGGTTCCTGCCGCGCAAGGCAGGCGAACGCAACTCGCGGCTGGCGGACCTCGACGCCGAGCGGCGCACCATGGTCTTTTTCGAGGCCCCGCACCGGCTGGAGCCCATGCTGCGGGCCCTGCACGAAAGCTTCGGCGCCGACCGCCGGGCCGCCGTGTGCCGTGAACTCACCAAGACCTATGAAGAGGTCATCCGCGGTACCCTTCGCGACCTGCTCGAATGGGCGGAGTCCAACGAGGTCCGCGGAGAAATCGCCGTCGTGGTGGGCGGCGCTCCCGAACGCGAACCCGGCCGTCCGGAGGACCACGTGGCCGCCGTCAACGGGCTGATAGCCCAGGGCATCCGGCTGAAGGAGGCCGTCGCGGCGGTGGCCGACGACGCGAAAGTCAGCAAGCGCGAGCTCTATTCCGCGGTGCTCGCCGCACGCTGATCCGGAAGCAGATTTTCGGGCCCGTCGGCCCCTGCGGGACGGCTTCGCCAGGGCCCGCATTCCGTTGTGCAGGCCCGCGCCGATCAGTTGTGCAGCTGCACAGCATATGCTGGATCGGGTAGTGCGCCCATGCATAGACTTGCCAGTGAGCGCAGCAGTACCGTGGCAGTAATCCAGACGCCCGGGCCTGCCTGTGGGAACGTGCGCCTGCACCAAGAACTATTTCAACAAACTAGTGCCAACAAACTAGGCAAACCGAATTGCTGACGAGGGAGTCGTTGTGACTGTAACTGCCCAGCCCATTGTTTCCGCGGAGCGGGAGAGCGCCCTTCTGGCCTCGGTCCCGACGGGCCTGCTGATCAACGGCGAATGGCGTCCGGCCGCGTCCGGGAAGACCTTCGATGTGGAGGACCCCTCGACCGGGAAGGTGCTGCTGAGCATCGCCGACGCCGGTCCTGAGGACGGAGCGGCGGCGCTGGACGCGGCCGCCGCGGCACAGGAGTCCTGGGCGAAGGTCCCGGCCCGGGAACGCGGGGAAATCCTGCGCCGCGCCTTCGAACTCGTGACGGAGCGTGCGGAAGACTTCGCGCTGCTGATGACCCTGGAGATGGGCAAGCCGCTGGCCGAAGCCCGCGGCGAGGTCACCTACGGCGCGGAATTCCTGCGCTGGTTCTCCGAGGAGGCCGTCCGCGCGTTCGGCCGGTACTCGGTCTCCCCGGACGGCAAGTCCCGGCTGCTGGTGACCAAGAAGCCGGTGGGCCCGTGCCTGCTGATCACGCCGTGGAACTTCCCGCTCGCGATGGCCACCCGCAAGGTCGCCCCGGCGGTCGCGGCCGGCTGCACCATGGTGCTGAAGTCCGCGAACCTGACCCCGCTGACCTCCCAGCTGTTTGCCGCAGTGATGCTGGAGGCCGGGCTGCCCGCCGGCGTCCTGAACCTCATCCCGACCTCCACGGCCGGGGCCACAACGGGTCCGCTGATCAAGGACTCCCGGCTCCGGAAGCTCTCCTTCACCGGTTCCACCGAGGTCGGCCGCCGGCTGCTCGCCGACGCATCCGAGACGGTGCTGCGGACCTCGATGGAGCTCGGCGGGAACGCCCCGTTCGTCGTGTTCGAGGACGCCGACGTCGATGCCGCGGTCGCGGGGGCCATGCTGGCGAAGCTGCGGAACATGGGCGAGGCCTGCACCGCCGCGAACCGGTTCATCGTCCACGCGTCCGTCGCGGACGAGTTCGCGACGAAGTTCGCCGCGAAGATGGCGGACATGACCACGGCCCGGGGCACCGAGCCCGAGTCAAAGGTCGGCCCGCTGATCGATGCCAAGAGCCGGGACAAGGTCCACGAGCTGGTGACCGACGCCGTGAACTCCGGCGCAGTCGCGATCACCGGCGGCTCCGCCGTCGAGGGCCCGGGCTACTTCTACCAGCCCACCATCCTCAAGGGCGTGACCGAGGGCACCCGGATCCTGTCCGAGGAAATCTTCGGCCCCGTCGCCCCGATCATCACCTTCGACACCGAGGACGAGGCCGTCCGGCTCGCCAACAACACCGAGTACGGCCTGGTCGCCTATGTCTTCACCCGGGACCTGAACCGCGGCATCCGGATGGGCGAACGCCTCGAGACCGGCATGCTGGGCCTGAACGCCGGCGTCGTCTCCAACGCCGCCGCACCGTTCGGCGGGGTCAAGCAGTCCGGCCTGGGCCGTGAGGGCGGCCTGGAGGGCATCGAGGAATACCTCTACACCCAGTACATCGGCATCGCCGATCCCTACGCAGGCTAGGCACTCAACCTAGGCACACAGCCTAGCCACGACGCACCCGGCTGACGGAGTTGCGGATCTTCCCCCAGGATCCCGCGAGTCCCCGCCGGGTGCGTTGTGCTGTCCGGGACAGGACCCTGCCGGGCAGCGCGAGGGCCCGTCGCCAGCCGGACATCACCGACGGCGGCAGCCAGGCCGCGCGCAGCCGGACCAGGGGACCGGCGTTGGACCGCAGCGCGGCCTGCACCAGGGCAATCCTGGCCGCGGCGGAGTCGGCCGGGTCCGCGGTCCCTGCGTTGTCCGCCGGACCGGCGCCACCCGGGCGGCCGTACTGCTCACGTTCAAAGTCCTCGGTCAGCGCTGCCGCGGCGCGCTGCCCGGGTCCGTCCGTGACGCCGGGTTCACCCAGCGCCGCCGAGGCGCGCAACCGCTCGGAGAAATGCCGCGGCGTCTCGCTCGCTCCGGGCGCCACGCCGTAGTCCGTGGCGAGGTCCCGCAGTTCCGCCCAAGCCGGCAGGGCCGTGCCGGCGCGGGGATAGCCGCGGGCCGCCGTCATAAGCCTGCGCCGCCGCACGCCGCTGCGCACCAGCCGCGGGGAGGCCACGATCAGGGCCAGCAGCAGAGCCGCGCCAAGGCCGTAGAGCGCCTGTGCCGGGTGCGTGCCCGCAGCCGCCGGATTTCCGGTGCCGGGCAGGGGAACCGCGCCGGGGGCGGGGACCGGTGACTTGGTGGAACCGTCCCCGGGAGTCAGGGCGTCGTTGCGTTCGTTGGTGCTGGCTCCGCTGGGCGCGGCGGCCTCCGTTGCGTAGGCCGGAACGACGCCGCGGGACGGCGTGGGCTCAAACGCGACCCAGCCGACACCCTGGAAATAGAGTTCCGGCCAGGCGTGGGCATCGCGCGCATCGACTTCGAACTCCGGCAGGGGACCCTGGCCGGAGACCGCCACGGTGGCTCCAGTGGGGCGCCCCGGTGCGTAGCCCACGGCGATCCGGCTCGGAATGCCTTCCAACCGGGCCATCACGGCCATGGCAGAGGCGAAATGAATGCAGTAGCCGCTCTTCTGGGTCAGGAAGTCCGCCAGCACCGACAGGCCGTTGCCGTCGTAGCCTCCCTGCACGGGTGATTGCAGGGAGTAGCTGAACTCGGTGGAGCGCAGGTACCGCTGGATGGCCATGGCCCGCGCATACGGTGTGGCGGCTCCGGCAGTCACGGTCTGGGCCGTGCTCCGCACAACCTCCGGAACGTTCGATGGCTGCCGGAGGAACTGCTCGGGAACTCCGCGCACCGGCTCGGAGGCCCGCGCCAGCAGCGCGGCGGTGAGCTGGGGCGTGACGGACGTGACCACATACTGCTGGTCGCGGGAGTTGGTGTCGATTCCCTTGATGCTCAGCGTGGCCGGATCCCAGCTCCAGCGCCCCGCGAGGCCGTTGACTGATTCCGGCGCATACGGCGAGGGCAGGTAGGGGCTTGTGTACTGGCCGGTGTTGACGGCGGTGATGACGCGGAACTCCGTCGCGGCGGTATCAAGACCGGATTCGATCCTGCCCGTGCCCGGCTGCCGGGTTGATTCCCGGTCATCCGGTGCCCAGGAATCGCCCTCGAAGCTGTCCACCGTCACAGAGCGGAGGTACGGCGTCGTCGGCGCGTTCGTCGCGAAGGTGATCCGGCCGTCCCCGGACGGGCTGCGCAGGCTGTTGCCCAGGCTGATCATCGGATTCAGGCCGGTGGCGCCGCCGAACGGGTTCAGCCGCGAGCCCTGGGGGAACGTGCCCTGGTCGAAACCCGGGATGACCGGCTGCAGCAGCAGCGTCAAGGTCAGCGCCGCGGCGGCCGTGACCGCGCCGCGCCGGAGCTGTCCGGGGTTCCGGGCGGTGTCGGCCAGGGTGCGGGCATCCGGTGTGAACCAATGGCTGCACCCCAGGATCAACAGATACCCGACGGCGGCGCCGAGGAACCCCAGCGCCCCCACGCTTTGCGGCTTGACGATGGCAGGCACCACGAGGATCGCCAGGATCCCCAGCCCGCTCGTGGCCGGCAGCGCCAGTGGGAACGCGAGGGCATCGATGAGGATCACCAGCAGCCCGAGGACCGCGCAGATCAGCATCACGATGCCGGCGTTGGGGGCCACCGGGGTGCTCTCGGCCAGGACGGTTTCGCTGGCGCGCCTGAGGAATTTGCCCAGGTAGGTCATGGTCTCCGGGGACGGGATGAACCCGGCGATGCTGTGCTGCCGGAAGAAAATGAAGGTCAGGGACACCACGAGAGCCACCAGGCCGCCGGCAGCCACGAGCCAAGTCCGGGTACGCAAGGACCGGAGCATCGCCATGGAGAATGCCACGGCCAAGACGGTACTGAACACCGGGGAGTACCAGGCCCACCCGCGCAGGACGCCGTTGAATCCGAGGGCGGCGCCGGCGACGGCCACCGCGACGACGGTCCCCATCACCCAGGGCTGGGCGCCGGGTCCTTCCCGCCGGGACCCTGCGCCGGGGGACAGGACTGTGGTTTCGTCCGTGCCGGCCTCGCCGGTGCGGGATGCGGAGCTGCGCTGCGGTGTGAGCGTCATCGCCGGCCTCCCACGCCTCGGCGGACGTCCGCTGCGGCGGACATCGTCGGGTCGGCCTCGTCGAATGCTGTCCACGCGGCGGGCAGCGGGCTCCGGTCAGAAACCGCCACGGCCCGCCATCCGCCCAGCCTCAGTGCCTCCAGCACCTCTGGCGTCGCGCCGTAACCATGCGTCTGGTCCGTGACGAGCAGCGCGAAGGCGTTCGCGCCGAACCCGGCCGCCGGGGACAGCGCCTGGGCCTCGGCCAGGGACAGGGTGCCCAGGATCGCCAGGACCGGTCCCCGCAGCCGGTGGGCGGAGAGCTTGTCCATCAGGGCGTCGTCGAAATCCCTCGGCGCGTTCCCGGCGGCTGCGGTGTTCCTTGCGCCCCCGGCGGTTTCGTGGGCGCTGGACATGGCAGGCGGTCCCGATGTCTCCTGCGGGCTTGTCCGCCGGCGGGAATCCGGGGTGCGGTTGCGGTTCGGGTGGCCGTGGTGCGGGCCGGAGAGCTCGATGGCGGCCAGGCTTTCCGCGATGGACTGAAGCCCGGCCGTGCCGGTGTATTCCTCGGCCTCCGGGTCGGGAGCGGACGGCGAATTGCGGAAGGCGGGGGCGCCCGCGCTGTCCAGGAACCGCAGCGTGTAGTTGCGTTCCGCGAGGTGCGCCGCGATCGACATCGCCGCCGTGACGGCCCATTCGAAGGCGTCGCAGCTCAGCAGGTCGTGGCCGTCGCCTTCCCCGTTGCCCGAATGCCCGGAGGAATGGCCGGCATGGCCAAATACGCCGTGCGGATACGCCGAGAGCCGCTGATCCAGGATGATGGTCGCCTCGGGGGTCGTGACGGATTCCTCCTGCCGCACCATTAGGGACCCGTGGCGGGCCGTCGCGGCCCAGTGCACACGGCGCATCGGGTCGCCATGGCGGTACTCGCGGGTCATGACGTCGTCGTCGCTGGGATTCGCCCGGGCGCGCGTGGCTGTCACACCGTCGTGTCCGCGGGCGCCGGCCAGCCCTGTCTCGGGGAGCTGGACGGCGGCGGGGGTCACGGTCAGGAGGTCGCCGTCGTCGATCGCGTGGCGGTGGAAGGACAGCCCGAAGGGGTCGCTGAACTCCGCTGTGACGGGCCCGATCAGGAACTGGCCACGATTGGCCGATCGGAGATGGTACTCATAGCGGCTGGCGCCGCCGGTGGCCCTGCGGGCCGGGAAACGGAAGACGGGGGATTCGCCGAACCGGGCCGGCAGGTGTTCCTCCATGACGGCGTGGCCGGTTCCCGGCCCGGTCCGCGCAACGGCCAGCCGGACCGTGGTCCGGGCGGACGTTTCGACCGGCGCCGGGCTGAATTCGCGGTAGACCCGGAACCTGGGCTTCAGGACCCGGCTTCCGGCCAGGGCCAGCAGGGGCAGGACCAGCAGCAGTACGGCCAGCGCGAGCAGGTCCCGGCGGCCCATGATCTGGGCGGCCAGCAGGGACAGCGCCCCCGCGCCGAGCAGGCCCCAGCCGCGGGTGCTGAAGATGTGTCCGGGGAACCGATCCCTCAACGCCACGCCGGGACCGCCTCCTAGCGCGGATTCGGCAGTTTGGGCGACGCCGCGGCAGCCATGGCCTTGTTCCGGCCAGGGCGGCCGGTTCCGTTGTTCGAGGCCGACACTTCCGGGGTGACGGGAATCTTGGCGATGATGGCCCGGATCACGCTTTGCGGCGTCTCGCCCGCGCTGGCCGCCTTGCGGTCGAGGATGATCCGGTGGGCCAGCACAGCCTCGGCGACGCTGACGACGTCGTCCGGCAGCACGAAGTCCCGGCCCTCCAGCGCGGCGGTGGCCTTCGCCGCCCGCAGGAGCTGCAGCATGGACCGCGGGCTGGCGCCGAGCCGGAGAAGCCCGCTTTCACGCGTTGCCCGGCCCAGGGCCACCGTGTACTCCTTGATGGACCGGGACACGTAGACCTGCTGCACCGAGGCAATCATCGCAGCCACCTCCGCCGCCGTGACAACAGCCGTGACGCGGGCCAGCGGAGAGGACGCCTGGTGGGTTTCGAGCATCTCCATTTCGGACTCCCGGTCCGGGTAGCCCATGGAAATCCGGGCCATGAAGCGGTCCCGCTGGGCTTCCGGGAGCGGGTAGGTGCCTTCCATCTCAATGGGGTTCTGCGTCGCCACCACCATGAACGGCTCATCCAGCCGGTAGGACGTGCCGTCCACCGTGACCTGGTGCTCCTCCATGCACTCCAGCAGGGCCGATTGGGTCTTGGCCGAGGCGCGGTTGATTTCGTCGCCGATGACGATGTTGGCGAACACCGCGCCGTGCCGGAACTCGAAGGTCCGGGTGGCCTGGTTGTAGACGGACACGCCGGTGACATCGGACGGGAGCAGGTCCGGGGTGAACTGGATCCGGCTGACGGTGCAGTCGATGGTCCGGGCCAGTGTCTTGGCCAGCAGCGTCTTGCCCACCCCCGGGACGTCCTCCAGGAGCAAATGGCCCTGGGCCAGGAGCACCGTGAGCGCCAGTTTCGCCGCTTCTGCCTTGCCGTCGATGACCGTATTGATGGCCGTCAGGATCCGGGTGCTGGCCGAGTGGAAGGCGTCCGCGTCCAATGCCGGGGCTGGGGACCGGTGTCCGCCTGCGTCGGGGTCAAGGGCTGATCGGCTCGGGAAGCTCTGTCCTTCGGGGAGGACGTCATCTACGGAAGTGCGCTGGTAATCCATCGGCAGCCTTTCAGGCCTTGTGGGTCCCGGAACGGACCGCCAGCGGCCGCCGGGCCCCGCAGTGGCGTTCGCCTGTTTCCTTACGGGGAAATAACAGAGTATTAACAGACTACTAACACAACTGCCGGACCTGACAGAGAGTTCCAAGGAATTCTGGGCGCCGGATAGGGTGGAAGAATGCTCAATCCCCTCACTCCCGTCCCATTCCGGGTGCCTGGAACCGACGGTACCGGACGCGGCGGGTATCCGCCCGCACCCGCGCCGCTTCCCGTGCCGGTCATGGACAACCACACACATTTGGACTTTCCCGAGGCGGAGCTCCTGGTGGGAGTCAAGGATGCCCTCGACGCCGCCGAGGCAGTGGGTGTCCAGGGTGCGGTGCAGGTGGGCTGCGACCTCGAATCGTCCCGGTTCACGGTCCAGGCCGTTGAGCTCGATTCACGGCTCCTGGGCGCAGTGGCCCTCCACCCCAACGATGCCCCCGACTACGCCCGGGGCGGGACCCTGGAAGAAGCCCTGGCCGAGATCGAGGCCCTGGCCGCCCACCCGAGGATCCGGGCCATCGGCGAGACGGGCCTCGACTTCTTCCGCACCGAGGGAGAGGGCCTGGTCCACCAGCGCTACTCGTTCCGCCGCCACATCGACATCGCCAAACGCCTCGGCCTGACGCTGCAAATCCACGACCGCGACGCACACGACGACGTCGTCCAGGTGCTGCGCGAAGAAGGGGCCCCGGAGCGCGTGGTCTTTCATTGCTTTTCCGGCGACGAAGCCCTCGCCAGGACCTGCAACGCGGAGGGCTGGTACATGTCCTTTGCCGGCACCGTGACGTTCAAGAACGCGGCGAACCTGCGCGCGGCGCTCGCCATTGCGGAGCCGGACCGGATCCTGGTCGAGACCGACGCGCCCTTCCTCACCCCGCACCCGCATCGCGGCCGCCCGAACGCCAGCTACATGGTTCCGTACACCGTCCGGGCCATGTCCGATGTGACTGGATCGGAGCTGTCCGGGCTGTGTGCGCAGATCGCCGAAAATACCGTGCGGGCATACGGATCCTGGGACTGAACCGGCCTCCTCCGGCCCTCCGGAGTGGATACCGGGTATGCACAATTACTTGGCCCCTTTATAACGCTTCGGTTACAGTGGTCAACTATTAGCCGGGGTCGGGGAAGGCCTACGGAGAATTTCACTCAAGCAGGGCGTGCATCGTGGCAAACGAACCACATGTGCGCTCTCGTTTTGGGTGAGGCAGTGCATGCATGTTTCGTGACGATCCGGACTCTGTTCGGAGCCGCCTTTGGCGCGCTCACGGAGGGTGGTCACGTGTACTTATCCCCGTGCCCGGAAGGTCCAAGAGATTCGGGCAATCGTGGTCAAGTTCTTCACATCGGACGGCAAGATCAGCTTCGTCAAGGTTGGCACGCAGCTCGTAGTGCTGGTGGCACTGGTGCTGGGCCTCGTGGCCTTCGTCGGCAACAACAAGACGATCACACTCAACGTGGACGGCAAAGTCAGCTCCGTCCAGACCTTCGGCGGAACCGTCGGACAGGTCGTCAAGGGTGCCAAGGTTGAACTCCAGCCATCTGACAGGGTGTCGCCTTCGGTGGACTCCCATGTGCAGGACGGATCAGTCATCAACGTCAACCTCGCCAAGGCCGTCAAGGTCAGCCTGGACGGCGCCGAACGGACCATCTCCACCACCTCGCCCACCGTCGAAGGGCTCGTGACCGAACTCGGCGTCGCCAGCGCCTCGCAGGTCTCCGTGCCGAAGGACGCCCAGCTCGCCGTCTCCGGCTCGTTCGTGTCCATCTCGACGCCGAAGACCGTGAGCATCGTCGCGGACGGCAAGGCAGCCGCGACCACCACCACGGAGGCCACCGTGGCCAAGGTGCTCGAGGACGCCGGCATTGCGCTCGGAGCCAGCGACCGCCTCTCCCAGCCCGGGAACGCGCCGGTCGTCAACGACATGGTGATCAAGGTTTCCCGCGTCGACGTCAGCAAGACGGCCAACACCACCGAGCCGGTCGCGTTTGAAACACTCACCACCGAGAATGCGGACATGTTCAAGGGTGAGAAGAAGGTCACCCAGGCCGGCGTCGCCGGCACCACGGCCAAGAGCTTCAAGCTGGTCCTGGTGGACGGCCGCGAAGCCTCCCGGACCCTGGTGTCCGAGACCGTCAGCGCCCAGCCGGTCACCGAAAAGGTGACTGTGGGCACCAAGGAAAAGCCCCAGGCCGCCGCCAACACCGGCGCCTCCGCCCCCGCGATGATGAACCAGGGCATGTGGGACAAGATCGCCCAGTGCGAGTCCGGCGGCAACTGGTCCATCAACACCGGCAACGGTTACTACGGCGGCCTGCAGTTCGACGTCCGGACCTGGCTCGGCTCCGGCGGCGGCGCGTACGCCCCCAACGCCGCTGCGGCCACCAAGGCCCAGCAGATCGACATCGCCAACCGCGTCTACGCACAGCGCGGCCTGGGTCCCTGGGGTTGCGGCTGGGCCGCCTCCAGCTAGCACACCAGCCAGCAAAGCCAGGCCGGCGCCTGACCATCAGCTACTTACCGCCGGCCACTGACCGCCCGAGTTCCGCCGCTGCTGACCACAGCCAGGGGACCGCACAGGCCGGGTCCGGATTCCTTCCGGGCCCGGCCTGCGGCGTACCGGGGCCGGGATAGGATACCTAGGTGACTGAACCGAGCCCCTCCGCCCCCGAAAGCCTGCCCGGAGCGGCGCCCGCACCGCTGATGGGTGCCTCCGATATCCGCCGGCTGGCAGAGGAAATCGGCGTGCGGCCCACGAAGACCCTCGGCCAGAACTTCGTCATCGACGGCAATACCATCCGGCGCATCGTGAACGCCGCCGACATCCGGGCCGATGAGACCGTCCTGGAGGTAGGTCCCGGGCTCGGGTCGCTGACCCTTGGCCTGCTGGACGCCGCCCGGACCGTGGTCGCCGTCGAAATCGATCCCGTCCTTGCCGGGCGTCTGCCGGCCACGGTCGCGGCGTGGCGGCCGGACGCCGTCGGGAATTTCCATCTCGTCCTGGCCGACGCCATGAAGGTCACGGAGCTGCCCGCTGAGCCGACAGCGCTCGTGGCGAATCTTCCCTACAACGTTGCCGTCCCCGTGGTGCTGCACCTCCTGCAGCACTTTCCGAGCCTGCAGCACGGCCTGGTCATGGTCCAGGACGAAGTCGCCGACCGGCTGGCGGCCGGGCCCGGTTCCAAGACCTACGGCGTGCCTTCGGTCAAGGCAGCCTGGTACAGCAGCATGCGCAAGGCCGGCGTGATCGGCATGAACGTCTTCTGGCCCGCGCCCAAGATCCATTCCGGACTCGTCGCGTTCACGCGGCGGGAGCCCCCTGTTACCACCGCCACCAGGGAACAGGTCTTCGCCGTCATTGACGCCGCTTTCGCGCAGCGCCGCAAGACCCTCCGGGCGGCGCTGGCCGGCTGGGCAGGCAGCGCCGCCGAGGCCGAACGCTGCCTGCGGGCCGCCGGCATCGACCCCACTTTCCGTGGCGAAGTGATCGACATTGCGGCGTTCGCCAGAATCGCCGAGGCCCACGAACAGCCGGCCTCCTGAGCCCCCGGTGGGCTCTCTGCGGGCTGTTTGTGAGCCCGGCGGGCGGCGTTACGTGCTTGGAGCCCGGGCCGCGATGCCATAGCGTGGAGCCATGAACGCAGTGAGAGGGCGCTTTGCCGCGAGGACTGTCCGGGTCAAGGCTCCAGGCAAGGTCAATGTCTCACTGGACGTAGGGCCGCTGCGGCCCGATGGCTATCACTCGGTGGCCAGCGTCTACTTGGCTGTTTCACTTTACGAAGAAGTTGCCGCCACCAGCACCGACACGGGTGAGATCACGGTCAGCATCAGCGATGCGAGCACCGTGGACCTTGACGGCGTGGACATCCCACTCGACCACCGCAACCTCGCCTACAAGGCGGCAGCGATCATGGCCGACGTGTCGGAGCACTCCACCGGTGTCCACCTGGAGATCACCAAACGGGTGCCGGTGGCCGGGGGCATGGGCGGCGGGTCAGCTGACGCCGCCGCCACCCTGCTGGCCTGCGACGCGTTGTGGAACAGCGGGCTGTCCCGCGATGAGCTGGCCCACCTGGCCGCCGAACTCGGCGCGGACGTTCCCTTCGCACTGCTCGGCGGCACCGCCGTCGGCCTCGGCCTCGGTGACGAACTGTCCCCGGCCCTGGTCAAGGCCCAAACGGACTGGGTCCTGGTCACCGCCGACTTCGGCCTGCCCACCCCGGAGGTCTACCGGACCCTGGACCGCCTGCGTGCAGCCGAAGGGGTGGCGGTGGACGAACCGGACGCGGTGGATCCCGGCGTGCTCACCGCGCTGCGCACCGGCGATGCCGACGCCCTCAGCCGGGTCCTGGTCAACGACCTGCAACGGGCCTCGATCGAACTGGCCCCGGGCCTGCGCGAGACCCTCGGGCGCGGCGAGGCCTGCGGGGCGATCGCGGGAATTGTCTCAGGCTCCGGACCCACCGTCGCCTTCCTGGCGCACAGCCCCGCCGCTGCCGCCGGACTCGCCGAAGAGCTCCGCCACCACAGCTTCGACGCACTGGCGGTGCACGGCCCGGTGCACGGGGCCCGCATCATCTCCGATACGCTCCTTTAGGAGCTTTTGGCGCACCGCACCTCCTGACTTAACAGCAACACCTTCACCGATACACCTAAGAAAGCAGTTCCCTGTGGCACACCTGCTCGGCGGCGAGAACCTCACGGTCTCGTATGCAACCCGTACCGTCCTCGATGGCATTACCCTCGGCCTTGAAGAGGGCGACCGGATCGGCATGGTGGGCCGCAACGGTGACGGCAAGTCAACCCTCATGCGGCTGCTGTCCATGCGCTCCACCCCGGACTCCGGCCGGGTGACCAAGCGCAGCGAGGTCAACATCGGCTACCTGGACCAGGGCGACGTGCTCGACGGCGACCTCACCGTCGGCGCCGCGATCGTGGGGGACCAGGCCGACTATGAATGGGCCCGCAATCCGCAGATCCGCGAAGTCATGGGCGGCCTCGTGTCCGACGTCGACTGGCACGCCAACGTCCACATGCTCTCCGGCGGGCAGAAGCGGCGTGTGGCTCTGGCCAAGCTGCTGATCGAGGACCACGACGTCATCATGCTCGATGAGCCCACCAACCACCTCGACGTCGAAGGCGTCGCCTGGTTGTCCCGGCACCTGAAGTCCCGCTGGCGGCCCAACCAGGGCGCCTTCCTCGTGGTCACCCACGACCGCTGGTTCCTCGATGAAGTCTGCAACAAGACCTGGGAAATCCACGACGGCATCATGGACCCGTTCGACGGCGGGTACGCCGCCTACGTGCTGGCCCGGGCCGAACGCGACCGTTCGGCGTCGGTCATGGAAAGCAAGCGCCAGCAGCTCGTGAAGAAGGAGCTCGCCTGGCTGCGCCGCGGCGCCCCGGCCCGCACCGCCAAGCCCAAGTTCCGGATCGAGGCGGCCAACGCCCTGATCGCCGACGTCCCCGAGCCGCGCGACTCGACGGCGCTGAGCAAGATGGCCACCGCCCGGCTTGGCAAGGACGTCCTGGACCTTGAGAACGTCTCGCTGGACTTCCTCGGTGGCGATGCCGGGCAGAAGCTCTTCGACAACATCACCCTGCGGCTGGCACCGGGGGAACGGCTGGGCCTGGTGGGCGTCAACGGCGCCGGCAAGACCACCCTGCTGAAGCTGCTCAACGGCGAGATCCAGCCCAGCTCCGGGAAGGTCAAGCGCGGCAAGACGGTGGTCACAGCCGTGCTGACCCAGGAGGTCAAGGAGCTCGACGATGTCTCGGACCTGCGCGTGATCGAAGTGATCGAACGCGAAAAGCGCTCGTTCAATGTCGGCGGCAAGGAATTCACCGCCGGACAGCTCGTGGAGCAGCTCGGCTTCACCAACGAGAAGCAGTGGACCCCGGTCAAGGACCTCTCCGGTGGCGAGCGCCGGCGGCTGCAGCTGCTGCGCCTGCTCGTGGGCGAGCCGAACGTGCTCATGCTTGACGAACCGACCAACGACCTCGACACCGACACGCTCGCCGCCGTCGAGGATGTTCTCGATGGCTGGCCCGGCACGCTCGTGGTGGTCAGCCACGACCGGTACCTGCTGGAGCGTGTCACGGACCACCAGATGGCGCTGCTGGGCGACGGCAAGATCCGTGCCCTGCCCCGCGGCGTGGACCAGTACCTCGAACTGCGCGAAGGCGCCCTTGCCGGCTCCACGATCACCGGCGGCGGGAACCCCGTCACCTCCTCCAGCGCCGGTTCCGCGCCCGCCGCCACGGGTCCGTCGGAGGCCGAGAAGCGCGACGCCCGCAAGGCCAAGAACCGGATCGACCGCCAGCTGGGCAAGCTCAAGCAGCAGGAAGACAAGATCCATGCCCAGATGACGGCCGGGGCCGGGGACGCCAGCAAGTTCGACCAGCTCGCCGAGCTCAACAAGAAACTCCTGGACCTCGCCGGGGAACGCGAAGCCCTCGAACTCGAATGGCTCGAGGCCCTGGAAGTGCTGGGGGAGTAGCCTCCTCGCCGCGGGACATGCCCAGAGTGTGTGAGCACGGATGGACATGCCCCTCGGAGAAAATGCCTTCCTCGGGACATGCCCCTCTTTGCGGGCCAACAATGGGCACGTCCCGAGCGCGGCTCAGTCCCCGCCGGACATGTCCCACGGTGCGGGCAAACAATGGGCATGTTGGTGTTATGTCCATTCTTCGAGGCCGTCGGCGGACATGTCCCGCGGTAACACGCGACCCGCCAGCCCGAACCCCTAGTCCTCGCTGCGGAGCTCCGGGTCCTTTTGCAGCCCGGTCAGGCCGTTCCAGGCCAGGTTTACCAGGTGCGCGGCGACTTCGCGCTTGTCCGGGGTGCGGCTGCCCTGCCACCACTGGCCGGTCATCGCGACCATGCCAACGAGCATCTGGGCGTACATGGCCCCGTCAGCCGGGCTGAAGCCGCGGCGGGCGAGTTCGTCCTCGAGGATGTGCTCCACTCGCGCCGTCACCTGTGACAGCAGCGTGGAGAAGGCCCCCTCCGGCTGGGACGGCGGTGCGTCTCGCATGAGGATGCGGAAGCCGTCGGTCCGGTCCTCGATGTAGGACAGCAGGGCAAGGGCGGCCCGTTCCACCAGGACGCGGGGCTTGGCATCCTCTGCCAGGGCGTCGTTGATCGAAGCCAGCAGGATGTGGAACTCATATTCCACCACCTGCCTATACAGGCCATCCTTGGAGCCGAAGTGCTCGTAGATCACCGGTTTGGAGACGCCCGCAGTGGCGGCGATTTCCTCGATGGTCGTACCGTCCAGGCCGCGGAGTGCGAAAAGCCCACGGCCGATGCCGAGCAATTGTGTACGGCGCTGCGGACCTGTCATGCGGGGCCGGGCAACGTGGCTGGGGACACGCTCGGGCCTGCCGTGGCCGCCGTCCGCCCCAACGGATCCGCCCGTACTGTTGATCACAGGACCATCATGCCCTACCGCGTGGCCGCGTTCGCCCGCTGCCCGTCCTGCCGCGCTGAGCCGCCCTGTGCCGCGCTGAGTCGCACGAGCATCATCGTTCGTGGCAGAATTGGTTCTCGTGCCACAGGTCAAGCCCGGCACGGTCCGCTCTGGTGTAATGGCAGCACCCCGGCCTTTGGAGCCGTGGAGTATAGGTTCGAGTCCTATGGGCGGAACTGGCGAGACACACCGCGCAACCAAGCAAGGAGAGCCAATACGTGAGCCCCGAGAACACTGGCCCAGCCGCCGTGATCGTCCTAGCTGCAGGGGCCGGTACCCGGATGAAATCCCGTACGCCAAAAATTCTCCATGAGATCGGCGGCCGCTCCCTGGTCGGCCACGCGCTCCAGGCGGCCCGCAGTGTCAACCCCCGCGAGCTGGCCCTCGTCGTCCGGCATGAACGCGACCTCGTGGCCGCCCACGTCACCGCCCTCGATCCGAAAGCCCTGATCGTAGACCAGGACGAGGTGCCCGGCACCGGCCGCGCGGTTGAAGCTGCACTGGAAGCCCTCGACGCGCTTCACACCCAGGACTCGCTGAGCGGCACCGTCGTTGTCACCTACGGCGACGTCCCGCTGCTCACCGGCGGACTTCTCGGTGAGCTTGTCGCCGCCCACGAGGCCGAGGGCAACGCCGTCACGGTCCTCACCGCAGTGCTCGAGGACGCCACCGGCTACGGACGGATCCTCCGTGCCGAGGACGGAACGGTCACGGGTATCCGCGAGCACAAGGACGCGACCGACGTCGAACGCGAAATCCGCGAGATCAACTCCGGCATCTACGCCTTCGACGCCGCCGTGCTGCGCGACGCGCTGGTGCACGTCACCACGGACAACGCCCAGGGCGAAAAGTACCTCACCGATGTCCTGGCCCTGGCCCGCGCCGCGGGCGGCCGCGTCGCCGCCGTCGTCACCGAAGACCGCTGGCAGGTTGAGGGCGCCAACGACCGCGTCCAGCTTTCGGCGCTCGGAGCCGAACACAACCGCCGCACCGTCGAAGCCTGGATGCGCGCCGGCGTCACCGTGGTGGATCCCGCCACCACGTGGATCGACGCCACAGTGACGCTCGAGGAGGACGTCCGCCTGCTGCCCAACACCCAGCTGCACGGCGCCACCACGGTGGCCCGCGACGCCGTCGTCGGGCCGGACACCACACTGACCGACGTCACGGTGGGGGAGGGCGCCACGGTAATCCGCACGCACGGCTCTGGCTCCATGATCGGTGCCCGCGCCAGCGTCGGACCCTTCACCTACCTGCGCCCCGGCACCGTCCTGGGCGAGACCGGCAAGATCGGCGCGTTCTACGAAACCAAGAACGTCACGATCGGCCGCGGCTCGAAGCTGTCCCACCTCGGCTACGCCGGAGACGCGGAAATCGGCGAGGACACCAACATCGGCTGCGGCAACATCACCGCCAACTACGACGGCGAGAAGAAGCACCGCACGGTGATCGGCTCGGGCGTGCGCACCGGTTCCAACACCGTCTTCGTGGCTCCGGTCAGCGTGGGCGACGGCGCCTACAGCGGTGCCGGCGCCATCATCCGCCAGGACGTCCCGGCCGGCGCCCTCGCCCTCTCCGTGGCCAGGCAGCGGAATTCCGAAGGCTGGGTGGCGGCCAACCGCCCCGGCTCCATCTCCGCCGCCCTGGCCGGAACCGCCATGGCCGGGACCGCGGTCCATGCAGCCGCCGAGGGCGCCGCCCCAACTTCCTCCACTACTCCGGCACCGACAGAAGAGGGCTAGCAATCATGAGCGAAATTACGGCACACGGCGAGAAGAAGCTGGTGCTGGCCGCGGGGCGCGCGCACCCTGAGCTGGCGAAGGAGATCGCGAAGGAGCTGGGCACCGAACTGCTGCCCCTGGACGCCTACGACTTCGCCAACGGCGAGATCTACGTGCGGGCAGGCGAGAGCGTTCGAGGCACCGATGCCTTCGTGATCCAGGCCCACCCCGCCCCGCTGAACAACTGGCTGATGGAACAGCTGATCATGATCGATTCGCTCAAGCGGGCCTCCGCCAAGCGCATCACCGTCGTGTCCCCGTTCTACCCCTACGCCCGGCAGGACAAGAAGGGCCGCGGCCGCGAGCCGATCTCGGCACGCCTCGTCGCCGACCTGTACAAGACCGCCGGCGCCGACCGCATCATGAGCGTGGACCTGCACACCTCCCAGATCCAGGGCTTCTTCGACGGCCCCGTGGACCACCTCATGGCCATTCCGCTCCTGGCCGACTACATCCGCACCCGCGTCGGCTCGGACAAGGTCACTGTCGTCTCGCCGGACACCGGCCGCGTCCGCGTCGCAGAGCAGTGGGCCGAGCGCCTCGGCGGCGCGCCGCTGGCGTTCGTTCACAAGAGCCGCGACCTCACCGTGCCCAACCAGGCCGTCTCCAAGACGGTCGTGGGCCAGATCGAAGGCCGCACCTGCGTCCTGATCGATGACATGATCGACACCGGCGGAACCATCTCCGGCGCCGTGCAGGTACTCAAGAACGCCGGCGCCAAGGATGTCATCATCGCCGCGACCCACGCCGTGTTCTCCGACCCGGCGGCCCGCCGCCTCTCCGAGTCCGGCGCCCGCGAGGTCGTGGTCACCAACACACTGCCGATCACCCCGGACAAGCGCTTCCCGCAGCTGACGGTGCTGTCCATCGCACCGCTGATCGCCCGCGCCATCCGTGAAGTGTTCGACGACGGCTCCGTCACCAGCCTGTTCGACGGCCAGGCCTGAGCCGGCCGGCGGGGCCCGGATTTAGGATCCGGGCCCGCCGCTGGTAGCCTTGTACCGAAACCTTGGCGAGGGAGAGCGCCGGCAAACCGTGTGAATTTTAGATGCACGGTCAACCGGATTGCTGGTCTCCGTTATCGACTGGGTCTGAATCTCCTTCTAAAGGTCAGCTGCACGGCAGCCCGGCGTTGAAGGTCGTGAAGACCTCCGCCCTTGCTGAACACCGTTTAGTCCCACAGCTTGAAATCCCACGAGGAGATATCCATGTCTGAGCAGAAGCTCGCAGCAGAAGTCCGCACCGAATTCGGCAAGGGCTTCGCCCGCCGCGCCCGCATGGCCAACCTGATCCCGGCAGTCATCTACGGCCACGGCGCCGAGCCGATCCACATCACCCTGCCGGCCAAGGCCACCACCCTGGCCGTCCGCACCGCCAACGCCCTGCTGACCCTGGACATCAACGGCGAGCAGCACCTGGCCCTCGTCAAGGACATCCAGCGCAACCCGATCAAGCAGATCATCGAGCACCTCGACCTGCTGACCGTCCGCACCGGCGAAAAGGTCACCGTTGACGTCCCCGTCCACCTGAGCGGCGAGCTGGCTCCGGGCAACGTCCACAACCTGGAAATGACCACCGTCTCCCTTGAGGCCGAGGCAACCCACCTGCCCACCGCCATCGAGGTCAGCATCGAAGGCCGTAGCGCCGGCGAACACATCCACGCTTCCGACCTCGTCCTGCCGAAGGGCTCCACCCTGCTGGCCGACCCCGAAGCACTCGTGGTCAACATCTCCGAGGCCGTCGAAAACGTCGAAGAGGGCGAAGAAGGCGAAGCAGCTGCCCCGGCAGCCGAAGCAGCAGCCGAGTAATTCCTGCGCATGTGGCTGCGGCCGGGTCCCTCAGGGGCCCGGCCGCCGTCGTCTCCGCGACCCACCCCACATCTTCCCTCCGCCGCGTCCCACCGAAGGACTGATCCATGACTGACACCTGGCTGATCGTAGGCCTTGGCAACCCCGGCGCCGAGTACAGCCATAACCGGCACAACGTCGGCCAGATGGTGCTGGACGAACTCGCCTCGCGCGTGGGCGGCGGCTTCAAGTCGCACAAATCGCGCGCCCAGGTCCTTGAGGGACGCCTGGGCATCGGCGGGCCCCGGATCGTGCTGGCCAAGCCGCTGTCCTATATGAACGTCTCCGGCGGCCCCGTCTCGGCCCTGGCCCAGTTCTACGGGATCGACCCGGCCCACGTCATCGCCGTTCACGACGAGATCGACATCCCCTTCGACACCGTGCGGCTCAAGATCGGCGGCGGCGAGGGCGGCCACAACGGGCTGCGGGACATCTCCAAGGCCCTCGCCACCAAGGACTACCTGCGTGTGCGGGTGGGCGTCGGGCGTCCGCCGGGCCGGATGGATACCGCGGACTTCGTCCTGCGCGACTTTTCCGCACCGGAAAAGAAAGAACTGCCGTTCCTCATCGATTCGGCGGCTGACGCCGTCGAGGTCCTGGTCAGGGACGGCCTCCTCGCCGCGCAGCAAAAATTCCACCCGGCCAAGGCCACCTAGACGCAGCTTAAACGCTCCTTCCACCCGGCCGGCCCGGTTCGGCGGCAGACGCCGGGCGTATTAGTTGTATCCGCCGGGCGGGTTTCCTTCCAAGGTTTCGGCATTCCAGTTATGATCTGTCTACTCTCATGTCGGGGGATAGGGATACGCTACTTCTAAGTGGGCAGCCCGGGGTTGCTGTCTGCAAAGCGGTACGAAGGAAACTACATGTCGAGGGATTCGCTGGGCTGGGGGAATGTTTCCACTACATTGGCACCCGCCGAAGAAGAACATGCTGCCAGCCAGGTCGCAAGGCACGGCTGGTCCGGTTTGGCGCGGAACGCCGACGCCGAGCATGTCCGCCAGGAACTGCTGTCCCATGACCGGATGGGCGTTGTCATCACCGGCGACCGCGGTGTGGGCAAGACACTTGTCGGCAGGACTGCCCTCGCGGGATTCGGCCCCGAGGTCTACACCATCCAGCTCCGCAGCTCCGGGCCGGGCTCGGCAACACCGTACGGCTGCCTCGCCTTCACCCTCGCGCGCCTCCCGCAGAGCTCCCTGGGCTCGCCGACCGCCATCCTGCACGGTATTACCTCGCTGATCCGCGACGACGCTGCCGGGCGCCAGTGCGTGATCCTGCTCGACAACGCCGGGGCCCTCGACGAACTGAGCACCGGCGTCCTGCTGAACCTGCTGCAGACCCGGACCGCCCGGCTGATCGCGACGGCGCAGCGCACCACGGACCTTCCCCCCGATTTTTACTGGCTCATCACATCGGGCCACCTCGCCGAGGTCCGGCTCGCCAACCTGACCGAGCTCGAAACGCTGGAGGTCCTGCAGTCAGCCCTGGGTCACCGGGTCTCCACCGCCCTGGCGAGCCAGCTGCACCAGCTGGTCGGCGGTAGCCCCACGCTCCTGCAGGCCGTCGTCTCCGAACAGATCGAGCGCGGAAACCTTGTCCTGTCCGGATCGGTGTGGACACTTGTCGACGAGGTCGTGCTGGATGGCCGGACAGCGCTGGAGGATATTGTCCGCGCCAGGTACGCCCGGGAGACGCCCGAAGCGCGGGAGGTAATCGACGTCCTCTCATGCGCCCGGACGCTTCCCCTGTCCCGGCTCGCCAGGATGTATAGTCCCGGCGTCATCGCCGACATGGAAGAGGCCGGCCAGATCGTCGTTGACCGCGCGGACCGGCACCTCGTCACCCTCGGCGACAGGTACCTGGGCGACATCGTCCGCAACTGGCTGAGCGTGGAGCGCCGGCTGGAGCTTCGGGACCAGGTCCCCGGGCACCAGAAACATGAGCTGGATGAACTCTCGGTCGAGGACCTGCTCGCCTACGCGGCGTGGACCCACGACTGCAACGCCCAACTCGCGCCCGCCCACGCCGTGGCGGCGGCCAGCGCCGCCGTGAAGCTCTTCGACCCGAAGTTTGCCCTTAAATGTGCCGGCAGCCTCTCTCCCGCGGACCCCGAGTGGGCCGAAGGACAGCTCCAGAAATCGGCCGCCTATCTCCAGCTCGGCCTGCCGCTGCAGGCCATGTCCGCGCTGGACGACGTCTCCGAACAGCAGGTCAACGATCTCGCGGCCGAGAACTTTGCCGAATTCATCGCGGCGAAGGCAGACTGCATGGCGTGGCTTCAGGACCGCTCCGGCCAGGTCCCCGAGATGCTCCGGCAGGCCAGGATCAGGCTCCAGGACTTGAGCCTGGACGAGCCGTCCACCGACCCGTCGGCCCTTTCCCGGGCGGGGCTGTGCCTGGATCTGTGCGAGTTCAACTATTTCTCCTTCATCGGCGATTTCGAGCCCATGATGGGTCGGCTCACGACGGCGGCCACCACGGACGTCCCGGGCGCCGACCCCGTGCACCGGCTCAGATCGGCCATCATCCTGATGGAGGCCTTGTCCATGACCGGCCATGAGCTCGATGCCCGCAAACTCATGCGGGAGATCGGCGGTCAGCTGGGCGAGTGGTCCAACGTGCCGCGCATCCGCGAAAACTTCGCCTGGCGTTCCTTCAACGTTCTGCTCCTCTCCGGCCTGTGGCGCCAGGCCATCGACATGCTCAAGGACGCGAGCGGCCGGGCAGGGCACGGGCTGCACTCCGGCAGCGCCGCCACGGACCTCGCCGTCGGGCTGGCCTACGTCTATGCCGGCCGCGGCTACATGGCACTGGACCCGTTGCTGGCCGCGATCGCCCAGCTTGAGGTCCGCGCGAGCCTGCAGTCCCTGCGCCAGGCCTACGCAGCCACCGCTTTTGCATACGCGCAGACCGGCAATTCGGTCCAGGCCACCATCTACCTGGACCGGGCCCGCTCTGCCGAAGGGCCGGCCCGCTTCACCGTGGGCAGTGCCACGGAGTTCTGCATGGACATGGCCTCGCGCTGGCTCGGCGACCCGGAGGCCAAGGACCGGCTGGTACGGTCGGCGGAGGAACATTTCCGCAAGGGCCGCCACACCCTTGCCGGCATCTGCATGTTCGGTGCCACGGTCAACGGCACCGTCAAGGACTTCCTGTTCATGGAGGAACTCGCCGGGCTGCGGCAGGGCCCGCTTGCCGAGATGTCCCGCACGGTCGCCGTCGGCAGCCGGAAGAAGGACGCGGCAATCATGCTCGAAGCCGCCGGGCAGGCCGCGGCCCTCGAACTTGACGCCGTCCAGGCCAGGTGCGCGGCGCTCGCGTTCGACTACGCCAAGGGCGCCGGGCTGACTGCCAGCGCGAATGCCGCGTACAGCATGCTTGAGAGCCTCTCCGAGTCGGTGCCGGCGCTGCCGGTCATGCCCCGCAACAAGGGTCCGCTGCTGACAGACCGGGAGCGGCAGATCGCCACCCTTGCCGGCAACGGGGTCTCCAACAAGGACATCGCCCTGGAAGTCGGCATTTCCGTCAGAACCGTGGAGGGCCACCTGTACCAGGTGTTCACGAAGCTCGGAGTTTCTTCGCGAAGTGATCTGCTTGGACTCATCTAGGGGGCCGGCGGGGGACCGCGGCATGGGGGCAGCGACCCGCGCCCTGACCGGGCGGTCTGATGATTTGATGTCGGCAGTCGAGGCCCTTCAAGGCGGCAGCCATGTGGCCGTGTTCGTCCTAGGCGACAGCGGGATGGGTAAGTCCCGGCTCATCGAGGCCGTGGTGGCGGAGCTGGGCTCCGAAGTGACGCCGGTGCCGATCCACGGCAGCGCGTCTCTGAGCAAGGTGCCGTACGGCGTTCTTGGTCCGTTCATCGTGGAACTGCCGGTCCAGGAAGCAACATCGCAGCTGGCCGTGTTGAGGACGCTGTGGGCGCACCTGGAAGAGCAGAAGCGAGCCACCCAAAAACCCCTGCTGTTGATCGTCGACGACGCCCACGACCTCGATGAGGCGACGGCGGGGATCCTGGCGGAGCTCGCCGCTGCCGGCTGGGCGAAACTGCTTGTGGGCGCGGCCGCCCGGCCCGGACTGCCGGAACCGCTCCTGCAGTTGTGGTTTGAAGGCATCGCCGAACGGCACGATCTCCGCCCGCTCACGCTCCCGCAGACCACGGAGATGCTGGAGGGCAAGCTCGGCTCGCAGGTGCTGCCGAACGTAGCGGAGATTCTTTGGGAGGCCTCCGGCGGCAACCCGATGCTGCTCAACGGGCTCCTCGACGACGCCAAGAACGACGGGACACTGCTGCGGCGCAATGGTGTCTGGTTGTTCACCCGGCACCTGAACAGCCATGGCGACCGGCTGACCGACGTCGTGCGCCGGCAGCTGCTGCTGCGCTCGCCGGACGAGCGGCAGGCCCTGAACCTGGTGGCGCTGGCCGAACCCGTCTCCAGGGAGCTGATCGAATCCGTGGCCGGCGAAGTGGCCGTGGGGGCGCTGATCGACAGCGAACTGATCCGTGTGACGGACTCCGGAACCGGAGAGCTGCGGCTCTGGCACACCGTGTACGGCGACACCCTGCGGAACCTGATTTCGCCGGCGAGGAGCCTGCAGCTTCGGCAGAGCCTGCTGCGCAAGATGGACAGCGAGCCGACGTCGGCCGAAGGACTGCTGCGGCACGTGAGCTGGTCGATCGAATGCGGCGCCGAGGTAGAGGACCGGCAACTCCTCAGGGCCGCCGTGCTGGCCAGCCGGCTCTACGAGGACGAACTCGCCCGCAAGGCCGCCGGCCTCGTCAAGGATCCGGAACTGCAGATGGCGGCCCGGGCCGTAATAGCACGCACCCGCTACAACGCCTCCGACTACGCGGCGGCGCGGGACATCCTCGACGCCGATTTCGGCCAGGGCACCAGCATCCCCGGGCTTCTCGCCGGATCGCTCCTGTGGGCAGCGGTGATGTCCGCACTGGGCCACGCACCGGCAGAGATCATGGACCGGGCACAGGTGCTTCAACGCGCCGCCGAGCGCCTCGCCGAGGCCACCCCGGACGACGCCGGGCACATTCTTGCTGCCGTCAGGGAACGCCTGGACACCATGGAAGCCATGGTTCTGGCGCTGGCAGGCGAGTACCAACGGGCCCCGGCGGAACGGGCTCCTGCGGAAGGGGCCCCCGCGGCGGGGGCGGCCGGTATCAAGCCGGCGGCGAACACCCTCCAAAGGGCGTTCCGGCTCTGCCTCGACGCGGCGAGGCTCCTGGCCGCCGGCAAGGGGCTCAGCGCCCTGGCCGTGATGTCCCAGGCGGTCGAGGCTGCCGGAGCCGACCACGACGAGCTGTACTTCCTCACCGACTTCCTCGTGGTCCGTTCGGCCTCTGCCGCGATCCACTCCGGGGACTGGCAGTCCGCAGAGAACCTCCTGACCGGCTTTGTCGCCGGATCCGGGCCGAGCCTGATTTCCTTCGGCGGGGGAGTCCACGCGGCCCACGGCATCGTCCTGCTCTACCAGGGCAAGGCCGCACAGGCACTGAACACGCTCAGCGCCGCCCTCGAAGCGCTGCGGCTGACCGACCCCCAGCAGTTGTTCCCCCTGACGGCGGCCATGGCCTTTGCTGCGGCCGCAGAAGTCGGGGCCCAGACGAAAGCGGAGCTCTTCCTCGGCGACTTCGAGTCGGCACCCGCGGCTTTGCCCCGGTACATGCGCTCATTGGCCGCGATGGCCGTGGTCTACGGAAAAGCCCGGCTCGGGAACTATCCCGGCGCCATCGCCGAACTGAAACGGCTCGGACGCCCGGACCCGGAGGTGGACACCGCCGGCCTCGAACTCGACGCGCTGGCCTTCTGCCTGGCCTTGGGGGACACGGAATCGGCGACGAGGCTGCTGGAACTCCGGGCCGGGCTTGAAGGCCCGCGGCCCGAGGCGATCTGCGCCTACGCGGCCGCCATCAGCACGGACAACGCCGCAGACCACCTCGAGGCCGCGAAGACCTGCGAAGCTGCGGAACTGTGGAGCTTTGCTGCCCTTGCCTATGACGCCGCGGCGCACGCCTACCGGGCCGCGGGCGACACGCTGAGGGAGCGCATGGCGAACGCCCAGCGGAAGCGGTGCCTGGACCGGGCAGACGACCTTCCCGGTGAGGACACGGCCAAGAACGATGATTCGCTCGGCATCCTGACCCGCCGCGAACGTGACATCGTGGCGCTGGCTGTACGCGGCCTCACCGACCGGCAGATCGCCGCCGAGCTCCAGGTGTCCGTGCGCACGGTTGAAGGCCACCTCTACCGCAGCTACGCCAAGCTCAACGTCAAAGGCCGTGAACAGCTGCCCGGCATTGACGAACGCTAGCGGCACCTCAGCGCGCCGGGCGGCAAAGGGCCTTTTTCGGCCATCAGCCGGGCCGGCGGCGGGCTGATTTTCCGGCGCCCGGGACGCTACGGTCAGGGACACGTGAAGCTTGATTCCGACTACTTGGTTTGGACCCTGCAAGGGTGCGGGTCCAACTGAGTACAGCTACGTAGAGCGGGCCGAATACTCGTTGCGTATTCGAGTACTACTTACGCATACCCAAAATACGCTTAGTCCCTACGGTTGTTGTATCACCGCTCACACTTTTGATTGCGAAGGTCTCTCATATGTTCCAGCAAGACGCCGGCTTGCCTGCGGGCAGCGGCCAGACAGAAACGATATATCCGGCGCCAAGAAACGGATACGGCCGGAACAAAGACAAGCCCTTCACCCGCCAACAGGTAGTTGCCGAGGTGGTTGAGACCCTGACATCCGGGTCCGGCTGCGGCATAGTACTCGTGGGCGACCACGGGGCCGGAAAATCCTTCATCGCCCAGCGTGCCTTGGAACAGCTCGGCGACGAGTACCTGGTAGTCCAGGTCAGAGGCAGCTCCATTTCCTCCAAGCTTCCCTATGGGGCCCTGAGCGTCCTGCTCAATGACCTCGACGCCTCCCATCTCGAACACCCCCTGATGGTGCTGCGCGGGCTGACGCAGCTCCTCCACAACAAATCCGACGGGCGGCGGATCGTCCTGTTCGTGGACAACGCCCACGACCTCGACGAACTCTCGAGCATGATGGTCGCCCAGCTGAGCGCAGGGGCCCATGTCACCCTGCTGGCGGCGTGCGTGGACATGCCACATGTCGGCGGTGACATCATGGGCCTCTGGAAGGATGACCTGCTCCGGCGGATGGACCTCGGGCCGTTCGACTTCGCCGAGACGGCAGCAACGCTGCACCACGAATACGGCGGCCGCTTCTCCCTGACTGCTGCCCGGGCGCTCTGGAGCGCGAGCGGCGGCAACGCCCTGTTCCTGCATTCCCTCGCCCGGGAACAGATCAAGCTGGGCACAGTGGTCCGCCAGGACAGCGTGTGGTTCCTCGGCAACGGCCCCATTGCCCTGACCGGTGAGATCCGGGACGTCGTGAAGGCCCGCCTCAACCGGCTTGGCGCCGGCCAGCGGGACGTCTTCGAGCTGCTGGCACTGGCCGGCGCAGTTCCGCTGCAGACCCTCATGCACATCGCCAACCCCCAGGACATGGACGCGCTCCAGGAACGGGCCCTGATCCGGGTTACCCACGAGCATCCGCCGATGGTCAGCGTCGCCAACCCGGTGACCGCCGGCATCGTGGCCAGCGTTGTCCCGCCGGGCCGCAGCGCCGAACTCCGCCGCCGGCTCACAGCGGTGCTGCAGGACTCGGATGCTCTGGAGGCCGGCGGCGCGACCGGCGTCGCGTGGGCCCTGGACTGTGGAGAACAGGTGCGCCCGGAAGTGGCGCTGGCCGCGGCCCACACCGCGAACAGCGCATCCGACCCCGTGGCCGCACTGCGGTTCATCCAGGAGGCGGTAGGAAGCGAACGCGACGTCCAGGCGGCCATCGAATCGATGAACGCCCACATCCTGGTCAACAACGAGGAATCGGCGCGCCGGGTCCTGGAAGCACTGGATGAGGCCGCCTGCAGGGAGCTGCCGCTCGCCGAATGGACCGCCCTGCAGCTTCTGCGCACAGAGCTGGAAAAGCGCAGTACGGCCCCCGGAGCCGATCCCAAAGCCCGGCTGCGGGAGCTCGCGGAGCGGCTGGCCGCAGAACCGGAGCGCAGCGCCGCGGTGGGAGCGGCCCGCGAACAGCTGTCCCTGGCCGAGGCCGAGCTCGCCGCATTCCAGGGACGCTACGCCGATGTCCTGGCCGCGACCGACCACATGGACACGACGGACCTTGGCAGCGAACTGCGCATCGTGACGGCCAGCGTGCGCTGCGAGGCCCTGGCCGTCACCGGCAACGTCGTCTGGGCGCTGGCCCTGGGCAAGCAGGTCCTGGCGGCCACAGCGAACGTGCAGCTCACGGACAAGGCGGTACGTGAAATCAGGGGCAGGTTCCTGCTGCTCCTGCTGCTTTCGGCGAAGTTCCGGGAGGCATCGGCCTACCTTGACGAGACGTACGGCGGCGGAGAGCCCCAGACGCGGCTCGGCGGCATGTTCGAAATTGGCGCAGGCGTCATCGACCTGAACGCCGGGCACCTCGACGACGCACTGTCCCGGCTTCAGGCGGGCAGGTGGCAGCTCCGCGCCCAGGACCCCGATGCCCTGACCGCCCTGGCCACCGCTGCCTGCGCCTACGCGGCCGCACTCCAGGGAGAAGAGGAGACGGCCGGGCTCCTGCTGGGCGATTTGGACCAGCCGCGGCCACCCACGGCCTGGCTGGCGGAACGGCTCACGCGCTATTTCGAACTCTCGGCCCAGGCCGAGCTCGGCCAGCGGGCAGCATCAATCCGCGCACTGGCCGCCGAGGCGGACAACGACTCCCAATCCTCGGCCGTGGCCCCGGCGCTCCTGTTCATGTCCGCGGCCACCAGGCTGGGGGACCGCCAGATGGGCCACAGGCTGGGCGACCTCGGCGCACAAGTGACCGGGCAATTCGCCGCCCTGTGCTCGCGGCTGGCCGAAGGCATGCGGGACGCCGACAGCGAACTGTTGCTGGCGGCATCCAAGGACGCTGACGCCAACGGCAACGCCGTCTTCGCCCGGGACGCGGCCCGGAAGGCCGTCAGTTGTGCGAACGACGCCGGCAACCGGATCGCGCTGCGGATCGCCCAGCGGGCGCAGCAGTCACTCGATGACAAGTTCGGCAGTCCCAAGAACGGCCTCCATTCGCTCACGACGTCGACCCTGACGGCGAGGGAATGCGAAGTAGCCGTTCGGGCCGCTGCCGGCACATCGAACCGCAAGATCGCCGAACAGATGCACGTATCGGTTCGCACGGTGGAAGGACACCTCTACCAGGTGTATTCGAAGTTGCATGTAGCCAGCCGAACGGAACTCAAAGATGTCATCTCAACGCCGGCTGACAGCGCCCGACTCGGCTGACCCCGGCATAAATCTGGCGGCTGCCCGGGCGGCGCCCCGGGCAACGCAGCGGGCGGCAGGAAGAACCTGCGATGGAAAGCCTGGCTGAGGCCGCCCGGCTCATCGAGCGGTCAACGCTGGTCAAGGACCTGATGCGTTGCCTGCGCGATGACACACGGTCAGGTGCGATCGTCGTCGGTGGCGCAGGCACGGGCAAGACCGCCGTCGTCAAAGCCGCCATCCGCGAACTCGGGCCCGGCAGACACCTGATCCGGCTGACGGCCACACCGGCCCTGGCCGCCGTACCCTTTGGCGCCCTGGCGCCCTACCTGTCCCGGCTCCCCGACCGGGAGCTCGACTCGTATGCCGCCGTCGTCGAAGCAATGGCCGACAGTCTGAAAGCGGAGGCGGAGCGCCCCCTGTTCGTCGTCGACGACGCGCACTGCCTGGACCACGGGACCGTCCGGCAGCTCGCCCAGGCCGCGGCCACCGGCGCAGCAGCCATCCTAGCGACGTGCCGGCCCGGGCCCCTGATCCCGGAAGAATTCCTCTCGCTCTGGGACGACGGAATCATCGCCAAGTTCGATCTCGTCCCCCTCAGCCGGACCGGAACACACCAGCTGTGCGAACAGGTGCTGCGGGCCGACGTCTCGCCGTGGGTCAGTGCGCTGTTTCACGACGCTGCCGACGGGAATCCGCTGATGCTAATGTCCCTGATCCAGCATGCCCGCTCCACCGGCGCACTGGGCTGCCGACACGGCGTGTGGTTCCTCCTCGCCAACCCCGACATGGCCCAGGTTCCTGCCGCCGACGTCGTTGACCGGCAGTTGCGCTCCATGACGCCGGAGGAAAAGACCGCGGCCACGATCGTGGCCCTGGCAGGACCGCTCTCCCTGGCCCAGATCCTGCGGATCAGCGGTCCCAAAGCCGTCGATGCGCTCGACACGGCAGGAATAATCGCTGTTTCCCCGGGGCACGACCGGCTCGTTCGGCCCGCGAGCCCGATCGTTGGCGAGATCATCCGCCACCGGGTCCCGGCCGGGCGCAGTTCGGCCCTGCGCTCCAGCGTGCTGTCGCTTCCCTCGGAGCGCGCCGCGGTGCCCGGAGCTGCCCTGAACAGGCTGCGCTGGTCGCTGGACTGCGGCGTGGAGATTCCTCCCGCGCAGCTGCTCCATGCCGCTGTTGCCGCCAACACGGCCCTGGATCCTGCCACCGCGGCCCGGGCCGCCGGTGCCATCCGGGACGCCCGGTTCCTGTCAGAGGCCAGGATCCAGCTCGCATACTCCCACTTCATTGCCGGGCGCCCGCAGGCCGCTGTGGCGTGCCTGGAGACCGCGCAACCGGTGCGCGCCGGACGGCCGTCCTATCTGGCCGCCCTGCTAGCGGCCCGGCTTGGATCCACGACGCCGGCCCGGGAGTCCCTGCCGTCCGCGCGCGCACCGGGACGTGCTCCGGAGGATAGACCGTGGGCCGAAACTGCCGCGGCGGGAGTGGCCGCAGAACTCCTGAACCGGACCTGGGACGGCAGATTCATGGCAGTGGGGACCGGGTTGCGCGAACTGGTCGAGACCACCGGCATCCCGCCCGAAATCCGCGTCCCGGCAGTTTCCCTCCTCGCCGAGCTGCTGACCGCCCAGGGCCGGCTGCGAACAGGGCTGCGCCTGGACGGGGAGGCGTGGAACGGTGCCCGCAGCGGAAGCCAGGGGCTTCCCCTGGTGTTCGAGGACCTTGTGGTGCGCCACTGCCTGAACCTGATCCGGGCCGGGGACTGGGACGCGCTGGGGAGGGTCCTTGACGATTACGCGGCCCGCGAGCCCGGACGGCTGCTGTACAGCGGCGGCATGCTGCACCTCATGCGCGGATACTCGAGGCTGCGCCAGGGCAGGATGCGTGAATGCCTGGCCGAAGTGCGGCTGGGCGTGGAGGAACTCACCATCGCCGACCCCTTGAACCTGCTGCCGTTTGCGCACGCCGTCGCAGCGTACGCGGCCGCCGCCGTGGGACGCCAGTTTGAGGCCAGCCAGCACTGCCTGGACTTCCGGCTTTCGGACTACCGCGAGCCAAAGACCCTGCGCCTGCTGGCAGAGGCGTATTGCCGGGCGGCGGAACCGGGGGCCGGACCGCTCGCCAGCGGCCTGGATAGTGCCAGCACGGACCGCGCCGGCACGGGCAGCGCCGGCTTAGAGGGGCCGGGCGTATCGGCCCTGTCCCGGCTGGCGGACGAAGCGATGCGCGAGGGCCTGCGCGGCGTTGAAACCGATATCAGGAGGCTCGCGTTCCGAAGCGGTGACGTCTCGGGGGCCGAGGCCCTCGCCATGAGCAGCCGGGCCGTGGACGGCCCGGAGGCGCGGCTGCTGGAATCCTACGCGCTGGCGGTATCGGCGTCCGACGCGGCCGACCTCATTGGCATCAGCGACGACGCGCTCGGCGGCGGCCACGGACTGCTGGCCCTCGAGGCCGCCCAGCAGGCGGAACGGATCCTGGCAGATGACCCGGACCGGTGGAGGCTCACCGCGGTCCAGCGCCGTGTCCACCACCGGCTAGTGGAGGCCGGAATGTCGGCGCACTTGGAGATCGTCCACAGCGATCACGGCGCGGCGCTGACCGGCCGCGAATCAGAAGTCCTGGACCTGGTGTCCCGCGGCGCCACGAATGCCGAGATCGCCACGTCACTCTGCCTGTCCCACCGGACGGTGGAGGGGCATCTGTCCCGGATCTTCGCCAAACTCGGCGTCGGTCGCCGCGCGGACCTGCTGGACCACAGCACTCTGGACCACGGCTCTCTGGATCACGGCACCCTCGAGCAGGAGAGGCAGGCGCAGCAGACGCCGGCCCAAGGAACCCTGGCACCTGAGTCTTGAGTCTTGAGTCCTGAGCCCTGTTTCCTGAGTCCTACCTGAGAAGTGTGGGCTGGGAATGCGGTCTGAGACCTGGGGCCCGCCCACCATCAATCCGCCGTCCGTTCCGCCGGACTGCCGCCCCTGTCCCCGCCGGTTCCTGCCCGCACGGCCGCAGCTGCGGTGGCCACGTGCCGCCCGCAGGGCACCAGGTGCGGCGGCCGCGTACCGCCCGCAGGGCCGCAGGTGCGGTGGCCGCGTACGGCCCCGGGTGGCCCGGGGGACCGGCGGCAGTATCCCCAAGTAGTGCCATCCCGGCCAGGACAACAGAAGTCGGGTAAACGCTACTCGTGTGCAGATCCGGCCCCGGGGATTGACTTAAGTCAGTCCCACGAACTACTCACAAAGGTCTCAAAATGAGGAACTTCAGGGCGGTAATCGACCGCGGGTTTGACCTGCAGGGAAGTTTGGTCTCGCAAACCATCTTGCTTGCTGAAGCAGCCACTGCCACCATTAGAGGTGGTCGTGCCGTAACCTCCCTATACCGAACTCCTTCATTGGAATCGTACGGTGCCGAAACTGGCAGCCGTACGCCAAGGTCGGAGCCGGCGGCGTCAGAGCCTTCTGAGACCGAGGCTCTCCCCCCAGCCGCCGCCGGCTCCCTTAACCGGTCTACACACGGGTCCGCGCCCCGAAGAGACGCGGACCCGGCATGAGCGCCGTTGACGAGCGCCGCAGGGGGTACACGGCCCGGGGAAGCCGTTTGACCGGCCGGCCCGCACCGGTGCTGGCCTCAAGCGCCGGCCCGCTCGGCCAGCCCTGGACCGCCGCCCCGGGTGTCGGCAACGACGTTCCCGCCGCAGTTGTGGATTCGGGCACGTCCTGGGCCAAGCGCTATCGCCGCTGGCTCCGACTTTCGGACACCGCCATCGTGATGATTGCCGTTGCGGCAGCCTACGCCTTCCACCTCGAAGCGGGCGAACCCTTCCTGACACGCGCCGCCGCGGGCGGATCGTACCTGGCCGTCAGCATTGCCATTGTCCTGGTCTGGGTCCTAGCGCTGGAGGTGCACCGCACCCGCGAAGAGACGGTCCTGGGAGTCGGCTCCGAGGAATACAAACGGGTCCTCGACGCGACCCTGGGCGTCTTCGGCGGCATCGCCATCGTGGTAATCCTCTTGGGCATCGATGTGGTCCGCAGCCACTTCGCCCTCGCGCTTCCGGCCGGTGCCCTGCTCCTGCTGGTCAACCGCTGGCAATGGCGGGCCTGGCTGAACCGCCAGCGGCTCTTCGGCCACTACCTTTCCAAGGTGATCGTCGTCGGGGAACCCGCGGACGTCGAGTACGTGATCCGGCAGTTCGGCAAAGTCTCCGGCGCCGCCTACGAAGTCGTGGGGGCCGCCCTGCCGGCCGGCTACACCGAAAACCACCTACAAATTTCCGCCGACCGGATCCCGGTCCTGTGCGACGTCGACTCGGTCGCCGACAAGGTCGAAGAGACAGGGGCGAATGCCGTCGTCGTGGCAGGACGCCTCGAGGGCGGCACCCGTTCCATCCGGCAGCTGGGGTGGGCCCTGGAAGGCACACCGGCCGGCCTCGTCCTGGCCTCGAGCCTGACCGACGTCGCGGGACCCAGGATTCACTGGCGGCCCGTCGAGGGCTTGCCTCTCATGCACGTTGAACTGCCGCGGTTCACCGGCGGCAAGCACACACTCAAACGCCTCGTGGACATCGTGGCAGCCGCCGCGGCCCTGCTGGTCCTCTCACCGCTGCTGTGCGCCCTGGCCTGGATCATCGTCCGCGACAGCAAGGGACCGGTGTTCTTCCGCCAGGAACGGGTCGGACTCAACGGCAAGCGGTTCAAGATGGTCAAATTCCGCTCCATGGTCACCACGGCCGAACAGGACCTGGCGGCGCTGCAGGACCTCAACGAGGCTGCGGGGCTGCTGTTCAAGCTCAAGAACGATCCCCGGATCACCACCGCCGGACGCTGGCTCAGGAAGTACTCGCTGGACGAGCTGCCGCAGTTCTGGAACGTACTGAAGGGCGACATGAGCCTGGTGGGACCGCGGCCGCAGCTGCCCGTCGAGGTGGAGGGCTATGAGGGCGATGTGAGCCGGCGGCTGCTGATCAAGCCGGGAATCACGGGTCTGTGGCAAATCAACGGCCGGTCCAATCTGGGCTGGGACGAGAGCGTCCGCTGGGACCTCTACTACGTGGAGAACTGGTCATTGACCGGCGACATCATGATCCTGTGGCGAACATTCAGGGTCATTCTTCATCCGGTGGGGGCCTACTAAACACACTAAACGCCGGTACTGGGCCGGCGTCACACGGGAAGGCAGCAGAACACAATGGGTCTCAAAATTGGATATGCCCCGGGGGCTTTTGACCTGTTCCACATTGGGCATCTGAACATCCTCAAGCACGCCAAGAGCCAATGCGATTACCTGATTGCGGGGGTCGTGTCCGACGAAATCCTCGAGGGGGCCAAGGGCAGGCTGCCCCTGGTCCCGCTCGCCGAGAGGATGGAGATTGTCGGCAGCATCGGCTACGTGGACAAGGTCTTCGCCGAAGTCGTCCCGGACAAGCTCCAGGTCTGGGAGGAACTGCGCTTCAACATCTTCTTCAAGGGAGACGATTGGAAGGGCACTCCGCAAGGAGACCGGCTGCAAGCGGCCTTTGGCGCCGTCGGCGTCGAGGTTGTCCACTTCCCGTACACCGTCCACACCTCAAGTTCAGCCCTGCGCACGGCCCTGGAACTGATCAACCAGTCCGTGTCGCCGTCGCACCTCAGGCAAGGAACACGGCGGTGAGCGGCCTGCATGTCGCCATGGTGGGGACGCGCGGCGTCCCGGCACACTACGGCGGCTTCGAAACTGCGATCGAGGAAATCGGGCAGCGCCTGGTGCAGCGCGGCCACCGCGTCACGGTCTATTGCCGGGACATGGGGGAAGGCACAGACAAGCCCTCTGAACACCTGGGCATGGAACTTGTCCACCTTCCGGCGATGCACAAACGGTCCCTGGAGACGTTGAGCCACACCGGCCTCTCCGTCGCCCACCTGCTCCGGCACCGGCCGGATGCGGCCATCCTCTTCAACGCCGCCAACGCTCCCTACCTGCCGGCCTTCCGGGCGGCGCGCATCCCGGTGGCCACACACGTCGACGGGCTGGAATGGAAACGCGCCAAGTGGGGCAAGGGCGGCCAGAACTACTACAGGGCCGTGGAACGACTCGCAGTCAGGCTCTCGGATGCTCTGATCGCCGACGCCGTCGGGATCCAGGACTACTACCGGCAGAAATTCGACGCCGACACCGTCTACCTCGCGTACGGCGCACCGCTGCTGGCCGGGGGCAACTCGGACAAGCTCGGGCAACTGGACCTCAAACCGCAGGAATACCACCTGGTGGTGGCCCGGTTCGAGCCGGAGAACCACGTCCACCTGATTGTTGACGGCTTCGTCCGGAGCGGGTCGGAGCTGCCACTGATCGTCGTGGGTTCAGCCCCCTATTCGAACCGGTACACGAGCGAGGTCCACGCCCTGGCCGATGCCCGGGTCCGTTTCGTCGGCGGGATCTGGGACCAGGAGTTGCTGGACCAGCTGTATGCCAACGCACTCGTGTACTGGCACGGCCACTCGGTCGGCGGAACCAATCCCTCGCTCCTGCGGGCCATCGGCTCGGGAACGGCGACCAACGCGTTCGACGTCGGATTCAACCGTGAGGTCCTGGAACACTCCGGCCGGTACTTTTCGGAGCCGCAAGAGGTGGCCAGGCTGGTCGCTGACGCCGAGCGGCCCGGGTCCGATGTGGCGTGGCGGGGTGAGCAGGCGCAGATCATCGCGCACCGCTACAGCTGGGACCTCGTCACGGACGGCTATGAGGAGCTGTGCCGTGACCTTGCCCGGCTGCGGGTGCGTTCAGCGCGCGGCGCCTACCGCCGGCTCCCCGCGTCGGCCCAGCAAAGCATGGGGGCCGGCCAGTGACCGCCATCGACCCGCACGTCGAACGTGCCGCCGACGGGTATTGGGCCATAGTGAGGTCCCTTTCGGTCGGCCAGAAGGCCGCCGCACGCAGTGCCCCCGCGTACTCGCGCTACATCAACCGCCGGCTGGGACGGCTCCTGGCTGCGGCAGCGATACGGGCAGGCCTGAGCCCGAACGTGGTGACAGCCATCAGCGCGGCCTTCACCTTCGCCGGGATCGCCCTGCTGATGCTCTACCCGCCCTCCGTCGTGCTCGGCATCGGCGTGGCACTGTGCCTCGCGGCCGGCTACGCCTTTGATTCGGCCGACGGCCAGGTGGCCAGGATGCGGGGCGGCGGTTCGCCGGCCGGGGAGTGGCTGGACCACATGGTCGACGCCGTCAAGACCTCGGCGATGCCGCTGGCGCTCGCCGTCGGGCTCTATCGCTTCGACGCCGTGGACCCTTGGTGGCTCGTGGTTCCGCTGGGCGCGGCGATGGTGTCCGCCGTCCTGTTCTTCGGCATGATCCTCACCGAACAGCTCCGGCGCCAGGCCGGACGGGTGTCCGTGGCAGAAACCGGCAGCCGCTCCTGGATCCGTTCGCTGCTGGTGATCCCGATGGATTACGGCGTCCTCTGCCTGTCCTTCGTCACCTACGGCGTGCTGCCTGTCTTCCTGACCGTCTACACGCTGATCTTCGCCGCCACGGCCGGGTTCCTGGTGCTGGCGTCGGTGAAGTGGTTCCGGGAGCTCTCTGCGTCCCAGCCGGTATCCCGTCCGGCCGGAAAGCACGTCACGCGGGGAGGTCGGGCATGAACAAGCAACCGAGCACCCCCGCGGACAAGCGCCGGAAGGCCGGCCGCCGAACCCGTCTGGTGGCGACGTCCCTCGGAGTCTCCGCGCTCCTGGCCATTGGCGGTGTCGCGTGGGCTTCCGGGCTCAAGTATTCCGGCAGCGACGCGCCGGCAGCCCAGGACAGCACCGCGGGCGCTTCCGCCCAGCCCGGCACCGCCAGCCCTGACCCGGCCGGCGCCACTGCCGCGCAGACGGGTTCCGGAACGCCGGACCCGGCAGCCGCTGGACCGGTGACAGCGGCGAAACCGTCCGGTCCGCCGGAGGTCGACCCCGCACCCGTGGACCGGAAGGGCAAGTCGGACCAGGAACTCGCGGCGATCGCGCAGCCCACTGCCGCCCCCGTGGAGCTGACGGCCAAGAAGGCCGTCAAAGGCGGTGTAACGGCGACCATCACGGAGATGACGGCCGTCCAGGGCGTGGCAACCGGGATCGGCGAAGTGGCCGGACCTGCCGTGCGGTTCAAGATCACTGTGGTCAACGCCACCGCGGTACCGCTCTCGCTGGACCGGGCGCTCGTGGACGTCAGCTACGGCAAGGACGACGCCCCGGCGAGCCAACTCAGCGGACCGGACCCCGTCGCGTTCCCGGCGAGCGTCGCGGCCGGGGCCTCCGGCGCCGGCGTGTTCGTCTTCGCCGTGCCTCTCGAGGCGCGGGACACCGTGAAGATCCGCTTCAACCTGGAAGCCGAGACGCCGATTGCGACGTTCGCCGGCCGTGCCCCGGCCGGGACCAAACCATGACGCCGGCACCCGGCGGGCCGCCGGTCTCCGTTCCCTTCTCTATTTCGCGGCGCGCAGTCCGGCGGGCACGCAAGCTGGGCAAACGGGTGCAGGCCGCCTGCGCCGTGGCCAGCCTGCGGGTGCGCAACCTGCTGGCACGCGGGCCGGTCACGGGAGCCGCCGGCGTCGTGGTGTCCCTGACCACCCACGGCGACCGGATCCGCACGGTGTCGATTGCAATCGAGTCGATTGCCCGCGGCACGGTACGGCCGCAACGCCTCGTCCTGTGGCTGGATTCGCCGGAAGACCTTGCATCGTTCCCCGCTTCGCTGCGCCGCCTCGAACGCCGGGGCCTGGAGATCCTCACCGCCCCCAACTACGGGCCGCACACCAAGTACTACCCCTACGTCACCTCCATGCCACGGCACACCGTGCCGCTCGTGACGGCCGACGACGACATCGTCTACCCGCCCAAGTGGCTGGCCCAGCTGGTGGATGCCGGCGAGCGCCACCCGGGCAGTGTGGGCGCGCATTGGGTCAGCATCATGGGGGTCGAGGGGGACCGGGTAGCCGGCTACGGAACCTGGTCCCGGGCCCGTGACACAGCCGAGCGGGCGGCCAACTTCGCCACCGGCGTGTCCGGTGTCTTCTACCCCCCGGCGATGCTCGAGGAGCTGCGGCTGCGCGGGGACGGCTTCCAGGACTCGTGCCGGCGCGCGGATGACATCTGGCTGAAGTGGGTAGCCCTGCGGGCCGGCATTCCAGTGCGCCAGGTCGGCCCGGTGCCCCGGCACTTTCCGATCATTCCCGGCAGCCAGGGCCAGACGCTAATGAGTACAAACGTGGGAGAGAACCAAAACGATCACTGCATTCGAGGCCTCTTTTCGGCCGAGGATGTGGCGGCGCTGGGTGCCAGTGCGGCCAGTCATCAACTGAACTAGGGGGACGAGAAAAGATGCTCAGGAACGCAACGCTGGGGAGCGCTCGGGGGAGAGGGACACGGCCGCCGGCCGGCCCGGCACCGACGACGGCACCTGCAACAGCAACTGAAACAGCAACAACTGCGAGGACCTTCTACACCACCGTGCGGGCGGGCGCGAAAAGGATGCTGGCGCTGATGCTGGCCGCCGCCGTCGCGCTGTCACTGGGGCTGCTCGGCAGCCAGCCGGCCGCGGCGGACACCGCCCCCGCGGACCCCGCCAACCCGGCCACGCCCGTCACCGTGTCCGCCGACGGCCTGCCCACCGCCCAGATCAACGGCGTCGCCTGGGCCCAGGTCATCATCGGCAACACGGTGTTCGTCGGCGGCAATTTCACCGAGGCGCGGCCCGCGGGCGCTGCTGCCGGCAATGGCACCGTCCCGCGGAACAACATCCTGGCCTATAACCTCACCACCGGTGAGCTGCTGAGCACGTTCACGCCCAGCTTCAACGGCGAGGTGACCGCACTGGCAGCCTCCCCGGACGGATCACGGCTGTACGTCGGCGGCGCGTTTACCGCATACAACGGCTCCACCGTGTGGCGGGCAGTCGCCCTGAACCCGGGCACCGGAGCCCTGATCACCAGCTTCCTGCCCCGCATGTCCGCGTCGGTCCGCTCGATCGTGGCGACCTCCACCACGGTGTACCTCGGCGGCCTGTTCAACGCCGTCGGCTCCGTCACCCGCGACAAGCTCGCCGCGGTGAGCGCCTCCAACGCCGCGCTCCTGCCCTGGAACCCGGTTGCCGCCGGCGGCCGGGTCAACGCCATGACCCTCTCCCCGGACGGCGCGAGCATGGTGGTGGGCGGTGCCTTCACCTCCATTAACGGCTCCAGCAGCCCCGGCTACGGCGTGGCCAAGGTGGACACGTCCCTGGGCGCCGTCCTGCCCTTCCAGATCAACGCCATCGCCCGCAACGGCGCCACCACCGGCGCCATCACCACCCTCGCGTCCGACGGTGTCAACGTCTACGGCGCCGGGTACACCTTTGGCCGCAGCAGCACGCTGGAGGGAATGTTCTCCGTCAAATGGGCGGACGACTCCACCACCTGGCTCGAGGACTGCCACGGGGACACCTATTCGATCCAGCCGATGGGGGATGCCGTCTACCTGGCCGGCCATGCGCACTTCTGCGGAAACATCGGTGCGTTCCCCCAGGCCGAGCCCTGGCAGTTCAACCGCGGCATCGCCTTCAGCAAGAAGGCCACCGGCACGGTGACCGCCGAAAGCCACGGCTACACCGACTTCGCCGGTAACCCGTCGCCGTCGCTGCTGAACTGGTTCCCGATCCTGGACGCCGGCACCTTCACCGGCCAGGACCAGGGCGCCTGGACAATTGCCGGCAACAACGACTACATCGTGATGGCCGGCGAATTCACCACCATCAACAACCAGCCCCAGCAGGGACTGACCAGGTTCCCGCGGACCGGACTCTCGCCGAACCTGCGCGGGCCGCGCCTGACCGGTGTGAACTTCAACCCGACGCTCTCCAGCCCGTCCGCCGGCACCGTGCGGGTCCGCTGGCAGGCCAACTGGGACCAGGACAACGAGAACCTCACGTATGAGGTCCGGCGCAACGGCGCCGTCATCTCCACGGTCACCCAGGCTTCCACCTTCTGGCGGCGGCCGGGCATGACGTTCCTGGACTCCGGCCTGACCCCCGGCCAGAGCTACGGCTACCGTATCTTCGCCCGGGACGCCTTCGGCAACGAGGCCCGCAGCGAGACTGTCTCCATCACCGTCCCCGGTTCCGTCACGGCACCGGGCAGCTACGCCCAGCAGGTGCTGGCCGACAAGCCCGGCAACTACTGGCGCCTCGGCGATACCGGCGGGGCCACCGGCGTGGACCTCGCGGGCAAGGACGATTTGATCGGCCGGCCGGGCGTGAGCTTCGGCGCCGCGGGCGCAATGACCGGAGACTCGGACACTGCCGCCACGTTCAACGCCACCACAGACGGGGTGGCCAGCAGCCCGACGCTCTCCGCCCGCCCGCAGGTGTTCAGCACCGAGGCGTGGTTCCGGACCGGCACCAACCAAGGCGGCCAGATCATCGGCTTCGGCAACTCGCAGACAGGCGTATCCGCTGACTACGACCGGAACGTCTACATGGACAACAGCGGCCGGATCTACTTCGGCGTCCGCCCGACAGGCGGCAGCGGAGCCGCCTCCCGGATCACCGTCAACACCACCAAGACCTTCAGCGACAACCAATGGCACCACGTCGTTGCCACGCTGGGTCCCAACGGGATGCAACTGTTCCTCGACGGCGTCCTGGCGGCAGGGCGGACCGACACCACCTCGGCGTGGCCCATCGACGGGTTCTGGCGCATCGGCGGCGACAACCTGACCAGCTGGCCCAGCCGTCCGACGAGCCGGTACCTCAACGGCCAGATCGACGACGTCGCCATCTACCCCACCGTGCTCCCAATGTCCCGGGTCCAGGCGCACTTTGTGGCCTCCGGCCGAACGGTCAGCGCCCCTCCCGCGGCACCGGTGGCCGGGTTCACGTCCACCGCCAACGGACTCACGGCCTCAGTAGACGGGACCACGTCCTCGGACGCCAACGGACCCATCGCCGCCTACGCCTGGGACTTCGGCGACGGCGGCACCGGCACCGGGGTCACGGCCCAGCACACCTACGCGGCAGGCGGCACCTACACGGTGCGGCTGACGGTAACGGACAACACCGGAAACACCGCCACGGTCGTCCGCTCCGTGACCGTGGTGGCTCCGCCGGCAAACGTGGCCCCGACAGCCGCGTTCACCTCAACCGCTGCCAACCTGGCCGTCTCCTTCAACGGCACCGGATCCTCGGATCCGGACGGGACCATCACCGGCTACGCCTGGACCTTCGGGGACGCGAGTACCGGAACCGGGGCGACGGCGTCGCACACCTATGCCAATGCCGGAACCTACACCGTCACCCTGACGGTGACCGACGACGACGGCGCCACGGGCACGCTCAGCAAGGCGGTCACCGTCACGGCCCCGGCGTCCAACACCGTGGTCGCTGCGGACGCCTTCGGGCGGGCCGTCACCGGAGGCTTCGGCACGGCGGACACCGGAGGGGCCTGGACGCTCTCGGGAGGCAACACCAACTTCGCCGTCAACAATGGTTCCGGGGCTGTGACCCTCGGGGCCGCCGGAGCCAGCCGGAGCGCGTTCCTGAACGCGGTGTCCACCGCGGCCTTCGACGGGACGGTCACGGTGTTCGCCGACAAGATTGCCGACGGCGGCGGCATGTTCGCCTCACTGCTCGGCCGGCGGGCGAACAACAACGACTACCGGGCCAAGATCAAGGTCGGCAGCAACGGCGCCGTGTCCTTGTACCTGACCCGGGTCATCAACAACGCCGAGACGACCATCGCCGGGCCCCTGGCGATTGCCGGTTTGACCCTGGCCGCCAACGATCCCGTGATCATCCGGCTCAGCCTGACCGGCACCGCCCCGACGGCGCTCAGCGCGAAGGTCTGGCGGGCGTCGGCGGCCGAACCGGTGGCGTGGCAGCTCAACGCGAGCGACTCGACGGCGGAACTCCAGGTGGCTGGCGGTGCAGGACTCGTCGGGTACCTCTCAGGATCGTCCACCAACGTCCCGGTGGTGTTGCGCTTCGACACCTTCGCCGTGAAGATCCCGTAGGCCACGGGGAACGGGGGAGGGCTTGTGACGATGCTGAAGCCACAACACGGGCCGGCCGCGGCCGGCGGCGGCCGGACCCGGCGAAGGGTCCCGCGACGGCTGCTGGAAAAGGTCGTGGCAGCCTTCGCGGCATCGGCACTTGCACTCTCCCTGGGACTGGCGGCAGTGGCCCCGGCGGCGGCGGACAGCGCCCCGCCGGACCCGGCCGATCCCGCCAACCCGGCCACGGTGACCGCGGATGCCTTGCCGACTGTCCAGATCGACGGCGTCGTCTGGCAACAGGTGGTCGTCGGCAACACCGTCTACGCGGCCGGGAGCTTCGGCACCGCCCGGCCGGCGGGCTCGCCGGCCGGGACCAACACCGTGGTCCGCCGCAACATCCTGGCCTACAACCTCACCACCGGCGAACTGCTTCCTTTTGCCCCCGCGCTGAACGCCCAGGCGTACAGCATCGCCGCCTCGCCGGACGGTTCCAGGATCTACGTCGGCGGTGACTTCACCACCGTCAACGGCGCCACCGTCTGGCGGGTCGCCGCCCTTGACCCCGGCACGGGGGCGCTCCTTCCCTCCTTCCTTCCCAAGGTCGCCGCCAGCGTCCGGGCGATCGTGCCGACGGCCGGAACTGTCTACCTTGGCGGGCTGTTCACCGCGGTGGGTTCAGTCGCGCGCAGCCGGCTCGCCGCCGTGCAGGCCAGCAACGGCGCCCTGACGGACTGGGCGCCCTCGGCGGAAGGAGGCAGGGTCAACGCCCTGGCCCTCGCGCCGGACGGGACCCGCATGGTGGTCGGCGGCGCCTTCACCACGCTCAACGGCTCCGCCAACCCCGGCTACGGGCTCGCCGCCGTGGACACTGTCAACGGCGGGCTCCTGCCGTGGGCCGTCAACGGGCGCGTGCGTAACGCCGGACTCAACTCCGCCATCACGAGCCTGAGCGGGGACGCCGAGAACGTCTACGCGACCGGCTACGTTTTCGGTGCGGGCGGCAATCTCGAAGGGACGGTCGCCGCCGGCTGGAACGGCGGCCAGATCACCTGGCTGGAGGACTGCCACGGCGACACGTACGCCGTCTATCCGGCCGGGGACACCATCTACAAGGTGGGCCACGCCCACTACTGCGGCAACATCGGCGGCTACCCGCAAACCGAGCCATGGACCTTCCAACGCGGCGTCGCGTTCAGCAAAGCCGCCACCGGCACCATCATCCGGGACCCGCTCGGCTACGCCAACTGGGCCGGGCTGCCTTCGCCCTCCCTGCTCAACTGGTTCCCGGCCCTGGACACCGGCACGTACACCGGCCAGAACCAGGGGGCCTGGGCCGTCACCGGCGACGGGCAGTACGTGGTCCTCGGCGGCGAATTCACCACCGTCAACGGCACACGCCAGCAGGGCCTGGTCCGCTTCACTGTCAGGGACAAGGCACCCAACACCCGCGGCCCGGCCCTCAGCGGCGCGCGCAGCACCCCGACCCTGAGCTCGCCCGCCGCCGGGACAGTGCGCGTGCGCTGGCAGGCCAACCATGACCCGGACAATGTCCGGCTCACCTACCGCGTGATCCGCGACGGTATCACCGCCACACCCGCCTACACCGTCACCCAGGACAGCACCTTCTGGAAACGGCCCGGGTTGAGCTACCTCGATTCCGGGCTGGTGCCGGGCCAGACCTACAGGTACCGGATCTTCGCCACGGACCCGCTCGGCAACGAGTCCCGGTCCGACACCGTTTCCATCACGGCCGCGGCCTCCACGCCCGCCAGCGGCTATGCCGACGCCATCCAGGCCGACCGCCCGGTAAGTTTCTGGCGCTTCAACGACCCTGCCGGACCCATCCTGGTGGATTCGGCCAACGCCGGGGACCTCACCGCCGCTGCCGGTGCCGGGCTGCGGGCCGACGGCGCCGTCGTCGCAGAAGCGACCGGCGCCGGAACCTTTGACGGCACCGTCAACGGAGTCGCCGCCGACAACGGATACCAGCGCGCACCGGACGTGTTTACCGCTGAAGCGTGGGTCAGGACCAGCAGCACGGCGGGCGGGAAGATCATCGGATTCGGCAACGTTGCCAGCGGCACGTCCCGGGTCACCGACCGGAACGTCTACATGGACGACGCCGGCCGGATCTACTTCGGCCTGTGGAACGGGGCCGTCAGGAGTATCAACAGCAACGCCGGGTTCAACGACGGCCAATGGCACCAGGTCACCGCCAGCCTCAGCGGCGGCGGCATGTTCCTCTACATCGACGGTGTCCGGGCCGCCTTCCGCACCGACGTCACCTCGGGCAGGGTCTTCGACGGGTACTGGCGCGTCGGGTCGGACCTGGTGGGAACCTGGCCGAGCCAGCCCAGCAGCGGCAGCCTCAAGGGCGACATCGACGAAGTCGCCCTCTATCCCGCGGCGCTCGGCCTCCAGCAGGTCCAGAACCACTACCGCGCTTCCGGCCGCCCACTGACCGTCCCGGCCACGCCACCGACGGCGGCCTTCACCTCCTCGATCACCTACCTCAATGTCAGCGCCGACGCCTCCGGATCCTCGGACCCGAACGGCCCCATCGCGTCCTACAGCTGGGCGTACGGCGACGGGAGCACCGGCACGGGCGTCACCACCCAGCACACCTACGCGGCTCCCGGTTCCTACACCGTCCGCCTGACCGTGACCGACGGCGACGGCAACTCCGCGAGCACCACCCGAACGGTCACGGCCACGGCCCCGCCGGGCAACCAACCGCCCGTGGCAGCGTTCACCTCGACCACCAGCAAGCTCACAGCGAGCCTGGACGCGTCCTCGTCCGCCGACCCGGACGGCACCATCACCTCCTACGCCTGGGACTTCGGCGACTCCGGCACGGGAACCGGGAAAACCGCCTCCCACAGCTACCTCAGCGGCGGAACCTATACGGTCACCCTGACCGTCACCGACAACAGCGGCGCCGCTGGCACCAGCGCCGCACAGGTTTCGGTGCAGCCGAACCAGGCGCCGTCCGCCCAGTTCACCGCCACCGTCACCAACCGCACGGCAGCCTTCGACGCCGCCGGGACACAGGACCCGGACGGCACCATCGCGTCCTACGCCTGGGACTTCGGCGACGCCGCCACAGGCGCCGGGGCCGCGCCATCGCACACCTACGCCGCGGCCGGCAGCTACGACGTCGTCTTGACAGTGCTGGACAACGACGGCGCCGCCGGCACCCTCACCAAAACAGTCACGGTGACAGACCCGGCGCCGAACCAGGCCCTCGCCGCCGACGCCTTCGGACGCACCTCAGCCCAGGGCTGGGGCACGGCGGACACCGGAGGGGCCTGGACGGTCACAGGCACTGCGGGCAGCTACGCCGTGGGCTCAGGGGCCGGTTCCATGGCGCTGGGAGCAGCAGGGGTCCAGCGCCTGGCCTACCTGTCCGGGGTCTCGGCCGCGGCAGCCGATGTCCAGGTCAAGACCTCGACGGACAAGATCGCCAGCGGCGGCGGCATGTTCCTGGGCATCATCGGGCGGAAGGCCGGGGCAGACGAGTACCGGGCCAAACTCAAGATCTCGGCGACCGGGAGCACCACGCTTTATCTGACCATGCTCGTCGGCGGCACGGAAACCACCTTGCAGGCCATCGCCGTCCCCGGCCTGACGGTGGCCGCCGGCGACCAGCTGCGGCTGCGGATGACCGTGACCGGTTCCGCGCCGGCCGCCCTCCGGGCGAAGGTCTGGAGGGATGGCGCTACCGAACCGGCAGCGTGGCTCGTAACGGCCGGCGACGCCTCCGCCTCGCTCCAGGGCGCCGGTTCGGCCGGGCTGATGTCCTTCCTGTGGAGCACCGCGGGCAACGCGCCCGTGCAGGCAAGGTTCGACGATTTCGAGGTGCGCCTCAACTGACATCTGCTGGCAAAAAAGCGGGCCAAAGAGACTGCGGGTGGGCCGGGCTGGGGAGGGGAAAACCTGTAGTCCAGACGAAGGGACGAGCATGACGTGGGGATCAGAAGCCGGCACCGGGTCCACTGCGGCGCCCGGCACCACCAGCCGGCCCGTCCACCGCGCCGCGGCGCTGGCGGGTGCCTTGGCCCTTTCCCTGCTCCTGTTCGTCGCCGCGGCCCTCGTGGGGGCACCCCGCGGGATCACCGATTCGGCGCCCGTTGACCCGAACGACCCCAGAACGCCGGTGACCGTCACGGCGGACAGCCTCCCCACTGTCCAGCACGACGGCGTGGCGTGGCAATCGGCCGTGATCGGCAACACCGTCTACGTGGTCGGCAAGTTCAACAATGCCCGCCCCTTCGGCGCGGCCGCCGGGACGCAACTGAGCGCCCGGGCCAACATCCTGGCCTTCGACATCACCACGGGGCGGCTCATCACTGGCTTCGCGCCGGTCCTGAACGCCCAGGCGCTCGCCGTCGCGCCGTCGCCGGACGGATCGCGGCTGTACATCGGCGGGGATTTCACCACCGTCAACGGCGTGCAGCGCCTGCGGGTGGCCGCCCTGGACCCCGTGACGGGTGCCCTGATCAGTTCTTTCGCGCCGAAGATGAACGCCTCCGTCCGGGCCATCGCGGCATCGGCCGGGACGGTGTGGATGGGCGGCACCTTCACAGGCGTCGGAACTGCCGGCCGTTCGCGGCTCGCCGCCGTCAGCGCCGCGAACGGGGCACTGTTGCCGTGGGCCCCGGTTGCCGCGGGCGGCAAGGTCAACGCCCTGGCCCTCTCTCCCGAGGGAACCCGGGTGGTGGCCGGCGGCGCGTTCACCACGCTGAACACCTCGTCCCGTCCGGGCTACGGGCTCGGCATGGTCGACGCCGTCACCGGCACCAACCTGCCGCTGCAGGCCAATGACGTGGTCCGCGACGCCGGAACGGACTCGGCCGTGCTCTCGCTCTCCACGGACGGCACGAGCTTCTACGGCACCGGCTACATCTTCGGCACCGGCGGCAACCTGGAGGGCGCGTTCGCGGCCAACTGGTCCGACGGCCGGATCAAGTGGGTGGAGGACTGCCATGGCGATTCCTACGGGGCCTTCGCCACCGATACTGCCGTCTATGTCGCCGGCCATCCGCACTACTGCGGCAACCTGGGGGGATTCCCTGAGGTCACGCCGCGCGTCTGGCACCGGGCCGTCTCCTTCGGAAAAGCCGCAACGGGGACCCTGACGGCCGACCCGCTCGGCTACCCGTCCTTCACCGGCCAGCCTGCGCCGTCGCTGTTGAACTGGTTCCCGGACATGGACACCGGAACTGCCAGCGGCCAAAGCCAGGGACCTTGGGCCGTGACCGGCAACAACACGTATGTGGTGATGGTGGGGGAGTTCCGCAACGTCAACCAGCAGCCGCAGCAGGGCATGGCCCGGTTCGCGCGCCGGGATGCGGCGCCCAACCTGCAGGGCCCGCGCGTCACCGGGGCAGCGTTCGTGCCCACCCTTTCCAGCCCCGGCGCCGGACAGGTCCGCGTGCAGTGGCAGGCCAACTGGGACCGCGACAATTCGAACCTCAGCTACAGTGTCCTGCGCGACGGGAACCCCGTGCCGGTCCACACGGTCACCGCGCAGTCCACCTTCTGGCAGCGCCCCACCCTGGTGTTCTCCGACGCCGGACTCACCGCCGGTGCGCACAGCTACCGGATCGCAGTCCGGGATCCGCTGGGAAGTACCACTACGGGCGACTCCGGCAGCATCACCATCGCGGGTTCCACCGGCACCCCGCCGATGGCCGCCTTCACTGCCGGCACCACGGGGTTGACCGTCAACGTCGACGCCGCAGCTTCCTCGGACCCCGGCGGCTCGATCACGGGCTACTCGTGGACGTTCGGCGATGGCGCCACCGCCAGCGGCGTCACGGCGTCGCACAGCTACGCGGCTTCCGGCACGTACACGGTGACCCTGACCGTGACGGACAACAGCGGCGCCACGGGCACCACCAGCCAAGCCGTCACCGTCATGTCCAGCGGGGTGATGGCGCAGGACGCCTTTGGCCGGACCCTGGCGTCGGGCTGGGGAACGGCGGACTCCGGCGGGGCATGGTCGCTGAACGGCTCGGCGTCGTTCTTCTCGGTGGCCGGAGGGCAGGGAACCATGAACCTGGCCGCAGGCCGGGGCCCGTCAGCGTTCCTGCCGTCGGTCTCGACCGCGGCCAGCAACTCGCTTGTGACGGTATCGCTGGACAAGATTGGCGACGGAGGCGGCACTTACCTGGGCGTGATCGGACGGCGTGTGGGCACGGCCGAGTACCGCGGCAAGGTCAAGGTCGCCTCGAACGGGGCCACTACCGTCCAACTGACCCGGCTCGCCGGCGGCGCGGAGACGGTGCTGGGGCAGTTCGCCCCGGGAATCACGCTCGCGGCCGGCCAGCAGCTGCAGCTGCGGGTGGAGGTCTTCGGGGCCGCACCCACCACGATCCGGGCCAAGACCTGGCGGACGGGAACCGAGGAGCCGGGCACATGGGCCGTCACGGCCACCGACTCCACCGCCGGCCTGCAGGGCGCGGGATCGGTGGGGCTGCTGTCCTACCTCTCCAGTTCCGCGACCAACGCGCCGGTGCTGGCACGTTTCGACAACCTCCAGGTGCCGCCCAACTGACGCGGCGATCGGAAGGGACCACCGGGAGGGCCGGGAACGGGCAGCTGCGAACCGGCAAGTCACCCAAGGAATGCCGAAGCCGAGCGAAGGAGGACACTGATGTCCTGGATGATTGGGGGCGCGACCGCGCTTGACGCACACGGAGAGCTGCCCCGGAGAACTTTTAGGCTGCCTCGCTGGTGGCACCGCTTGCCGGCCGCGGCCCGGGCCTGGCGGGCGGTTGCCAGTGCTGTACTGGCCGCGGCCCTGGCTTTTACGGTGGCCCCGGGCGCCAGCGCCGACTCCGCGCCGGCCGATCCAAGCCTTCCCTCGAGTCCTGTCACCGTGACGGCGGATTCCCTGCCGACGGTGCAGGTTGACGGGGTGGTCTGGCAGCAGGCCGTCATCGCGAACACGGTGTACGCCGTAGGCAAATTCAGCACAGCCCGCCCCGCCGGCGCCGCGGCCGGCACACAGACCACGCCGCGGAACAACATCCTGGCGTTCAGCCTGACTACCGGAAAGCTCATTACCAGCTTCACGGCGTCCCTCAACGCCCAAGGCCTGGCGGTGACGGCGTCCCCGGACCGCAAACGCCTCTACGTTGGAGGAGACTTCACCCAGGTCAACGGTCATGCAGCGCGGAAAGTCGTGGCCCTGGACCCCGCGACAGGGGCCGTGATTCCAGGCTGGGCGCCGCCCATGTCCGGGTCCGTCCGGGCGATCGTGGCCACGCCGGACACGGTCTTCTTGGGCGGCTCGTTCACCGCCGTCGGATCCGCCGCGAGATCGCGGCTGGCGGCGGTCCGCGCCTCCGACGGCGGCCTGCTGGCCTGGAAGCCCGCGGCCGGCGGCGGACGGGTCAACGCCCTGGTCCTGGCTCCTGACCGCAGCAAGCTGGTTGTCGGAGGGGCTTTCACCACACTGAACGGCAGCAGCGAACCAGGCTTCGGCCTCGGGGCAGTGGACGCGGCCACCGGAAAGAACCGGGCAACCCCTGCCAACAAAATCGTGCGGAACGCCGGGACCTACGCGGGCATCACGTCCCTCTCCAGCGACGGCACCAGCTGGTACGGGACGGCATTCATCCTCATTGACAGCGGCGGCACCGGAAACCTCGAGGGATCGTTTGCCGCGAACTGGTCCGACCTCGCCATCAAATGGATCGATGACTGCAGCGGTGACTCCTACAGTACCTTTGCCAGCAACACCGCCGTCTATAAAGCCGGGCACTCGCACGACTGCGGGAAGATCGGGGGCTTCCCGGAAACCGCTACGCGGTCCTATCAGCGGGCGCTCGCCTACAGCAAGGCAGCGACCGGGACCTTCACCCGGCCCAGTTCACGACTTCCGAGCTTCATCGGCCAACCCATGCCGACGCTGCTGGTCTGGTTCCCGGACATGGATACCGGGACGGCCACGGGCCAGAACCAGGGCCCGTGGACGGTTGCCGGAAACGACCAATACGTGGTGATGGGCGGCGAATTCCGCAACGTCAACCTGCGCGGACAGCAGGGGCTGGCACGCTTTGCCGTCAGCAGCCTCGCCCCGAACAAGGAAGGTCCGAGGTCCTCGGCCGCGTCCACCAACCCGGTGCTGACATCGCCGTCCGCCGGGGCGATCAACATCAGCTGGCAGGCGAACTGGGACCGTGACAATTCCAGGCTCAGCTACAGGCTGTTCCGGGACGGGACGGTCATCAGTACCCGGACGGTCTCGTCCCGGTTTTGGTATCGGCCCACGATCCAGCAACTCGACATGGTGCCGCCCGGGAGCGCCCATGAGTACAAGCTGGTGGTCACCGATACGTTCGGCAATACCAAGACGTCCCCGGCTGTGAGCCTGAGAGCCAAGTGAGACACAAAACGGGCCGGATCCGTTGCGGATCCGGCCCGTTTCAGGACCCGGCCAGGGCTTTGAATCCCGCCAGGGAATCCTAGGAGGCAGGGGATCCTAGGAGTTGTAGCGGATGCCGCTGGTCTTTCCTTCCACCAGCATGCCCTGGGTGTCGGCCCAGCGGTTGCTGGTGGTCAGGCCGGCCACGGTGCTTGCGGCGCGGTTGATAACCCGGATGGGGTACTTCGAGCCGTTGCCGAAGTCGAACTGGTTGCGGCCGAGCTTGTTGTTCGAGACCGTGACAGTGATGTTCGAGTACTTGCCGTTGTCGATGTTGATGGACGTCTGGCCATCATCCACCCAGTTCTTATCGACCACGACGTTGGCGAGCTTGGCGACGTTCTGCTGCAGCATGATGCCAATTCCCGCGTGGGTGCCGCGCGGGTTCGGTGCGCTGCCGGGGCCGGGCTTGGAGTTGGCCACGATGTTGTTGCCGACGATGCGGATGTTCTGGCCGCCCTGGACCTGGATGCCGTCATTGTGCGTGCCGTCGCTGTGGGCGGGGTCGTTGGACCAATAAGTCAGCCCGTGGATGTAGTTGCCTTCGGCCGTCACGTTGGCGGTCACCGGGCCGCCGGGACGGTTGAAGATGCCCAGGCCGTCGTTGGAGCCCTGGATGTGGTTCCGCCGGGCCGTGTAATCGTGGCCGACGATGCCGTCGCGGTAGTAGGACGGGCTGTCCGGGATGATCGTGCTGTCCTGGACCACGAGGTTCACAACAGCGGCGCTGTTGGCGTCGACGACGCCGGTGTTGGCCTTCGGGATCGCCTTGCCGCCGTGCAGCCGGCTGTTCTTGATGACCACGTTCTTGGCCCGGACCTTGATGTCGCCGTAGATGTCCAGTCCGTCCAGGACCGTGCCGTCCTGGGTGATGACGAGGTCCGCGCCGGAGGTGTTGTAGGGCTTCAGCGCCGTTCCGGCCGGAACCCCGGTGGTGGACACGGTCGGCTGGTAGGACCCGATGGTCAGCGCGGCGGGCGCCATTGCGGGCGCCGCCTGGACGGCCGGTGCCGCGGACATGGCCAGGGCAGTGATTGTCACTGCCGCGGCGCCGGCGGCATATGTTGCGCGGACGTTCTTGCGCTGGATTTTCTTCGAGCCAATGGCCATAGTGTCAAAACCTCTGTTGTCTAGCTATCCGGGCACGGGGAATCGCACGGACATAGCGGAAGTGGCGGGAGGCCCGCGAGGGCCTGTCTGCCGGCGGCGTGGAGACCGCGCCGGTATGTTGCCTGGTGCATGGTCAGCGCAAGTAGTGCTCGTGGGGCCCGGGTGGCTGCGACCCGGGCGAGGCACGGGCGGACCCGTAGCTCTCGCGGCTGACTTACCGGGAGGCGTTCCCCGACCCCGGCGTCTGTGCAGACACGCTAGTCGAGGTCCCCACAGTGTTGCAAATTGATAACTTCGATTCATGGGGCATTCCAACTTGATCACGCCCGGGCGCGTCGCTTGCGACACGCCGAAAAATTCCCCGCAGATCAGGGGTTCGGCGCCGGCGGCGCGGGGGCGGTGAAACAGCAGTAAAACTATTTTCTGCGGTACTCGCTGTAGACGTAGCCGAAGGCGCCCGCTGCCATGCCCAGGCCGCGGGCGGCAGTGCGCATTCCTTTGGCCTGCTGCTGCGCCGATCCGCTGATGAGGCCAGCCGCCAGGCGTGCCGATCCGCCGACCAGCCGGGCTGATCCGGATCCCAGGGCAACGCCCCTGGCACCCAGCCGGGCGGTGGCGCCGCCGGCAAGTTCCAGGTTCACGCGGGTCGCGGAGTTCCCGCTGCGCAGGGCGCGGCGGAGGACCCAGCCGCGGGTGAGCCGCGAGGACGGGACCCGGTCCACCACGATGGCCTCGTCGCACCACAGCATGGAACCTCCGCGCTGGACGAGCTGCCGCGTGAAGAGCGTGTCAGAGCCGCCGCTGAGGCCGAACCGTTCATCAAACGAGAGCCGCAGGTCACGGACCTGCCGCAGGTCCAGGAGCAGGTTGTTCGTCGCCGCCACGTCAAGGCGGGTCCCGGTGGCGAGCCTGCGGCGGTTGAAGAACTTTCCGGCTTCGATCCAGGGCTCGGGAGCGTGTTCGTATTCGCTGATGACCGGGCCCACGACGGCGGCGGCGCCGCTGGAGCGCTGCAGGCCCACCAGCTGCGCCAGCCACCGCTCCGAGGGCACTTCGTCGTCGTCGATAAAGACCAGCAGCTCACTTGACGCAGCCTCCCGCAGGGCGCGGTTCCGCGCCGCCGCGATCCCGGGCCTGGGCTCGTGGACGTACCGGACCAGCCCGGGCCGGAGGGTGCCGGCGAGTTGTTCCACGATGGGACGGGCGCTGGCCTCGGGGTCGTTGTCGACCACCAGTACCGTGGCCGGCGGCCCCGCCGGCCCGTCCGGCCCGTCCAGGGACTCCGGCCCCGGACCGGCCTGGCCTGCTGCGGCATGGCCGGTTTCCGCCTGGTCCGCCAGCCGCGGCAGCGCCAGGGCGATGTCCTCCGGTCTGCGGTAGGTCAGCACCACAATGACCAGGCCGTCTGCCGGGATCCCGACGGCGGGTTCCTCGCCCGTGGGGCGGACTCCGGGGTGGGTGATGTCAGACATTGTGACCTCTCGTCGTCGTGTGGGCTTGCCGGCGGGCGGGCCGCCCAATGAGCGCGCGCGCCTGCCCGAGGTAGCCGGAGAGCGTGCGCCGGTGGAAAACCCGCAGCGCGGCGAGGGCGAGCCCGGCATAGAGCGCCAGCCCGCCGAACAGGTGCCACGGGCCGTGCACGGTGGCCAGGGAAAGCGCCCAGTAGCCTGCCGCGCCCCAGGCCGCGGCGTGGACTGCGGGGAAGATGGCCGCCAGCTGGGACATCGCCGTCACACCGGTCAGCCGGTACTGGATGCGCAGGAGCACGGGGGTGAGGATGAAGCCGGCGGTTGAGTAGCCGACGGCGACGCCGAACACGCCGAACTGGAGTCCGATCACGATTCCGCCCACCTGCACGACGGCGGCCAGGATTTCGTACCGGAGGATCAACCCGCTTTGCCCGAGGCCCTTCATCAGGGAGGGGGTGACGTAGAAAACGGTTTCGCGGGCGCCCCCAATGGCGAGCACGCTCACCAGCCCGGCCGCGGGCAGCCACTCAGGGCCCAAGACCAGGCCCACGAGCTCGGGGGCGGCGCAGGCCACGAAGATCATCAGCGGGACCGCGGAGATCGCCAGCAGCCGGGTCGCGGCCACGAGGCTTGCGGCCACTTTCTCCGGGCTGCCGGCCGCGCGGGCGAACGCGGGAAACATGACCCGGTTGACGGTCTGGCCAATCAGCTGGACCGGGATGACCAGGATGCGGTAGGCCATTCCGTACAGCGAGAGGGCGGCCACGCCGAGTACCCGGCCCACCAGGATGTTATCCAGGTTCCGGGAGAAGTAGGCCAGGCAGTCCGTGGCAAAGACGCTGACGCTGAACTTCAACAGGGGCGCCACGGTCCGGAAGGCAAAATTGGGGACGGGACCCCTGTTCGCCGCGAGCAACAACGCGCTGCAGACGAGGTCGGCAGTGACCACCTGGTACACCATGGACCACGGGCCGGCCCCGGCGAGCGCGGCGCCGATTCCGGCCGCGCAGCCCGCGGCGGCGGCCACAATGTCCGCCGCGCCCACCCGGTGGAGGGCAAGGTTGCGGGACAACATGGCCCGCGGCGTGATGGCCAGGGCCTTGATGGGGACGGCCAACGCCAGCAGCCGCAGGATCGGCTCAAGCTCCGCTACGCCGAAGAACTGCGCGATCCACGGCGCGGCCCACCACGTCACCGCCCCGAGCAGCACCGCCACCAGAATGTTCAGCGTGGCGGTGGCACCTGCCATGCGGCGGCTGACATCGGGCCGCTGGACGAGGGCCGCGGAGAGGCCCTGGTCCAGCAGCAGCGCCACCAGGCTGATGTACACCGTGGCCGCCGCAATGACTCCGTAGCTCTGCGGGCCCAGGATCCGGGCCAGGACCACGGCGCAGAGCATCTGGAATCCCTGCCGGGCCAGCACTGCCCCGAAGCTCCACCGGACGCCCCGTGCGGTCTTGGGCGGCGCGGCCGGGACCGCGGCCGCGCGGGAGGCCGGGCTTCCCGTCACAACAGCCTGCCGGCGGCCTGGGCCAGATGTCCGGCCATGAGGGTCCCGTAGTGTTCCGGGCTGTGCCTGCGGCCCGCTTCGGCGGCGTCGAGCACTGCGCTGGACTGGTACTCCTGCCACCGGCCGGCAACGCGGGCGAGGGCAGCGGCCAGTTCACCGGGATCGCCGGGCTCGACGAACTGCGCCGAACGGTAACCGGCCGCGGCCTCCCTCAGGCCCGAGGTGTTGCTGACGATCACGGGCCGGGAAGCCAGGACCGCTTCGACGGCCGTGTTGCCGAACGGCTCGTCGAGCCGGGAAGGCACCACGACGACGTCGGACTCGGCAAGGAACGGCCAGACGACATCCTGGAAACCATGGAACGTGACGTGCTCTTCGGCGCCATGGGCCTGAACCTGGCTCCGGAGGCCGGCCTCGTAGTCCTCGTAACCGGGGAAGACCGCCCCGACCAGCGAGAGCCGGGCGGGCACCCCATCGCCGCGCAGCCGCAGCAACGCGTCGATGGCCACATCCACGCCTTTGCGGTGGGACAGCCGCCCGACGTACAGGATCCGGAGCCCGCCGTGGAGCTCGGGCCGGGGTGGGACCGGCTCGGCTGGCCCGGGGACTCCGTTATAGAGCACGTGCGGGCGGCCCTGGAGCGCCGGGAGCGATGCGGCCAGCGTGTCAGAGCTGAACTGGCTGTTGGTCAGGATGCCGCGAGAGAACAGGAGAGGCAGGGCCAAGGCTGCGCGGAGGACCCGCGGGGCGTTGGCCTCCGCCTCATGGACGTGGGTGACCACCGGGACCCCCGTCAGCCGTCCCGCAACCGTCCACAGGGGGACAGTAATGGTGTTCGCCAGGATGACGTCCGGACGGGAGCCTCGGATCACACCGATGCTGCGGAGCAGCCCGTACACCGAGGTGGCCGCGAGCTTCACCAGGCCGGGGGGCGTGAGCAGGCTCTTGCGCAGCACCGGCGTCGGCGAGAGAACCACCGCGGCGCCCCGGCGCTTGAGTTCCGCCACGAGCGGCCCGGTCGACGGCAGGGCCACCAGGACGCGGGCGCCGCTGCGGTGCAGCCCGTCGATGGTTTCCAGCAGCACCCGGTCTGAGCCGTAGAGATCGGCGCTGGGGTGCGCCACCAGTACCGAGAATTGCCCGTCGTCAGTCGTCATAGTGCCCCCCTCGATCCGGAACCCCGGCGGAAGGCATCCCTGAACGGGACCGCGCTGCTGCTGGCGCAGGAACACCGGTCCGGCCGCCGGGGACGGGCCCCGGGACCCGTTGCTGGAACCCTGCCGCTGAGATTTGCTGCTGAGACCTGCTGCTGAGACCCGCCAGGATCTGGGTCCAAGCCCTGCTTCCAGGACTTGAATCCCAAAGTGTTTCCGGACCTGCCGGTCCGCCCTGGCTTACGCAAAGACTACGGCCGGTGCCCGAATTTGGCTAGGATTCAGGGCCCGCCGGCATGACCGCCCGCCGGCCGGGCGGTGTTCGCATCGGGGCCGGGAGGTGTGGGGGCCCGAAGCGTGCCTAAAAGACATAGAACCAAAAAGCTTCCGCACGGCACGGACGCGGTCAATAATGGTGCGTCAAGGGACCATGAAAGACCGTGCCGCGGCAGGCACGGCGTGGTGGCCGCATGGGGGGTTCGATTGGAACTGTCTGAATACGGGCGCGCAATTGTGCGCGGCTGGCTCATCGTGCTCTTGTGCCTGCTGGCGGGCATAGCCGTTGCCTGGGGCGTGACGGAGAAGACAACGCCGGTGTATCAAAGCACCGTCAAGTTCTATGTGGTCTCGCCGCCGTCAGCGGGACAGTCGTCCCTGCAGTCCCTCGAGCTGTCGCGGGGACGTATTGCCTCGTATGCGAGCCTGATCAAGAGCGACAAGTTCGTGGAAAAACTGGTCAGCAGCAGTTCCACGGGCCTGACGGCATCGGACATTGCGCAGAGCGTCAGTGCCTCCGCGGACCAGGACACCCTGATGCTGACAGTTGTGGTCAGTCTGCCGGACCAGGCCAAGGCCCTTGAGATCGCCCGCGAGATCGTCTCCGGCCTCAACTCGGCGCTGGATGACGTCGGCGCCGGCCGGACGCAGAGCGGCGGCGGGCAGACGCTGCTGAACGTCGTGGCCGGACCCACCGACGAGGCGGATCCGGTGTCCCCCCGGCTTTCCTTGAACCTGGCCCTGGGCGCGCTGCTCGGCCTCGGCGCCGGCATCGCCATCGCGGTCGCCCGCCGGATGACAGACCACACCCTGCGGACCCCGGAAGAGGTCCAAGACGCGTCCGGACTGCCGCTGCTTGCCCGCGTCCCGGCCAGCACGCAGGCCCGGCAGTTCTCGTCAGTCCTGGAACGCAGCCCGGCCTCGCTGCTGGACGAGGCGGCACGCCGCCTCCGAACCAACATTGAACACCTGCCCGCACTGCCGGCCTCCGGCGTCGTGCTCATTACCTCGGCTCGGGCAGGGGAGGGCAAGACCACCGTGGCACTCATGCTGGCCCGCGCGTGGGCAGAGGCGGGGGAGAAGGTCCTGCTGGTGGAAACGGACCTCCGCTTCCCGCGGCTGGAATCCGAACTCAAACTCGGCAACCCGCTCGGCCTGGCCGACGTCCTCGCCGGCCGGGCGGCCCTGCCCCGTGTCATCCAGAAAACAGCCAGCGACAGGCTCCACATTGTTGCTGCCGGCTCGGTTCCCTATAACCCCACCGAACTCCTGGCGGGACAGCCCATGACGGCCGTGCTGGGCGAGATGCGCGGCAGCTACAGCCGCGTCATCCTCGACGCGCCGGCCATGCAGCCGTTCAGCGACGCCGCCCTGCTGGCCGTGCAGGCGGACTCAACAGTGCTGGTGGTCCGGTACCAGAAGGTGACGCGCGAACTGCTGGGCGCGTCCCTGCGGAACCTGGAACTGGTGAAAGGCGCCGTCGCGGGCGTGGTGCTGAACGCCCTCCCGCTGCGGCTGTCCGAAGGCCGCAAGCAGCCGCGGACAAAGCTGCGCAAGCCGAAGAAACGTGCCACGGTGACGGCCCCGGAGGCCCCTGCAGAGCCGGCTCCGGTCAAGCACTCTGCCGCCCGGCGGTGACCGTGGACGGCGTCGTTGTCGCTGCAGTTCTCCTCGGGCCGGGCCGGGCCGTGAAGTCCGGCCAGGTGGCCTAGATGCAGCTGGCGGCCTGGATCGGAGTGTGCCTCGCGGCGGCCTTCCTCTTCCGCAAACGCGTCAGGGTTCCGTTGGCTGCGGTCTTGGGCTTGTGGCTGCTGGTGCCGGCGATCGGATCCGCGACGCTCACCGGGGTGTCCTCCGGTCCCATGTCCGTCCATGCCGCAACGTGGCTGGTGGCCGCGGTCTTCCTCGTGCGGCTGCTTTACGACCCCGCCAGCATCCGGACGGTCCTGGGTGCCCATTTCCTTCTGTTCCTGGTTCTGGGGCTGGTCATCCTGGCGGCCTACCTGGCCACATCGACCTCCGGCAACGGCGGCGGCATGGTCCTGTTGGTGGACCAGATCGTGGTGCCGGTGCTGTTTTTCCTGCTGCTGCTTGCCGACGCCGTTCGCGGCCAGGGCCTGGTGGCGGTGCTGCGCACCGTGCTCCTGGCTCTTGTTGCGCTCGTGTGTGCCGTGGCCGTCGCGCAGTGGCTGAGCGGGAACGTCCTGTTCTACGAGGCAGGGTTCAAAACCCAGTACTGGTTCGCCCGGAATGCCGGCCGCTGGATGGGGACACTTGACCAGCCACTCGCCCTGTCCCTGGTGGTGGCTGTTGCGGCGCCGCTGGTGGCAGGCCTGACACGGCAATGGCTGCAGGCCGGGCTGCTGGCACTGATGGCCGTGGGTATGCTGATCTCGCAGTCCCGGGTGGGCCTGGTGGCCCTGGCCGTGGCCATCGTGGTGGTGGTGCTCTTTGCCCGCCGGCCTGTCTGGGTCAAGACGGCCATGCTCCTGGTGATGACGGGAGTGGGCGCGGCCATCATGGTGTCCCCGCTGGTGGCCGGCGTGGCGGGACGGGTGGCCGACGACACCGGCTCCAGCGAGGCCCGCGGCATTGCCCTGGAGTACTTCCTGGGCCGCTGGAGCGACTTTGCCGTGGCCGGCCAGGGCATCGGCTCCAGCTACCGGGTGGCGGTCCAGGCCGGGCTGCAAACGAGCTTCGAGAATCCGACCCTGATGTACGGCATCGACATCGGCCTCCTGTTCTCCGTCTTCTACTTCGGTGCCATGGCCGTCTTGGTGTGCCGCGGCATGAGGACCGGTTATCCCGGCCTGACCCTGGCCGCGATCATGGCGCTGGTCATTCCGCAGACCTACAGCTCCCTGGCCACCCGGTCCGCCGCCGGCATCGTCATCTGGACGGTACTGGCCATGGTGGTCATCGCGACCGACGAGGCCAGGGCACACAGGGCGTCCACGCGCGCACGGGTCCCCGCAGCCGTCCCCGCCCGCACCGCCGTGACCCTGCAGGGCGCAGGATCGCCGTGATCGCGCGGCGGCAGTTCCTGGGCTTCGCGGCAGCCGGGGCCGTACTGGGCGTGGCCGGCTGCTCGGCCTGTCCGGGGAGCCCCGCGCCGGGCGCCACTGCCCGGCCGCGGCCCCGGATCGTCCCCGCGGCGTCCGCGGCCAAGGAATTCGTCACCACGGGCGCCGTCGCCGCGCCGGGGGACAAGGGGCCCTTCACGGTCGCCGCCTTGCTGGCAGCGCCGTCGTTCTTCGTCGCGCACCGGGGTTCGGGGGACAACTGGCCGGAGCACACCATGCGCGCCTACAAGGGGGCGGTGGCCGCAGGGCTGAAGGCGATCGAAGTGTCGGTTTCCGCCACCTCGGACGGCGTGCTGGTCTGCCACCACGACCTGAACACCCAGCGGCTGACCGGCATTGACCTGACCATTGCCCGGGCGCCCTACGCCGCCCTGGAGCCCCTGCGCAACGATGCCCGGGCCTGGCTCGGCCCGGCCACACCGCTGGAACCCATCGCGCTGCTCTCCGACGTCCTGGACGCCTTCGTGGCCAGCCACGTGATCTTCCTTGAGGACAAGCCCGGGACCAACGCCGACGAAATCCTGGCCCTGCTGGAGAAGTATCCCGCGGCCCGGGAGCACGTGGTGTGGAAGCAGCCGTCCGCGTCGCCGGGGCACAAGCTCGCCGCCGCGAAAGGCTACACGACGTTCGGCTACATGGTCGCGCGCGACCAGGCCAAGGTCCCGGAGCTCATCCCGCGCACGGACCTGCTGGGGATCCACTACACCGTGCCGGAGGCCATGATCCGGCAGGTGGTGGCCTCCGGCAAACCGGTGCTCGCCTGGGAGCTGCACCGGCGCAGCGAGTACGCCCGCCTGCAGGACCTCGGTGTGCGGGGCTTCATTTGCGCCAACATCGGCTATGTCCTGCACCAGGACGAACCGCTTAGCGAAGATGGCTTCGCCGCCGGGCGCCGGGGAACCGGTGACCTGCCGTGGGCCGCCGACGCTGTCTGGGACGGGCAGCCGGCATTTGCCGACGGCGCCGTCAGCATCTCCAGCCCGGGCCAGTCCGGCTACGTGCTGGGCTCGCTGGCGGAGGCGGTCAACTCCCCGGACTGGGAGTTCGAGTTCGAACTCCGCTGGCCCTCCGGACTCCCGGCGGCCGGCCCCGGCGCGGGGGTGGCCTTTGGCCAGGACGGCGACGCGCCATACCGTCCCGGGTCCGCCCCGAAAGTCTCCGGCTATTCCCTGGACGTCGCCGCGGACGGCACCCTGGCGCTCTACCGGCACGACGCCGGGACCAGGGATCCGGTCCGGCTCGCCCAAGCCGGCAGCCCCGCGCCGCGGGCCGGAGAGTGGATGAAGTTCGTGGTGTCGCTGCGGCCGTGGAGCATCGCCGTCCGCCGGGACGGGGGCGGTACCTCCGGCTGGAGCGTCTCGGCCGAGGACACCCGCTACGGCGGGGCATGGCTGACCCTGCTGAAGAATTACGATGCCGGACCTCCCGTCGAGTTCCGCGGCGTGCGGGTCCGCGCGGTGGCCGCGCAGGAGGGCTGCGGGAACGTGGGATAATTAGGTTTAATCTGTGTGACGTATTTCGCACCGGCTGCCAGGCCGGCAGGGGTACGCCGCAGCGAACGCCGATCCAGGAGTCTCCGCCATGGTTGCCACCCCAGCCCACCTCCGCCGCTCTGCCGCCACGCTCGGAAACGAAGAGGTCCTGAGGATCCGCAACGACTTCCCGATCCTGCAGCAGCACGTCAACGGCCAGCCGCTGGTCTACCTGGACTCCGGGGCCACCTCGCAGAACCCGCTCAGCGTGCTCGAGGCCGAACAGGAGTTCTACGAGCAGCGGAACTCCGCGGTCCACCGCGGGGCGCACCACCTCGCCGTCGAGGCCACCGAAGCCTTCGAAAACGCCCGGGAAACCGTGGCGGACTTTGTCGGGGCGCAGTGGGATGAACTGATCTGGACCTCCAACGCCACGGAGGGCCTGAACCTGCTCACCTACTCCTTCCTCAACGCGTCCCTGCCGGGCGCCGCACCCGAGGCGGCCCGGTTCGCCCTGGCCCCGGGCGACGAAATCGTGGTCACGGAGATGGAACACCATGCCAACCTGATTCCCTGGCAGGAACTGGCCGCCCGGACGGGCGCGACCGTGAAGTTCATCCCGATCGACGACGCCGGCGCCCTGGACCTGGCCGCCGCCGCCGGCATCGTGGGCCCCCGCACCCGCGTCCTGGCATTCACGCACGCGTCCAACGTCCTGGGCACCATCAACCCGGTGGCGGCCCTGGTGGCCCTGGCCCGGTCCGCGGGCGCCCTCGTGGTGCTCGACGCGTGCCAGTCCGCGCCGCACCTGCCCTTGAACGTCAAGGCGCTCGACGTCGACTTCGCCGTGTTCTCCGGCCACAAGATGCTCGCACCGACCGGAATCGGCGCGCTCTATGGCCGCTCGGAGCTGCTCAACGCGATGCCGCCGTTCCTGACCGGCGGTTCCATGATCACCACCGTCACCATGGAACGTGCGGGTTTCCTGCCGAGCCCTCAGCGCTTCGAAGCCGGCACCCAGCGCATTTCGCAGGCCGTGGCGCTCGCCGCGGCGGTGAACTACCTCAGCGAAACCGGGATGGACCGCATCCACGCCTGGGAAGCCGAACTCGGCCAGCGCCTCGTGCAGGGCCTGGACTCCATCCCCGGCATCCGCGTGCTGGGTCCCGCTGCGGGGCAGGAACGGATCGGCCTGGCGGCGTTCGACGTCGCCGGCGTCCACGCGCACGACGTCGGCCAGTTCCTGGACAGCCGCGGGATCGCCGTGCGGGTGGGCCACCACTGCGCCCAGCCGCTGCACCGCCGGCTCGGCCTGACGGCCACCACGCGCGCCAGCACCTACCTGTACAACACCACGGACGATGTGGACGCGTTCCTCAACGCGGTCGCCGATGTCCGTGCCTACTTCAAAGCCTAGGACGGCCATCCATGAGTCTTGACCAGCTCTACCAGCAGATCATCCTGGAGCACTCCAAAGCCCGGCACGGCAGCGGCCTGGCCGCCGCGGCCGCACCCAATGGCGCGAGCAGCGGCCAGTCCCACCAGCTGAATCCGACCTGCGGGGACGAAATCACGGTCCGGGTGTCCGTGGCCGGTGGGAAAGTCAGTGAGCTGCGCTGGGACGGCGACGGCTGCTCCATCTCGATGGCGTCGGCCTCCGTGCTGACGGACCTCGCCGAGGGCATGACCGTCGGGGAACTCCGCACCGTCATTGACAGCTTCCGCGAAGTGCTGCGGTCCCGCGGCAAGGTGCCGGCCGATCCGGAGATCCTGGGCGACGCCGCCGCGTTTGAGGGTGTGTCCCGCTACGCTGCCCGGGTCAAGTGCGCCATGCTCTCATGGGTTGCCGCGGAAGACGCCCTCGGCCAGGCGCTGGCGTCCTGACAGCGTCCTGACCGCACCTCGAACGTATCTTGAAGGCGTCCTGACCGCACCGCGTCAGGGCCGGCCCAGGCCCTTGTAGGTCCAGCCGGCGGCCCGCCACTTGGCGGGGTCCAGGACATTGCGGCCGTCCAGGATGCGCGGCGCGGACACGAGCGCCTTGGCCGCGTGCGGATCGAGCTCCTGGTAGGCCTGCCACTCCGTCAGCAGCAGCACGGCATCGGCCTTGTGCAGCGTCGTCTCAAGGTCCGGCTCCAACTGCAGCTCCGGGAAGCGCTTGGCGGCGTTGGACAGCGCCTGCGGGTCGGTAACGGTCACGACGGCGCCCTGCAGCTGCAGCTGCGCGGCGGCGCTCAGCGCGGGCGAGTCCCGGACGTCGTCGCTTTCGGGTTTGAAGGCCGCACCCAGCACGGCAATCCTTTGTCCCATCAGGGTGCCGCCACAGAGCTCCCGCGTGAGCTCCACAACGCGGGTGCGGCGCCGCATGTTGATGGCGTCCACCTCCCGCAGGAACGTCAGGGCCTGGTCGGCGCCCAGTTCACCGGCGCGGGCCATGAAGGCCCGGATGTCCTTGGGCAGGCAGCCGCCGCCGAAGCCGATGCCGGCGTTCAGGAATTTCCTGCCGATCCGATCATCGAGGCCGATCGCGTCAGCCAGGCGCGTCACATCGGCGCCCGTGGCTTCGCAGACCTCGGCCATGGCATTGATAAAGGAAATCTTGGTGGCCAGGAAGGAGTTGGCGGCCGTCTTCACGAGCTCTGCGGTGGCGTAGTCCGTCACCAGCCGGGGCGTCCCGCCCGCGAGGGGAGTCTCATAGACCCGGTCGAGGACGGCCACCGCTGGATGGTCTTCGCTGCCGTCCGGCACCCCGTAGACAAACCTGTCCGGGTTCAGGGTGTCCGTTACGGCATGGCCTTCCCGCAGGAATTCAGGGTTCCAGACCAGCGTGGCGCCGGGCTCCGATTCTGCCAGCACCTCGGCCAGCCGTGCGGCGGATCCCACCGGCACGGTGGATTTCCCGGCGACAATGTCGCCGGGGGACACATACTGCGCGAGCGACGCGATGGCCGCGTCAACGAAGTGCAGGTCGGCACCGTTCTCGCCGCGTTTCTGTGGCGTTCCGACGCAGATGAAGTGGACCTCGGCACCGCGGGCGGCTGCCATGTCGGTGGTGAAGCGCAGAAGGCCCGATTCTTCCAGCTCGGAGAGGAGATCGTCCAAGACAGGTTCATAAAACGGGGCGTGGCCCGCCGAGAGCTGCGCTACTTTGTGCTCGTCGACGTCGATGCCGACAACCTCATGACCCAGCTTTGCCATACACACGGCATGAACCGCGCCCAGATATCCGCAACCGATAACCGAGATCCGCATACTTTCGTTGTCCTCCCGTGGTGGCCTGTTCACAGCGTACGCGGTGGGCGCCGGAACCGCACAGCAGCAGAGAACGCCATGAGCAGCAGGGCAGCGAGGGCGCCGATCATGGCGCCAAAGGTGTTCGCGGCGACGTCGGCCACTGAGGCGAAGCGTGCCGGGAGGAAGATGAGCTGGGCGAGCTCAATCAGGGCCGAGGCGACGAAACCGACGGCAACCCCGCCCCACCACAGCCGTGGGCCAAGGATCCGGGCGACGAGGGCGCCCAGGGGGAGGAACAGGATGACATTGGAAGTCAGTTCCACCACCCGATAGTCGAGCCAGGTGGGGACGCCCCAGCGGTGCAGCTTCCGCAGCGATCGCATCAGCAGATCGGATGCGCCCTGGTCCACAGGAACGGGCCAGAGGGCGATGACGCCCAGGACCAGCACATAGGCGCCCAGTGCCCAGATGGCCGCGCGGCGAGATAGCAATTGGCGTCCCCTTTCAGCGGTCCACCTTTTTTGCCGATTCTAGCCGTCGGTACGCCTCCAGGGCAGGAAATCCGGCACACCGGCGGCGGTATGGCCGCCGGTGCGCCGGATGCTAGCTGAACAGCCCGGCAATGCCGATCGCCGCCGTCGCAGCCCCCAGCAGCATCGAGATGCTGACGAGGACCACATGGACGGTCAGGAAGCGCGTGGCCTTGCCGTTGGCGTCGCGGGCACGCGGGTCCTTCATGACCCGGCGCAGGAACTGCGGCCAGACGGCCAGGGACCAGACGCCGGCGACGATCAGGACGACGGCGAGGACTGCGGGCAGTTCCACGGCGTCAGTGGCTTTCGAGCCAGGCCTGGGCCTGCTGGGACTGCAGGTTCAGGGCCTTGCCGACCATCGGTTCGGCCGCGTCGGCGATCTTGCCGCCAAGGAACGGAACCGAGGAGGTCACGTTGCCCTCGAGCTCGATCCGGGTGCTGCCGCCCTCGGACACAAGGCGCTGGACAGCCTTCACGTCCAGCGGGGCGCCGGCGACCTTGAGGGAGATCTGGCTCTGCCGGGAGCCGTCGGCGGCGGGAGCTTCCCATGCCTCGAGCTGGGTGACCTTCAGGGTTTCGCCGACAAATTTCCGGGCGAGGTCAGGCATCCGGGTGGTCGGGATGGTGCGCACGGTGGTGGTGCTGAAAGCGCCGGCGGGGTCTCCGTCAAGGGCAAAGGATTCCAGGGTGCCGCCGACGAGTTCGCTCGTGTGGCGCAGGAAGTCTTCATTGACGAAAACCGCGGTAACGCGGTCGACGCTGTGCGGAACGTTGGTGGATGCACTCAGGGCCATAGGGGTCCTCCGGGATGTGGAAGTGGACGATTCGGGCTCCAACATCCTACGTGGTGGGCCCGGCAGGCTCCGATTCGAGATGGTCCAGCTCCCGGGCGGCGGCGGTGATATTCCGCGACATGGCGGGAAATATGACGCTGTGAAATGGCAGCACCGCGAGCCAGTAGAGGCGGCCGCTGAGGCCTTTGGGGAAGAAAATGGCGCGCTGGCGGTACCGGCTGCCCGCCCCGTCCGGCTCCACGGAGAGCTCGAGCCAGGCCCGGCCCGGGGCCCTCATTTCGGCCCTCAGCCGCAGCAGAGAGCCGCGGTCGATCCGCTCGACCCGCCACCAGTCCACCACCTCGCCCTCCGCCAGCAGGTGGGGGTGCCGGCGGCCGCGCAGCAGCCCCGCCCCGCCGGTGAGCTTGTCCAGCCAGCCGCGTACCTGCCAGGCAAGGGGCAGGGAGTACCAGCCGTTCCGGCCGCCGATTCCTTCGATGACGGTCCACACGTGCCGGGGGTCCACGTCGCTGCGGAAGCTGCGCTCGTCCACGTACACCGTGTGGCCGGACCAGTCCGGGTCGCTGGGCAGGGGATCGGCGTCCACGCCGGCACTGGCCCATGTGGTCTCCACCTGGCCGTCGCGTTCCTTGCCCAGGGCCAGGGCCACGGCCCGCCGGTAGGGGGTCAGTCCGCCGTCGGGCACCGGGATGTAGTGATCGATGTCGTGCTCCCGGGAGACGGCATCGTGCTGGAGCGATTCGACCAGTGGCAGCGACATGGAGAGCGGGATGGGCGTGGTCAGCGCCACCCACATGCCGGCCAGTTTGGGCGCGGGCACCGGCAGGGCCAGCACCACCCGGTGTGGCAGGCCCGCCTCGGCCGCGTATTCCTGCATCATTCCGGCGTAGCTGAGCACCTGGCGGCAGCCGATATCGAACGACCGGTTGATGCTCTCTTCCAGTGAGGCGGCCGCCACGAGGTAGTACAGGACGTCGCGGACCGCGATTGCCTCGATCTTGTTGCGCACCCAGCTTGGGGCCGGCATGAGCGGGAGGGTCTCGGACAGGTGCCGGATCATTTCGAAGGACGCCGAGCCGGAGCCGATGACGACGCCGGCCTGGAACACCACGGCGTCCACGGGGCTGTCCAGGAAGACTTTTCCCACCGCCTCCCGGGACCGCATGTGGGTGGACAGTTCGGCCCCGGCCGGGTGCAGGCCGCCAAGGTAGACGATCCGGCCCACCCCGGCCGAGGCTGCGGCCCGCGCGGCCGTCCCTGCCATCGCCTTTTCCTTCGCCTCGAAACCGGCGCCGGCCGCCATGGAATGGACCAGGTAGTACAGGACGTCGACGCCGTCGAGGGCTTCCCGCAGGGCGTCGCCGTCGTCGAGGCTGCTGTGGACCACCTCGACGCCCTCCAGCCACGGCACTCCGGCGATCTTGGCCGGCGTCCGGACCACTACTTTGACAAGGTGCCCGGCTTCCAGCAGCCGGGGGACAAGCCGGCCGCCGATGTAGCCGGTGGCGCCCGTGACCAGCACGGTTTTCGGGGTCGAATCGTGGTTCGGGCCTGGGGGCTTGCCGTTCATGGGAGGCTCCTGATCGTTGCGCATGCAAGGCATTCGGATACAAGGCATTCGGAGTGTGGCCGGCTGCGGACTGCCGCCAGGCCCGCCGCGGTCCTTCCAGCCTAGCCCCGGCGGCCGCGAACCTGCTGGCCCGGATGCGGGCCCGGGTCCGGGGCCGGTGCGGGCCGCCCCCGGCCGCGCGGTAGGCTTGGAAGACCCGGGATTCTCACGAATTTCGGCTATTCGTGTTGCCTGCATCCCCGTGATCCCATCAGGAGCTCCAGCCATGAGCCTCAACGGCCCCTCTCTCACCGGCTTGCGCCGTGTCCTCGCCGAAGACCGGAATTACGCCCGGATCCAGGCCGAGGCGGCCCGCGGGTTCGCCGGCCGCAGCGAGGACTACCAGATCAGCGCCCCGGCCGGCATGCGGTCCACGTTGCTCGCGGAAATGGCAGACGGGCTGGCCACGCTCGCGGGGAAGGAAGCAGGCAGCCCGGTGCCCGTGGTCCTGGCCGTCACCGCTACCGGCCGGGAGGCCGAGGACCTGACCGAGGCCCTGCGCGCCTTCCTGCCGGCAGACGCCGTCGCCGAGTTCCCCAGCTGGGAGACCCTGCCGCACGAGCGGCTCTCCCCGCGCTCGGACACCGTCGGCCGCCGGCTGTCCGTGCTCCGCCGCCTGGCACACCCCGAATCGGCCACCGCCGGTGCGCTGCGCGTGGTGGTGGCCCCCGTGCGCGCCGTCGTGCAGCCCATCGTCGCCGGCCTGGGCGAACTGGTGCCCGTGACCCTGAAGGTCGGCCAGGAGGCCCCCTTCAGCAGCGTCGTGAAGAGCCTCGCCGACGCCGCCTACGCCCGGGTGGATATGGTGACCCGCCGCGGCGAATTCGCCGTCCGCGGCGGCATGCTGGACGTCTTCCCGCCCACGGAGGACCACCCCATCAGGGTCGAGTTCTTCGGCGACGAGGTGGACCAGATGCGCTGGTTCGCTGTCGCCGACCAGCGCTCGCTGACCGCGCCCGGCCTGCACCACCCCACCGAGCTCCACGCCCCGCCGTGCCGCGAAATCCTGATCACCCCCTCCGTCATGTCCCGCGCGGCGACGCTGAAGTCCCAGCTTCCGGCCGCGGCGGACATGCTGGAAAAGATCGCCGGCGGCATCACCGTCGAGGGCATGGAATCCCTGGCCCCGGTCCTGGTGGACGCCATGGTGCCGTTCCTGGACCAGCTCCCGGCGGGCTCCATCTCCGTGGTGATCGAGCCGGAAAAGGTCCGCACCCGTGCCCACGACCTCGCCGCCACCAACGAGGAATTCCTCGAGGCCGCCTGGTCCACAGCGTCCGACGGCGGCACCGCGCCGCTCGATCTGACCTCCGCGGCGTCCGAAGCCCTGCACTCGGCCAGCTTCCGTTCCCTGACCGAAACCCGCACCGCCGCCCTGGAACACGGCGTCTCCTGGTGGTCCATCACCTCCCTGGCCAGCGACGAGGAGCTGCTCCCCGACGTCGACGTCCTGAACCTGCACGCCCGCGAACCCCGCGGCTACCAGGGCGACGTGGCGGAAATGATGGACTTCATCGGCTCCCGCGTCCGCGACCAGTGGCGGATCGTCGTGGTCACCGAGGGCCCCGGCCCGGCGCAGCGCCTCGCGGAACTCTTCCACGACAACGACATCCCCTGCGCGCGGGTGGACACCCTCGAGGCGGATCCGCAGGCCGGGCTGATCGAGGTGACCACCGCCGCCGTCGGCCGCGGCTTTGTCCTGGACCCGCTCAAGCTGGCGCTGCTGACCGAGGCTGACCTGCTGGGCAGGACCTCAGCCAGTTCCACCAAGGACATGCGCAGGATGCCGTCCAAGCGGCGGAACGCCGTGGACCCTCTCCAGCTCGTGGCCGGGGACTCCGTGGTCCACGAACAGCACGGCATCGGCCGGTTCGTCGAGCTGATCCAGCGCCGGGTGGCCGGGGGCGGCGACGGCGTGCGCGAGTACCTGGTGCTCGAATATGCCCCGTCCAAGCGCGGCGCCCCGGGCGACCGGCTCTTCGTCCCCACCGACCAGCTGGACCAGGTCACCAGGTACGTCGGCGGCGACACCCCGGCGCTGAGCAAGATGGGCGGCGCGGACTGGGCCAGCACCAAGTCCAAGGCCCGCAAGGCGGTCAAGGAGATCGCCGGCGAACTGATCCGGCTGTACTCGGCCCGGATGGCCTCCCGCGGCTACGCTTTCGCCCCGGACACCCCGTGGCAGCGGGAGCTCGAGGAAGCCTTCCCCTACGTGGAGACGCCGGACCAGCTGACCACCATCAACGAGGTCAAGGCCGACATGGAGCGCGAGATCCCGATGGACCGGCTGATCTCCGGCGACGTCGGCTACGGAAAGACCGAGATCGCCGTCCGCGCCGCGTTCAAGGCCGTCCAGGACGGCAAGCAGGTGGCCGTGCTGGTGCCGACGACACTGCTTGCCCAGCAGCACTACGAGACGTTCACCGAACGTTTTTCCGGCTTTCCGCTGGTGGTCAAACCGCTGTCCCGCTTCCAGACTGGCAAGGAGGCCAAGGAAACGGCCGACGGCGTCAAGGCCGGCTCCGTGGACGTCGTGATCGGCACGCACCGGCTGCTGTCCAAGGACTTCGGCTTCAAGGACCTCGGCCTGGTGATCGTGGACGAAGAGCAGCGCTTCGGCGTCGAACACAAGGAGGCGCTCAAGAAGATGCGCACCAACGTGGACGTCCTGGCCATGAGCGCCACCCCCATTCCGCGCACGCTGGAAATGTCCCTGACCGGCATCCGCGAGACTTCCACTCTGGCCACCCCGCCGGAGGAACGGCACCCCGTGCTGACCTACGTGGGCCCGTACACGGACAAGCAGACCTCCGCAGCGATCCGCCGCGAGCTCATGCGCGAAGGCCAGGTGTTCTTCGTCCACAACCGGGTGTCCACGATCGACCGCACCGCGGCGAAGATCCGCGAACTGGTCCCGGAGGCCCGGGTGGAGGTGGCGCACGGGCAGATGTCCGAGAGCCGGCTGGAACAGATCATTGTGGACTTCTGGGAAAAGCGCTTCGACGTCCTGGTCTGCACCACCATCATCGAGACCGGCCTGGACATCTCCAACGCCAACACCCTGATCGTGGACGGCGCGGACAAGTACGGCCTGTCCCAGCTGCACCAGCTGCGCGGACGGGTGGGCCGCGGCCGTGAACGCGCCTACGCCTACTTCCTCTACCCCTCGGAAAAGCCGCTCGGCGAGGTGGCGCTGGAACGGCTCAAGGCCGTCGCGACGCACAACGAGCTCGGCGCCGGCATGCAGCTGGCCATGAAGGACCTGGAGATCCGCGGCGCCGGCAACCTGCTCGGCGGCGAGCAGTCCGGCCACATCCAGGGCGTCGGCTTCGACCTCTACATCCGGCTGGTCGGCGAGGCCGTGGCCGAATACCGCGGCGAGGCCGAGGAAAAGGCCGCCGAAATGAAGATCGAGCTGCCGGTCAACGCGCATCTGCCGCACGACTACGTACCGGGCGAACGGCTGCGCCTGGAGGCCTACCGCAAACTCGCCAGCGCCATCACGTACGAGGCGATCGACGAGGTCCTCGCCGAGCTGGTGGACCGCTACGGCGAACTGCCGCTGCCCGCAACAAACCTGATCGACGTCGCCCGGTTCCGGGTGGGCGCCCGCGAGGCCGGTCTGTCCGACGTCGCGCTGCAGGGCAACTTCATCAAGTTCTCCCCGGCGCAGTTGCCCGAGTCCAAGCTCATGCGCCTGACCCGGATGTACCCGGGCGCCCAGGCCAAGCCTGCCCTGGACGCGGTGCTCATCCCCAAGCCCAAGACGGCGAAGATCGGCGGACGGGACCTGCAGGACGCCGAGATCCTCGAGTGGGCCAACGGCGTCATCCGCAACATCTTCTCTGACACTCCTGTAGCAGCAACACCGGCGGTGAAGTAAAAGAATGATGGGAGGACATCACGCCGCGTCGGGAGCCGCGGCGTGGGTAGCTATTGCCTCGACCGGCCCGTACGCGCTCGGCTGGTACCCGCTGGATCCCACGGGAATCGTCATTGGCGCCATGGCGACGGCGGGGACCGCGCTGGTCTGCGACTGGGACCACCGCGCCAGCACCGTGGCGCACGCGCTGCCCCCGCTGTCCAACCTGGTGGCGCGCGGCATTGAGAACGTCAGCGGCGGCCACAGGCAGGGCACGCATTCGGTGCTGGGCGCGGCGTTCTTCGTGCTGCTGGCCACGTTCGCCGGGCAGTTCCAGGTGCAGACCCAGTGGGGGCTGTTGTCCGTCGGGGCCGGCCTGCTGTGCATGTTCATGATCAACATCGCCGCGAAGGCGCTGAAGCTCTTTCCGAAATCCGGGGTGGTCAGCAACTGGATCTTCGCGCTGCTCATGGCAGGCCTGGTGACGTGGTTCGCGCCGCAGCAGTGGACCTGGCTGCCGGTCTCCATGCTCACCGGCGTGCTGGTGCACATTGTGGGGGACATGATCACCACCGGGGGAGTGCCGCTGCTCTGGCCGATCGTGATCAAGCCGCCGAAGGTCCTGCGGAAACTGCCGCTGCTCAAGAACATCTGGAGAGCCAACGGGGCGTTCTCCATCCCGCTGCTGGGCCGGGCGGGCTCACGGCGGGAATGGTTCGTCCTCATCCCGGTCAGCGGCTACGCGATGGTGGGGATGTTCGGCGCCGGCCTGGCCGTGGCCAAGGCGCACTTCCCGGCAGTCCTGGCGCTGGGCGCGGGGCTGGTGAAGGGCTTGCTTAGGCTCGCTTAAATGGCTGAAGCTCCGGAAATGTCCGGAGCTTCAGTCTTTTAAGCGTGGCGCCTAGTTCTCGCCGGCCGAATCCGAGCGGCCCAGCAGCGTCTGCGGGATCCAGAACGAGAGGGCAAAGAGGACCAGGCAGATGGCCATCGGCCAGACGTTGTCCAGCGTCAGGAAGGACAGCGAGTAGATCGCGCCGAGGAACAGGACCATCATCGGCACGAACACGGCGATGCTGGATCCGAGGCTGTTCTCTACCTGCCGGGACTGGGTGTTGTTGCTGGACATGTGTTCCTCCTCGGCCCCTGGGGGCTCAAAACTGTGGGCGCTGCCGGCACGGATCAGTACGCGGACGAACCCTGTTCACCCTTGACGATCGCGATGCCGGAGCTGGCGCCAATACGTGTTGCACCTGCAGCAATCATAGCCTGAGCATCGGCCAGGGACCGCACGCCGCCGGAGGCCTTGACACCCAGGTCCGGGCCCACGGTGCGGCGCATGAGCGCGACGTCCTCGGCCGTGGCACCGCCGCCGTTGAAGCCGGTGGAGGTCTTGACGAAGTCCGCGCCGGCTTCCACCGCAGCCTGGCAGGCCAGCACCTTCTGGGCGTCATCCAGCAGCGCCGTTTCGATGATGACCTTCAGGATGGCCCCGCCTTCGTGGACGGCCTCGGCGACGGCGGCGATGTCATCCACCAGGGCGCCCTTGTCATTGGCGCGGGCCGCGGCGATGTTGATGACCATGTCCACCTCTTCGGCCCCGTCCAGGACCGCGCCGCGGGCCTCAAAGGCCTTGACGTCGCTCGGCGTGGCGCCCAGCGGGAATCCCACCACGGAGCACGTCAGGACACCGGAGCCCTTCAGCGCTTTCTTGACCGTCTTGACCCAGACCGGGTTCACGCAGACGGACTTGAACCGGTACTCGGCCGCCTCGGCACAGACCTTGAGGATCTCCGCCTCGCTGGCTTCCGGCTTGAGCATGGTGTGGTCGATGTAAGAGGCAATGTCGGGCGTGCCCCCGGTGGCGGCTTCGTGGCTCATGGTGGTCCCTTTCCTGGCGGGCCTGGGGACACGGCGGTCCCTTCCCGGGCCTTGTGGGCCTGCGGGCCCTTGGCGGCGCCGCATGGTGCGCGGCTTATCAGGTGACCATCTTGCCATAGGAACATGCCCGGCCGATGCCCCGGCCGGGCATGCTCCGTCCGCTCAGGCGGCAGCAGCCAGGGGCCGGGCCATGGTGGCCTGAAGCAACTGGGACGCGCACACGGATGCGGCCGAACCGGAGGCCACCAGCAGGCCCAGCCGGACGCCGTCGTACGCTGCCGCGTCGCCGATCGCCCAGATGCCCGGCACGGAGGTGCGGAAGTCCTGGCCAATGACAATCCCGCCGCCGGGAGCGGTGGCCAGCCCGGCCGTGGCGGCCAGTTCGTCGCGGGCGATGCGCTCCTCGGCAAGGATCACGAGGTCGCCGTTCATGCTGGAGCCGTCCTCGAAGACGATGCCGGACGCCGGCAGGACGGACCCGGCGATGGTGGGAACGATGGCGGACGGGCGGACCGTCGTGCGAATCGGGCGGACGCCGCGGGCCCGGAGGACAGCCTCGGCCTGGCCGGCGGCCGAGCCTGTGCCGACGAGGATACCGAGGGGACGCCGGCCCAGGACCCGGGTGACGTCCTTGACGGCTTCGCCCAGCCGGGCGGCGTCGTCGATCGTGGCATAGCTCAGGCACCGTGCGGCACCTTCCACCGGCGTCTCGGCGGGAGCGGAACCGGTGGCGATCACGAGCTCGTCGTAGGTGAAGTCCATGCCGTCGGCCGTCGTGACGACGCGGTTGTCGGCGTCGATGTGGCTGGCCGGCTGGCCGAAGCGGACGGAGACCTGGGGCAGGGCTGCCAGCTCCAGCAGTTCCTCGGGGGCGTCATCGCGGTTGCTGAGGACCGTGACGGCGCCGGCGAACGGGGTCCGGGTGAGGTGCCGGACGAGGGCCTGGGCGGCCGGACCCGCGCCGGCGATGACGATCCGGGGCCGGGCGGCCGTTGTGGCGGTCGTCGGAGAGGCGGTGCCGGAGGCGGCTGCGGTCAAGGAAGACGTGCCGGAGGTGGGAGACAATGCCGGAGCGGACATGTGCTGGCCCTTTCGCTGGGGTGGCCATCGTGTGGCCGGTGTGCTTGATGAAACCCAGCGTATGCTTCCGATTTTTCCGGGGTGTTTCCCGGGTGTTGCCGCTTCTGACCTGCCTGTTCGCCAGTATTTACCGGCCGGTAATGTCGTGGGTCACACCCAGCGGAGAGCCCCCGGCCCACCGCCATTAGACCCGGATCCGGTAGCCGCGCTTCACCACGGTTTCCACCAGCCGGGTGTCCGGCAGCGCGGACCGCAGCCGGCTGACCGTCATGTCCAGGGCGTGCACGGAGCCGCGCAGTTCCAGCAGGTCCGAGAGCGCCTCGCGGGAGAGCACGGCCCCGCCGGCGCCGATCAGAGCACGCAGCAGCAACAGGGGCGCGGGGGCCATCTCGACCGGCTCACCGTTGATGCGCAGTGAGCGGCCGCGCAGCTCCACGCTGCCGGACGCGGTGTCCAGCCGGCGGACGTGGTTCAGCGCCAGGTGCTCGCAGACCAGCCGGATCAGCGCGCCCATCCGGAACCGTTCCGGGATCAGCGGGTGCAGCCCGGCGTCGATCAGCGGCTGCGCGGTGATGGGGCCGACGACGGCGGTCGCCACGTTGGTCTTCAGGCTCTCCACGAGCTGCTTGTAGACGCCCATCTCGTGGGCCGTGCTCCACATCGCGTCCACGGCGGGGGCGCTGGTGAAGGTCAGGACGTCCAGGTTGCCGCTGCAGGCGGCTTCGATGAGCTTGGGCAGCCGGTCGGCGCCGTCGGGTTTGACCCAGCGGTACGGGGTGACGGTCAGGACGGTGGCGCCGGACATGCGCAGGCGTTCGAGCTGGCGGACGTCGGTGTAACCATGCAGCTGCACCGCGACGGTCTTGCCGCGGACACCCTCGGCAAGGAGCATGTCCACGAGGGTGGCGGTGGTTTCGTCGCTGCTGATGCCGACGTCGGCGAGCCCGGCAGCACGCACGGCGCCGCGGGCCTTGGGCCCGCGGACGAACATCCGGGTGGCGGAGAGGGTCTCCAGCAGCTGGTCGCCAATGCCGAACGTGTCCGCGGCCTCGCACCAGCGGCGCATGCCGTAGGCGGTGGTGGCGACGCAGAGATCGGGCCGGGCGGCGATGATGGCCCGGGTGTCCTCGATCAGGCTCTCGTCCTCCCGGACCGGGGCGATCTTCAGCGCCGGGGCGTGAAGCACCTCGGCACCGCGGCGCTCGAGGGCCTCGATGAGGTCCTGCGAGCGGCGGTGCGAGGTGACGCCGATCCGGAAACCGTCCAGGGGAAGGTCCCGGTCGGCGGCATCGTCGGCAGGTTCAGGCGGGGGCGTCCCGGCGGACGCCGGGATCAGGGACGCCGGGATCAGGGTGGCCGGAGTCAGCGGGGTCAGGGGTGCGCCGGGCTCCGGAAAGGTTGCGGCGGCGGCGTTCAGTGCGCTCATGAAAATCCTTATGCTTCCAGCAGGGATGCGGCCAGGCGGTCAAGCTCCGCCGAGGCCTCGGCACAGCCCCGGTTGGCCTCGGCAACCCGGACAACCTCCCCGATCACCAGGACGGCGGGGTTGCTGCAGCCCGCGGCGGCGGAGGTGATGGTGCCCAGTTCGGCGATGGTAGTGCGCTGGCCGGGGCGGTAACCGCGTTCAACCACGGCCATCGGCATGTCGGCCCGCATTCCGGCCCGGCGGAGTCCGGCGGCGAGGTGGTGCAGTGTGCCGATGCCCATCAGGACCACGATAGTCCCGCCGAGCCCGGCCAGATGCGTCAGTTCGTTCTCCGTCAACGGGGCATGGCCTGAAACCACCGTGAACATGTGGCTGACTTCGCGGTGGGTGACCGGGATGCCGGCGGCGGCCGGAACCGAAATGGCGCTGGTGACTCCGGAGATGACGCGGACCGGAACCCCGGCCGCGACGCAGGACGCGACTTCCTCACCGCCGCGGCCGAAGACGTAGGGGTCCCCGCCCTTGAGGCGGACCACGTTGTTGCCAGCCAGCGCGCTTTCGACCATGAGCCTTTCGATGTCGGCCTGGCTGACCTTGTGGTGGCCGGGCTTCTTGCCCACGTCCACGAGCCTGGCCGAGGTCAGGGACGGCAGCTCCTGGTAGGGGGCGAGCCGGTCGTAAAAGACGACGTCGGCATCGCGCAGCGCCGTCACGGCGGCAACGGTCAGCAGCTCGGTGGTCCCGGGGCCGCCGCCGACCAGCGTGACGTGTCCCGCCGGGCCGGCCGCCGGCTCGGTTGCGACCGGAATGCCGGTGGCCCGGCACCGGTCCAGGAGGGCCTCCCAGCCGGGCTGGCCGTCCTCGACGGCCGCCACCAGGAACGGGCGCTCGGGCAGCGGCCCGTTCATGCCGGCGCCGTGCGGGGTGCCCAGGCGGTGCACGACGGCGCCGGCCGCCTCGTAGCGCCGTACGGCCTGCCGCGCGGCGTGGTCCGCGCCGGTGACCAGGACTTCGCGTCCGGTGAGGTCAATGGTGAGCTGCATGGCTATACCTCGTTCTGGTCAAGCAGTTCAGGGGTGGTGGCCCGGACCGGAATGGACGAACCGATCAGGACTGGCTGCTGTCCGGCCAAGGCCTTCTCTTCTGCCGTGGCCGGGCGCATCTGGCCGCGCTCGTCGGGGACGAAGGTGATGGAGTCGTCCTTCTGGTCCGGGGCGTTGACGAAGGAGCGGAAGCGGCGCAGGCGCTCGGGATCCTTCAGGGTGTCGGCCCACTCATCGATGTAGGTGTCCACGTGCTTGGCCATGGCGGCCTCGAGGTCCGCGGCGATGCCGAGGGTGTCGTGCACCACGACGTCCTCGACGTGCTTGATGCCGCCGTCGAGCTCTTCCTGCCAGCGCGCGGTGCGCTGCAGGCGGTCGGCCGTGCGGATGTAGTACATGAAGTAGCGGTCGATGTACTTGATCAGGGTTTCGTCGTCGAGGTCCTTGGCCAGCAGCTGGGCGTGCGCCGGGGTGGCTCCGCCGTTGCCGCCGACATACAGGTTCCAGCCGTCAGCGGTGGCGATGACGCCGACGTCCTTGCCCCGGGCCTCGGCGCATTCGCGGGCGCAGCCGGAGACGCCCATCTTCAGCTTGTGCGGGCTGCGGAGGCCGCGGTAGCGCAGCTCAAGCTGAATGGCCATGGCCACCGAGTCCTGGACCCCGAAGCGGCACCACGTGGAGCCGACGCAGGACTTCACCGTGCGCAGGCTCTTGCCGTAGGCCTGGCCGGATTCGAAGCCGGCATCCACCAGCAGCTTCCAGATTTCCGGCAGCTGCTCCAGCCGGGCGCCGAACATGTCGATCCGCTGGCCGCCGGTGATCTTGGTGTAGAGGCCGTATTGCTCGGCCACCGCGGCGATCACGCCGAGTTTTTTCGGGGTGATCTCGCCGCCGGCGATGCGCGGAACCACCGAGTAGGTGCCGTCCTTCTGCATGTTGGCCAGGGCACGGTCGTTGGTGTCCTGCAGGGTGCCGCGGCCGGCGTCCAGGACGTAGGCGCTGTTCTGGCTGGCCAGGATGTTGGCGATGGTCGGCTTGCAGATATCGCAGCCGTCCCCGGTGCCGTACTTGGCCATGATCTCCTCGAAGGAGGTCAGTTCCAGGACGCGGATGGCGTCGAAGAGTTCCTGGCGGGAGAGCTCAATGTGTTCGCAGAGGGCCTTGGAAACTTCAACGCCGGACTTGGTCAGCTCGGTCTCGAGCAGCTTCTTGAGCATCGGGACACAGGAACCGCAGCTGGTTCCGGCGCGGGTGCAGCCCTTCAGCTCGCCGAGTTCCTGGACGGGTGCGTTGCCGTCGCAGGCCCCGCAGCCGTTGACGGTGTCGCGGATGGTTCCCGCGGAGACGTTGTTGCAGGAACACAGGATGGCGTCGTCCGGCAGTTCGGTTTCCGGGGCGTCGCCGCCGCCGGCCGCGGTGAGGTACGCGCCGGGCTCGGCGGCCAGTTCGCGGCCCAGCATGGGGCGCAGGGAAGTGTAGGGGGTGGCGTCGCCGACGAAGATGCCGCCGAGCAGGGTCTTGGCGTCATCGGTGGTGACGATCTTCTGGTAGACGCCGCGGGCGGGGTCGGCGTAGACGATTTCGAGGGAGTGTTCGGTGCGGGCGAACGCGTCGCCGAAGCTGGCGACGTCGACGCCGGAGAGCTTGAGCTTGGTGGCCGTGTCGAAGCCGGGGAAGGTTGCGTCGCCGCCGTGCAGCCGGTCCGCGACGATTTCGGCCATGGTGTTGGCCGGGGCCACGAGGCCCAGGCACATGCCGCCGAAGTTGGCGACCTCGCCGATCGCCCAGATGCCGGGAACCTCGGTGGAGCAGTCGTCGGAGATGACGACGCCGCCGCGCTGGCCGAGCTGGAACTGCTGCACTGCACCCTCTGCGGCCCGGAACAGCTCGTCGCGGGGCCGCACACCGATCGCCACGATCACGATGTCGGCGTCGATGGTCCGGCCGTCGGCCATGAGGACGCCGGTGACCTGGCCGTCGTCGTCGGAGAGGACCTCGGAGGGGAACACCCCGCCGTGGACGGTGAAGCCCTTGGCCTCGATGAGCCGGCCCAGCGCCTGCCCGGCGCCCTCGTCCAGCTGGGTGTTCATGAGCCAGGGCGAGCCGTTGATGACGATCGGGGTGGCGCCGAGCTGTTCGGTGCCGGCCGCTGATTCCAGGCCCAGCAGACCGCCGCCGATGGTGACCGCCTTGACCTGGCGGCCCAGCTTCACGGTGAGGTCCGCGATGGCCTTGTTGATGGACCAGACGTCCTCAAGGGTGCGGTACACATGGGTAAGTTCGGCGCCCGGGATGGGCAGGCGGGCCGCGTCCGAGCCCGTTGCGACCACGAGCTCGTCGTACGGATAGGTGGTACCCGCGGCGGTCGTGACGGTTTTGCCGACGGCGTCGATGCTGGTGACGCGCTCGCCGGTCTTCAGGTCCAGGGCCGTGTGTTCCCACATGGAAGCGCTGCCCAGGGTGAGGTCGACGTCGCTGTCGGTGAGTGCCTTGCTCAGCGCGACGCGGTCGTAGGGGAGGTGGGCTTCCTCGGTGAGGACAGTAACGTGCCAGCCATCGAGTCCGCGGGCGTGCATGGCATCGGCGAATCGGTGCGCCGCGGGGCCGCCGCCGGCCACCACAATACGGCGCGGGGCGGCGCTGGCTGCACCCTGATTCGGGTGGCTTGAAGGGAGTCCGGTCACGGTGGGCCTTTCGCATGGGCCGCAGACGGTGCTCTGCAGCTTGTCGTCCCAGACTAGGCAAACGGAATTTCGCTTCAGTTTCCCTTATGTTTCGTGATCTTAACTTCTGCATCACGAATGCATTTCCGGCCGTGTGAGCTCTCTTTTACGCGCCGGACACATCCGGCGCGCCCGGATGAAACACCGGAGGCCTAGCTTGAATATGTGGCCGCAGCAGCGGTTGAACCCGCAAGGGATGTATCAGAGAGGGGCCGGGATGACCGCCGTACTTGAAACCGCAGCACACGACGCACAACCCGACATCGCAGGTCAGATTTCCGGATCCGGCGCCGGCTGGCACCGGGTCTGCACCGTCACGGACCTGGAACCCGCATGGGGCGAGGCCGCACTGATTTCCGGGCACCAGGTCGCCGTGTTCCAGACCGCGAACGGTGAGGTTTTCGCTGTCGCCAACGAGGACCCGGCAACCGGGGCCAATGTCATGGCCCGCGGCATCACCGGGTCCCGCGGCGACCGACCCACCATCGCCTCGCCGCTGCACAAAGAGGTCTACGACCTCGAAACCGGTGAGTGCCTCGGCAACCCGGAACTCCGGCTCGCAACCTTCGGTACCCGGATTGTGGGCGGGTACATTGAGGTTGAGCTCTAGCAGTTGATCCCTTGGGGGGTGGGGTGAGCCCTACAAGCCCAGGGCCTCGCGGACGTCAGCCAGCACGCTGTCCAGTGCGGCGCGGGCCTCGTCCCGGGCCGCCGGAAGCTCGGCCGCCGAGTCCACGCTGCGGATGACCTCCAGGTAGCACTTGAGCTTCGGTTCCGTGCCGCTGGGACGGATGATGACGCGGCTGAGGTCCCTGGTCAGGTACAGCAGGCCTTCAGTGGGCGGCAGCTGCTCGGTGCCCACGGCCAGATCCGTGACGGCCTCGACGCCCGAGCCGCCGAACGATTCCGGCGGGCTGACGCGCAGCCGGTTCATCATCGCGTCCAGCAGGCCAAGGTCCGCCACGCGGATGCTGAGCTGGTCGCTCGCGTGCAGGCCGTGCACCAGGTAGAGCTCGTCCAGGGTGTCGAAGATTGTCTTGCCCTCGGCCTTTGCCGCCGCCGCGAGTTCGGCGATGAGGACGGCGGCCGAAATGCCGTCCTTGTCCCGCACCAGGGACGGGGCCACGCAGTAGCCCAGCGCCTCCTCGTAGCCGTAGACCAGCCCCGGCACCCGGGCAATCCATTTGAAGCCGGTCAGGGTTTCCTCGTGTGCGTAGCCTGCCGCTGCCGCGATCCGCGCCAGCAGCCGGGAAGACACGATCGAGTTGGCGAACACGCCGGCCGGGGCCTCGCCGCCCGCGGCCTGCCGCGCCACGACGTGGGCACCCAGCAGGGCACCGACCTCGTCGCCGCGCAGCATGCGCCACGCGCCGGTGGCCGGATCCTTCGCCGCCACGGCCGCCCGGTCGGCGTCGGGGTCGTTGGCGATCACAATGTCGGCGTCCCCGCGCGTTGCCGCCTCGAGGGCCAGATCCAGCGCCCCGGGCTCTTCGGGGTTGGGGAAGCTCACTGTGGGGAAGTCCGGATCCGGGAGCGCCTGTTCCGTGACGAGCGTGACGTCCTCGAATCCGGCGGCGTTCAGCACCGCCACCGCCGTTTCCCCGCCCACGCCGTGCATGGGGGTCAGGATGATCTTCAGCCCGCGGGCCGGGAAGTGTTCGGGGATGGCCAAGGCCGCGACGGCGTTCTGGTACTCGGCGGCGATGGAGGGCTCCAGCACAGTCCACCCGTCCGCGGCCAGGATGATCGAGTCCAGGGCGCCGACGGCGTCGATCTTCGCCGCTATCAGCGCATCGTAGGGCGCCACGATCTGGGCGCCGCGGCCGCTTTCCTCAACCGCGTGGCGGCCGAGGTAGACCTTGTACCCATTGTCCTGGGGCGGGTTGTGGCTGGCGGTGACCATGACGCCGCCGTCGCAATCCAGCGCCCGCACCGCGTACGCGAGCAACGGGGTGGGCAGCGCGGAGGGCATCAAGAACGTTTCCACGCCGGCCGCGGTGAGGATCGCGGCGGTTTCTTCGGCGAAGATATCGGAGTTGTAGCGGGCGTCGTAGCCGACGACGGCGCGCGGCCGGGTGCCGGGGGAGGCCTGCTCGACTGCGCTCGTGAGGAAAGCGGTGAAGCCGGCGGCGGCGCGGCGGACCACCACGCGGTTCATCCGGTTCGGACCCGGGCCGAGGGCCGCCCGCAGTCCGGCGGTGCCGAACTGGAGGGTGCCGCTGAAGCTGTCTGCCAGCTCCTGGCGGGCCGCCCCGACGCCCCCGTCGGTGAGGCGGATCAGCTCAGAGAGGGCGGCGGCGGTTGCGGGGTCCGGGTCCTGGTCGGCCCAGTCGCGGGCATCGCTCAGGAGTCGGGCGAGTTCGGCATCAGAAGACGTCATAGGAACCAAACTATCGCCAATCCTGGGAGAAGCTTGCCCAGACGGCCGGGAATTGGCATTTCACGTGCCAATTTGGGGCGTTCAGAAGGACCTTGACACCCAAATTTCCGGACACGTAACGTCTGGAATATGAAGATGGGGCGTGGCGTGGAATGGGCCGTGCACAGTTGCGTCAACATGGCCTGGACACCGCCGGGTGAGCCGGTGAACAGTGCACGGCTGGCGGAGTTCTACAAGCTTCCGGCCGCCTATCTGAACAAGCAGTTTCAGTCGCTGGTCCGGGCCAAAGTGCTGGACTCGGTCTCGGGGCCCCGCGGCGGATTTCTCCTGGCGCGCCGGCCGGAACACATCACCGTGCTGGACATCGTGCTGGCGCTGGAGGGCCAGGACCCGGCATTCCGGTGTGAGGCGATCCTGGGAAATATCCCCGAGCCGGACCGGGAGGACAACTTTGCCCGGTCCTGCCTCATTTCCCAGACCATGCGGCAGGCCGAACTCGCCTGGCGGCAGGCGCTGGCGCGGCAGAGCATCGCCGGGATCGCGGACTCGATCGAGCGGCGGTTCCCGGCGGACAAAGCGAAGGTCCTGGACTACCTGGCTGCGGAATAGCCGCAGCCGGCGGTCCAGGACCTTACGCCGGGCTGGATCAGAGCTTTGCGATGATCTCCGCGAGCAGCTTTGAAATGCGCGGTCCAGCGGCCTGGCCGGCCTCAAGGACTTCCTCATGGCTGAGCGGCACGGGGCTGATCCCTGCGGCGAGGTTGGTTACCAGAGAGATGCCGAAGACCTCCATGCCGGCGTGGCGGCCGGCGATGGCCTCCAGTGCCGTGGACATGCCGACCAGGGATGCGCCAATGCGCTTGGCGTACTGCACTTCGGCGGGCGTCTCGTAGTGCGGGCCGGTGAACTGCGCGTAGACGCCCTCGTCCAGGGAGGGGTCCACCTCACGGGCCAGGCCGCGGATGCGCGAGGAGTACAGGTCCGTGAGGTCCACGAACGTTGCCCCTTCCAGCGGTGAGGTGGCGGTGAGGTTGATGTGGTCGCTGATCAGGACCGGGGTGCCGGGCGCCCAGTCCTCGTTCAGGCCGCCGCAGCCGTTGGTCAGGACCAGCGTCTTGCAGCCGGCGGCCGCGGCGGTACGCACGCCGTGGACCACGGCGCGGACGCCCTTGCCCTCGTAGTAGTGGGTGCGTGCGCCCAGGACCAGGGCGCGCTTTCCCTCTTTGGTCAGCACGGAGCGGATGGTGCCCACGTGGCCCACCACGGAGGGTGCGGAGAAGCCGGGGATTTCGGCTGCGGACAGGGTCGCGGTGGTCTCGCCGATGAGCTCCGCGGCGTCGCCCCAGCCCGAGCCGAGGACCAGCGCGACGTCGTGGGAATCGACGCCCGTCTCTGCGGCGATGTAGTCGGCGGCGGCGCGGGCGGCCTCGAAGGGATCCGTGTTCAGGAATTCTGTTGTACTCACCGGTACAAGTTATCGTGCCGGCGGCCGGCTGCACAGCACCCGTGCCACCGGGAGCCGTGAGGACGCTCGGCGGCCCGGACTCTTTGGTGGCTCCGGTTCGGATGGTGGACAATGGTTGATTGTGACTACGCATCCTGACTTCAGCTCACCCCGCATCGCAATTCTCGGCGGAGGGCCTGGCGGCTACGAAGCCGCCATGGTCGCCGCCTCGCTGGGGGCGCAGGTCACCATCATCGAACGCGCAGGCCTCGGCGGATCCGCCGTGCTGACCGACGTCGTTCCCTCCAAAACCCTGATCGCGACCGCAGACCTGATGACCCGCGTGGCCGAGGCGGGGGAGCTGGGCGTCAAGTTCGACGTCGACGGCGGCGACTTCGCCCCGTCGATGCGCGCGGACCTCAAGCACATCAACGACCGTCTCCTGCGGCTGGCGCGGAAGCAGTCGGAGGACATCCAGGCCGGGCTGGAGCACCAGAACGTCCGCATCCTGATCGGCTCCGGCAAGCTGCTGGACAACCACACCATCGAGGTCCTGACCGCCGACGGCACCGAAACCGTGGAGGCAGACACCATCCTGTTGGCGGTCGGCGCCCACCCGCGCGAGTTGCCCACCGCGCGGCCGGACGGGGAGCGCATCCTGAACTGGGCCCAGATCTACAACATGGACGAACTCCCCGAGGAACTCATCGTGGTGGGTTCCGGTGTCACGGGCGCAGAATTCGCCTCGGCCTACAACGGCCTGGGCTCTAAAGTCACCCTGATTTCCAGCCGCGACCGCGTGCTGCCGGGCTCGGACACCGACGCCGCCGAGGTCCTCGAGGGCGTCTTCGAACGCCGCGGGCTCAAGGTCCTCTCCCGCGCCCGCGCCGAAACCGTCGAACGCACGGACGACGGCGTCGTGGTCACCCTCGGCGACGGTTCCAAGGTCACCGGCAGCCACTGCCTGGTCTGCGTCGGTTCCATCCCGAACACGGCCGGCATCGGCCTGGAGGAAGCCGGCGTCGCCCTCACCGAGAGCGGCCACATCAAGGTCGACGGCGTCTCGCGCACCACCGCGCCGAACATCTACGCCGCGGGCGACTGCACCGGCGTCCTGGCCCTGGCCTCCGTGGCCGCGATGCAGGGCCGGATTGCCGTGGCCCACTTCCTGGGCGACGCCGTCATGCCGATCAAGCTGCACCAGGTGGCGTCCAACATCTTCACCTCGCCCGAGATCGCATCCGTGGGCGTGTCCGAGGCCGAGATCGAATCCGGCAAGTACCAGGGCGACATCGTCAAGCTCTCCCTGCGCAGCAACGCGCGCGCCAAGATGCGCAACCACCGCGACGGCTTCGTCAAGATCTTCGCCCGCAAGGGCTCCGGCACCGTGATCGGCGGGGTGGTGGTGGGTCCGAACGCCTCCGAGCTCATCTTCGCGATCTCGATTGCCGTGACGCAGAAACTGCACGTCGACGACGTCGCCAGCACCTTCACCGTGTACCCGTCACTTAGCGGCTCCATCTCCGAAGCAGCCCGGCGGCTCCACGTCCACATGTAGTTCGTGTACCTGTAGTTCCCAGCCGGGTCCGCAATCCGGAGGCTGATGCCATGCAGAGTCCCCAGGCTTTGATTGAAGCCCTCGAGCGGGCGGTCGAACGTCCGGCCGGCGGCCGTGCCGGTGCGGATGGCCGTGCCGGGGATACCGGGGATACGGAGCGCTTTACCGGGTTCGGTATCACCGGGGTTCCGTTCAGTTCAGGCTATGTCCTGGCTTTGCGGCGCTTTGCCGGGTCATCGATCGGGCCGGGGTACACCTCGGTCTGGATCCGCGACCCGGCCGGCGCCTGGTCAATGCACGGCACCGTGGACCCCGGGCTGTCCTGCCCCCGGTACTTTGGCGCCGCCCTCGAATCGGCGTCGACTTCCCGCATCTCCCTCGCCTGGAGCGGCAGCCACGCCTTCACGGTCGACGTCGACGGCGGGGCTGTCCTGCACTGGGAACTCATTCTCCGGGCAACGCCGGTCACCAGGGCCATGTCGGCAGTCTCAGGTGTTGCGCCTGAGCGGCTCTGGCGCAGCCGGACGTTCCTGCGCGCCATGGGCGCCGTCGCCGGCCCTGCGTTGGGGGCGGGGCGCCTAAGGCTGACGGGCCACGTTCCCAACGGCCAACGGTTCGCCGTCTATCCCCGGCGCCTGTGGTTTGTCGCAGGCAGCCGGGCCGTGCTGAAGGGGTGCTACCTGGGAAAGCCGGCGGCCTTGACGGTCCAGGACAGGTTGGGGGATTTCTGGATACCCCGGCGCGGCATCCTGATGATGGGAAATGCAGAGTTCGAGCCGGGCGTCTGAGCGCGAAGGCTAAACCGGTGCCTGATGGTCCCGCGCGCCTGCGCGGATGAACGCCTTGTAAATTCTCGACGCCCAACGCTGATTCCTGGGCGCTGGCGGCCCTAGGATGAGTCTCGTCACTGGCACTCATTGAAGGGGACTACATGAGTTATCCGCAGCAACCGAATGCATTACCGCCGCAGACCGGAGAGCCGCCGCTTTGGGCCCCGCTGTACGGGGCCAGCCTCACGCAGGCCGTCCAGCGATTCTTCAAAAAGTACGCCACCTTCACCGGCCGGGCCAGCCGTAGTGAGTACTGGTGGTGGGCGCTGGTGTCACTCCTGGTGGGCATCGTCATCAACATCATCACGAGTACTGGCATGACGACCAATGCGTCCGGAGCCGCCGCGATTGGACCTGGCGCCGTCATTGGGCTGATCCTTGCCGTTGTTTGGGGACTGGGGACGATCGTTCCGTCCCTGGCCCTGCTGGCCCGGCGCCTGCATGACGTGAACATGAGCGCCTGGCTGATCCTGCTGGTCCTGGTGCCGTTCCTCGGTGGCCTGGCGCTCTTGGTGATGGCAATTCTGCCGTCCAATCCGGCCGGCCAGAGGTTCGACCAGCCCTCCGGCTACTAGGGAGTTCCGAAAATCCAGGGAGTTCCGCAAATCTCGGGAGTTCCGCAAGTGAAGAATCCCTGCCCGGGAATCCGGCAGGGATTCTTCACTTTTCAGCGGCCTTGCGCATGACGGTCCCGGGGCGTTGGACCCTAGGGCGGCAACCCGCCCCGCTCCCACACTGGATCATGGCCAATATCTACATCCCGTATGGAACGGTTGAAGGACAGACAGCCCAGATCGCAGAGTACATGGCCGATCTGATCCGTGTGCACGGGCATCAGGCGGAGACCGCGGACCTCAAACATTCCGGCCACACGCTGCCGGAGGGTTACGACGGCGTGATCGTGGCGGCTTCTGTTCATGTGGGCAAACACGAAAGGCACGTCACGGACTTTGTGAAGAAGAACCGCGGTGAGCTCGAACGATTGCCTTCCGCGCTGGTGTCCGTCAGCATGGCCGCCCACGGAGACGAGGAACACGCCGAGGGCTACGTGCAGAAGTTCGAAGAGGACACAGGGTGGCGGCCAAAGCACGTCGGTCTGTTCGCCGGTGCTCTGCTCTACACCCACTACGGCTTCATCAAGAAGCACCTGATGAAGAAGATCGCCAAGGACAAGGGCTCAACGGACACGGACACGTCCCGTGACTATGTCTACACGGAGTGGGACGGCGTCCGGCGCTTCACCGAGGACTACCTGGCATGGTTGGCCAAGCGGGCCGGTCCGGAGTAGGGCTCAGCAGCAGGGTTGAGAAGTAGGGTTCAGGAGCAGGCGTAGGGCGGGACCGTGTCGCCGGGGGCGAAAGGGTTGAACCAGTGCTCGAAATCCAGTTCCCTGGCGTCATCTTCGAGCTCATCGAGCCTGTCCGAGTACAGGGCCTCACTGTCGGCGTCCTCCAGCAGGACTTCCTCGACGTCGGCCCTCCAGTCCTCCGGGAGGTCCAGTTCGTAGATGTCCTCGGTGATTTCCGCCTGATCTAGCAGGCAGCGGACGGCGAGTTCCGCCGCGAGGCATCCGGGGGCGGTCCAGCCCCGGACCAGGGAGGCGGTGACGTCCGCAGCGACGACGATGAACATTTGAGTGAACTTCGCGTCGTAGCTGGCGGCGAACTGTGGCGGCAGGGAGGACAGGACTGAGGTCCCTGCTATGTCGGTGGCTGTGACAACTTCCAGCCTGCTGAGGGTTCCGAGATCGCGGAACAGCTGGTCGATGAGGATGCTCGACGAATTCCACAGGAGCCCGGCCAGCAAGCGGGTCTGGCGCACTGCTTTCTGGCGGTCTTCCGGCGAGACAGCGGCCATCTCGGCCAGGTCTTCGGGATCAAACTGGAGCCGCTGATCGGCCGTCATGTCGCCCGGATGCGGGTCAAGTCCCAGCAGTTCCAGGCTCAACCCGGTGAGTTTCCCGGCGTCGGCCAGCAGTTCTTCGGTGATGTCGTCGTCGTCGGCGCTCATGGCCCCGATGCTACCCGCCGATTGTTCCTTGTCCCGATTCGCGTTACGCGGCCGGGTAACCGGCGGGTCAGGCGGCAGCCGCCCGGTGCCCGCCCGTCGCGGTGCTCCCGCGGGCCATGCGGGCGGAGGCGAGGTAGCTGATTCCAGCGATCAGGGGGACCACGCTTGCCGCGGTGATCGATCCGACCGGTCCGGACCTTGCAATCACTGTGATGACAAGCGGCAGCACGCCGAGGGCCACGAGCAGCCAGCCGGCCAGCACGGTGCGCCTCAGGCCCAGGACGGCGGCGGGGAAGGCCAGGGCGACGACGCTGACGGCGATGATGGGTCCGTTTTCACTGACGAAGCTGCGCAAGCCCGCGGGGTCGAACGCCAGCCAGACGCAGGCCGCGATGAAGGCAGACGACAGGGCGAGCAGCAGGGGAGCGGTGGCCGCCGGCCAGAACCAGGCCGCGACAGCCAGGATGAGCATCGGCACCACCCAGGCCAGGGTCATCAGCATCGCTGCCGTTCCGCCGGGGCTCTGCATTGAGTCGCCGACAATGACGATTCCCGCGAGGACGGTGAACACCCCCATGATGGCCGCCCCGGTCCGCAGCAACACGGTGGACCGCTGCTGGGGATCCTTGTCGCGCGTTCTGACCACGACGATGGCAAATACAATAATCGCGCCGAGCGCCAAAATGACCGGGACGTTCATGGGATGCCTCCTGATGGCGAACGGAGCCTACGTCCATTGCATCCACGGTCCAGTTGCGTTGCCAAGGGGAGAAAGGCCCGCTTCGGTGCGGGGGTGCTGGTGGAGTGCACTCAACTCGGGCCTTCCTGGCATATGTCGAGACGCAATACACTCCAGGCTGCATCCATGGCATCTCCGGTGGCAGCAATATACGCCCGCATCTCAGACGACAAAACAGGCGAGCCTAGGCGTGCAACGCCAGGAGGAGGACTGTCGCGCCCTTGCGGAAGAGCAAGGAATGTCAGTTCACGCGGTCTACACGGATAACGACATCAGCGCCTACTCAGGCAAGAAGCGCCCCGGCGACCTGAGGATGCTGGCGGACATCGCAGCGGGGGCCGTCGATGTCGTCATAAGCTGGCACACTGACCGGCTCCACCGTAGTCCCACAGAGCTTGAGGACTACATAGCCGTATGCAACAAGCATTCTGTCGCCACGCATACAGTCAAGGGCGGGGAGATTGACCTACGCACGCCAGAAGGGATGTTGCGGGCTGGCCTGCTGGGGCAGGTTGCCCGCTATGAGTCTGCCCACAAGGCGGAGCGTGTACGTCGAGCCCAACAGCAAAAGGCCATGACTGGGGATGGCTGGGCGGCTCCCGCCCCTTTGGCTGGCAGAGCGTCGGGTGTCCCTGTGCTGGACGATGTTGGGGCGGCCATTGTGCGCGAGGCCCAAGGCCACGTTCTGGCAGGGTTCTCGCTGGGGTCATTCATTCAGATGTTGGGTGACCGCGGGGTAGGACCGCTCGCGGTGGCGCGTGGTCCTACGCAACCTTGCGGCAGATGCTCCTGCGCCCCCGCAACGCTGGCCTTGCCGAGTGGGAGGGGGAAATTGTCGGAGAGTCGGAGTTTCCGGCCATAGTGGAGCGCCACATTTGGGAAGCCACATGCGCTGTACTGAAGGACCCGGCACGTAGGCGCTCGCGGACGAACAAGGCAAGGCATTTGCTGGCGGGCATCGCCCTGTGCGCCGAATGCCTGAGCCCAATGAAGTCCGCGCAGATCACCGATCGCAACGACATGGTGACGAACTACGCGATCACTATGCTGAGAATGCCGAATGTCACCCACATGGCCAAACCAATCCTTGACGATTATCGACAACGCGGGCTTCCAGGCCCTTGAGATTGATGATGCGCTTGAGAGCGTCAAAGGAGAGCAGCGCGGGGCCCAGGAGGGGCGCCCCAGCGCCGACCAGGAAGTCGTCCACCATGTCGAAGTGGTCGTTGTGCTTTCGGGCACAGTTGTGGTCCGGGGGCCCTGCTCGTTCGGGGGTATTTGTTCTTGCCCGCCCCGGAGGACGCATAACACTCCGCACCAGGTAATCCGGGGGCTATGTTCGGTTTATCTGTAGGAGGCATCCCAAGCGTCAGCGGCCTGGGGTCAGCGGGCGGAATACTCACTACTGGTCGTGGTAACGGTCGTGTAGCCGAGCCGGGAACCTGTGACGCGGACGGTGAGCTTGGTGCCCTTGTCGGTGGTCCGGACCTTGTAGGTCGGATCCCAGGCTCCGGAGATCGGGACGCCGTTGCGCAGCCAGCGGTACTTGAAGGCGGTGCCCCAGGTCCAGGTGCCCCGCTTCACGGTCAGGACGTTCCCGGCTTTGACGGTGCCGACGATCGTCGGCGTGGACGAAGTCAGGGTCCCGGCAGCCACCTTCGCCGAAGAGAAGGCCCCCTGGGTCTTCAAGATCCTGTCATTCAGCGTCGAGGTGACCCAGATGTCGATCTTCTTGCCCAAATCGGCAGCCACAGGCGTGTAGTGGCGGCCAGTGGCCCCGGAGATCGTCACGTAGTCGCGCGTCCATAGGTAGGATTCGCGCACCACGTTCATTTCATTACGTGCCCAGAGGCCGGGGACGACGGTCAGGGCCTTCCCCACGGTCGGCGTGCCTTGGATGTAAGGCGGTCTGGTCTGGGCCGGGTCACGCAGCGTCACGGGCTTGGGCGCCGTGACCCGCACCTGGGCAGTGTCGTAGCCCGGGGCCGTGACCGTCACAAGGACAGTGACGGTCACACCGACGTCGGACACCCCGGGCGTGAACCTCGGGCCGCTGGCCAATACCTTCCCGTCCGGGGAGAACCAGCTGTAGGTGACCGTCAGCCTGTCGGACGGTTCCGACCAGGTGCCGGCCGTAACCTTCATCACAGAGCCGGTCACGAAGGTCCCGGTAACGACCGGCCCGGTGACGTTCGTCAGCTGCTTCAGGCCCGCGGCCGCAGGCACGGCTACCGCCTTGGAGTAGGCGTCGATCGGGATGGCATGCATCAGGTCGTCGGCATGGGCCGGGACGGCGAGGCCGGCAAGCGAGAGCGCGGCGAGTGCCCCGGCGATGCCGAGACGGATGGCCTTTTTGTTCATTTGTTCCCCCAAAGTCTTCGGGCCGGTCCTCCCGGGCCCATGATGATAGTAGCGCCCGGTTTGTGGTTTGCGGCAACGTTGCTGGAGGTCAGGGTGCAGGATTGATGGCGTGGTCTCGCCGGGACACGCGGCACCACAAGCTCGGGCAAGTGAGCCGGGTCGGCACCGGCAAAGACTACAGATAACACAGTTCCCGCGCGCACGCCGAAAAGCGTCCGTCCCGTCCGGAAAGAGGGCCGTTAGCGGGCGAGGAATGCGGCGCTGTCGCGGGTTGCCGTCTTGTAGCCGGGCTGGGTGCCTGTAACGCGGACGGTCAGCCCATTGCCTTTGTCGGCAGTCCGGACCTTATACGTCGCTGCCGCTGCGTTGGAGATCGGCACGCCGTTACGCATCCACACGTAAGTGAATGCGGTGCCCGGCGTCCAGGCGCCGGGCTTCACCGTCAGGATCGAGCCGGCCTTGGGCGTGCCCGCCACCGTCGGCAGGGCTGTGACCAGCTTCCCGAAAGGAACCACCGGCCGGTACGGGCTGACCGTCTCAGTCCGGAAGACCCGGCCCTTGTACGCGGTGGAAACGGTTACGGACAGCGCCTGACCCGCGTCGGCGACCACTGGCGTGTACACCCGCGCCGTGGCACCGGGAATGGGCGTACCGGCGCGCAGCCACTGGTACGTGTTGGTCAGGTCCAGGTCGTCGATGCCGGACCGGCTCGGCGCGGTTTCTGCCCACCATGCGTCCCGATTTGGTGAGGACTACACGGACGACGACGCACTCGGGGGCGATCAGGGAAAAAAGACCTCTACCTCCTGGCGCGTCGCAAATGCATAATGTCGCCATGTTCCTTTTCGTACTATTGGCCATCGTGTTGCTGGTCCTGTTTTGGCAATACATCGTGGCTGGGCTCGGCCTGTGGGTGCTCGTGCTGATCATGCGCACCTTGATCAATTGGACGATCGCCGACCCCAAGCCGAACTACCGCCGGGAGCACGTTCAGACCCGGTATGTGACCACACTCGTCCAGACCCGGCCTGCGCCCAGGCCCGTCCAGACCCGGCCCGTGGCGAAGCCCAAGCCTGCCCGCGAGCTGCCCGCGCCCGACTACCTGCCCAGGTGGACTCCAAGCCGCCGGCTGGATGCCGCCCGCGAGCATGCCCAGTGGCAGAAGAGATTCGACAACGCAGTGCATTACAACCCTGCCGGACCGGGCGCCGCAAACGGGTAGCGCGGCCGCGGCGATGTCCGGCGAGCACGGCTGCCCATCGAACTAAGCCTCAGGCAACCGCTCCCTGAAAGTGGGCCTCGATGATCCCCTTGATGTCGTCGTGGCAGCCGCCGCAGCCGGTGCCGGCGCGGGTCGCGGCGGAGACCTCGGGCACGGTCCCGCAGCCCTCCGTGACGGCAGAAGCAATGGCTGTCCCGCTGACGCCCGCGCACCGGCAGACGGTCCGGGCGGGGTCGGCAGTGCCGGGAGATGCCAGCTGGTCCGGCCCGTCCAGGCGCAGCAGCAAGGACCGGTCCGCGGGGAGTTCGGCGCCGCGCTCGAACAGCTGCACAAGCTCGGCCGAGGTGCGGGGCATGCCCACGGACACGAGGCCCTCCAGCACGCCGGCCCGGGTGGTCATCTTGACGTAGCGGCCGTGCTCGGGATCGGCCCACTGGGCAATCTGGAGCCGCGCCCGGCCATTCACGGCGCCGGCGGCCAGGGCTTCCTCGTCCCACGGGTCTGCGGAGACGTCCCCGGCCACGGCCATGTTCATGCCACGGGCCTTGAGCACGATCACGCCCGGCAGCTCCGCGGGAAGCGAGGGCAGTGCCTCAGCCTCTGCCTCGGCGCCGGATGCCAGCAGGGACAAGTAATCGGCGAGCCATTCGGCCTGGCGCCAGCCGGGACCCACCAGCCCGGACGGGCCGCGTGCGGTCCGGCACTCCACGCACTCGGGGTCCGGGCAGCGGACCTCTGCGCAGTCACCGATCGCAAAAATGTGCGGCTCGTGATGGGCCCGGAGCTTGTGGTCCACCAGGATCCCGGCGGCGGTGGAGAGACCGCAGCCTTCGGCCAGTTCGGTCCGCGGCCGGACACCGCAGGAGAGCACCAGGAGGTCGCCGTCGATCGCGGAGCCGTCATCTAGCAGCAGCGCCGAGAAGCCGCCGTCGGGGGCGTTGTGTTCGACGCCGACGGAGCGGGCGTTGCCCGCAACCCGCACGCCGCAGTTCCGCAAGGAGGCCGCGAGAACGGCGCCGCCGCCGCGGTCGATGTTCCGGCCCAGGGGATGCGGTCCGTTGTGCACCACCGTGACGGTGGCGCCTTCCTCGGCCGCGGCCAGGGCAGTCTCCAGACCCAGCACGCCGCCGCCCAGGACCACCACGCGCTTGCCGCCGGCCACGGCGGAGTGGAGTACGGACGCGTCGCGGAGATCCCGAAGGGCGGTCACGCCCGGCGGCAGCACGGGAGCGGCCGGGTCCGGGTTGAGGCCGGTGAGGTTGGGGATGACAGGCCGCGAACCGGTGGCGAAGACCAGCCGCTCGTAGCCGGGGGAGGTGCCATCGCTGAGCAGGACCTGCTGCCGGGCGCGGTCCACGCGGCGGACCCGGACGCCCAGCCGGACATCGACGCCCTCCGCCACGAGTGCGGCAGCATCCGCGAGGGCCAGGGCTGCCGGCGTGGTCCGGCCGACGCCGAGATCCGCCACCAGCACGCGGTTGTACGCCGCCTCGGACTCTTCGCCGATCACCGTCAGGTGCGCGATTCCGCTGCGCACAGCCGGCAGCAGCTCGTCGATCAGCCTCGCGGCGACGGGCCCGAAGCCCACCACCACAATCCGCTCACTCATGAGGTCTCCTCTGCTTGAATAATGCGGCTGCCAACACCGGGGGGAGCACCGACCGGGACAGCCCCGGGAACCGCGCCGCCGGACACCGTGTCGCAGGAACTTGTGTCGCCGGAACTTGTCGGGCGGATCCATACCTTGCTGGTCTTGAACTCGGGCATCCCGGAAATGGGGTCCGTGGCCGCCTCCGTGAGCCGGTTCGCGCTCTCGAGCTCCGGGAAGTGGAACGGCAGGAACACCGTCTCCGGGCGGATGTCCGTGCTCAGCTCGGCACGGCAGCTGACCACGCCGCGTTCGTTGGAAATGGAGACGAAGTCGCCGTCGGCGATGCCCTGGGCGGCGGCCGCGGCGGGGTGGAGCTGCAGCCGCGCCTCCGGCTGGGCCTCTGCGAGGGCGGCCACCCGGCGGGTCTGCGCGCCGGACTGGTAGTGCTCCATCAGCCGGCCCGTGATCAGGGTCATCGGCCGTCCGGCCGGGGAGATTCCGGCCGGGGAGGTGCCGGTTGCTGAGGCGGAAGGAGTACGACGCCGGGGCGCAACGGGGGTGAATACTGCCCGGCCGTTCCCGTGGGCGAAAGCGTCCAGGAATAGCCGCGGCGTGCCGGTGCTGCCGGCGGGGTAGGGCCAGTAGGCCTCCTCGCCGCGGTCCAGCATGGCGTAGTCGATTCCGGAGTAGTCGGCCAGTCCGCCGGAGGATGCAATCCGGAGCTCCTCGAACACGGTTTCGGGGTCCTCGCTGAAGGTGGAGGGGGCCTCCAGCAGTTCGGCCAGACGGGTCATGATCCACAGCTCGCTGCGCACCCCGGGCGGGGGAGTGAGAGCCTGGCGGCGGCGCAGCACGCGGCCTTCGAGGTTGGTCAGGGTGCCTTCTTCCTCGGCCCACTGGGTGACCGGCAGGACCAAGTCGGCCTCGGCGGCGGTCTCGGAGAGGAAGAAGTCGCACACCACCAGGAAGTCCAGGCTGCGCAGGCCGGCGATCACGGCGTTCGCATCGGGGGCGGACACCGCCACGTTGGCGCCGTGCACGAAGAGGCACCGGACGCCGTCGGGCTGTCCCAGGGACTTGAGGAGTTCGACGGCGGGGACGCCGGGTCCCGGGATGAGCGCTTCGGGCACGCCCCAGACCTTTGCCATGTGGGCGCGGGCCGCTGGATCGGTGATCTTCCGGTAGCCGGGGAGCTGGTCCGCCTTCTGGCCGTGTTCGCGGCCGCCCTGGCCGTTACCTTGGCCGGTGAGGGTGCCGTAGCCGCTCCGCGCGGAGCCCGGCAGGCCCAGCAGGAGGGAGAGGTTGATGGCGGCCGTGGCGGTATCAGTGCCGTCCACGTGCTGTTCGACGCCGCGGCCGGTGAGGATGTAGCTGCCGCCCTTGCCGGCGCCGTCGGCCAGCCGCCGGGCGGTTTCGCGGATCAGTCCGGCGGGGACGCCGGTGATCGACTGGACCCGTTCCGGCCAGAAGCTTCCGACGCTGCGGACCACGGCGTCGTAGCCGGTGGTGCGCTCGGCGATGTACGCGGCGTCAGCCAGGCCCTCGTGGATCACCGCGTGGGAGATGCCCAGGAGCAGGGCGAGGTCGGTGCCCGGCAGCGGCTGCAGGTGCAGGCCGCCGCCGTCGGAAGTAAACGCGGCGGTGGCGGAGCGCCGGGGGTCGACGACGATCAGCCCGCCGGCGTCGCGCGCGCCTTGGAGGTGCTGGACGAAGGGCGGCATGGTCTCGGCAACGTTGGAGCCGAGCATCAGGATGGTACTGGCGGCGTCGAGGTCCGCCAGCGGGAACGGGAGCCCGCGGTCCAGGCCGAAGGCGCGCATGCCGGCCGCGGCGGCCGAGGACATGCAGAACCGTCCGTTGTAGTCGATCCGCGAGGTGCCCAGGCCCAGCCTGGCGAACTTGCCCAGCTGGTAGGCCTTCTCATTGGTGAGGCCGCCGCCGCCAAACACGCCGACGGCGTCCGGACCGTGCACGGCGCGGGCACTTTTCACAGCGGAGACAATCAGCCTGAGGGCCTCGTCCCAGCTGACCGGGCGGTGGACGCCGTCGGCGCCCTTGAGCAGGGGCTCGGTGACGCGGCCGGTGTGGTTCAGCAGCGAGGCGGAGGTCCAGCCCTTGCGGCACAGGCCGCCGCGGTTGGTGGGGAAGTCCCGCCCAGCGACTGTCAGGAGCGGCGGGGCGACGGCGGGCGCCGGCGCCGGCGTGGCGTGAACGGGGTCTGACCCCGGCTGGACAGCCGGGGTCAGAGCCGCTGGAGATGTGAGCGTCATGGCGCACTGCAGGGCGCAGTATGGGCAGTGCGTGTCGGCGCCGGTGGTCATGTTAGACGTGTCCCATCGCGTTTCGGTTGGCGTTGTGGATGTAGAAGAACCAGCAGACCGCCAGCATCAGGACGTAGGCACCCACGAATCCGAAGAACGCCGGGGTGTAGGAGCCGCTGGCGGTGTTCGAGGCGTTGAGCACCTGCGGGATGACGAATCCGCCGAAGGCGCCGATGGCCGAGATCAGGCCCAGGGCCGAGGACGCGAGCCGCTGGGTGGTGACCGTGCTGGCACCGGAGCGGGCGGCCCGGCTGGAGGTGGCGAAGATGACCGGGATCATCCGGTAGGTGGCGCCGTTTCCGAAGCCGCTGGCGGTGAAGAGGAGAAGGAACAGGACCAGGAACAGCCAGAAGTTCTTCAGCGGCAGGGTCCAGATCATGGTCAGGGTGATCACGGCCATCGCGGCGAAGGCTGTGACGGTCATGCGGGCCCCGCCATTCCGGTCAGCCAGGCGTCCGCCGTAGGGGCGGGCCAGTGAGCCGACCAGCGGGCCGAGGAAGGCCAGGGACAGTGCCACAGTGCCGACGCCGATTGAGGAGAAGGCCGGGAAGTAGTCCTTGATGAGCTTGGGGAAGACGCCGGCGAAGCCGATGAAGGAGCCAAAGGTGCCGATGTACAGCAGCGCCATGATCCACAGGTGCGGTTCCTTCAGCGCGGCCAGTGAGCCCGCGACGTCGCCCTTGGCGCTGGTGAGGTTGTCCATGTACTTCCAGGCGCCGAAGGCGGCCAGCAGGATCAGCGGAACCCACATGAAGCCGGCGACGGGCAGGTTCACGGTGCCGGCTGCCAGCAGGGTGATGGCGATCGGCACGGCCAGCTGTGCGACGGCGGCACCGAGGTTGCCGCCGGCGGCGTTCAGGCCCAGGGCCCAGCCCTTTTCGCGGGCGGGGTAGAAGAAGGTGATGTTGGCCATCGAGCTTGCGAAGTTGCCGCCGCCGAATCCTGCCAGCGCCGCGACGAACAGCATGACGCCGAACGGGGTGCCCGGGTTGGCCACGCACAGCCCCAGGCCCACCGAGGGGAGCAGGAGCAGCAGGGCCGAGACGATGGTCCAGTTGCGGCCGCCGAAGCGCGGCACCATGAAGGTGTAGGGGATCCGGAGCGTGGCGCCCACGAGGCTTGGCATGGAGATCAGCCAGAAGATCTCATTGGTGGAGAACTTGAATCCGGCGGAGGGAAGCTGGACCACCACGATCGACCAAAGCTGCCAGACCACGAAACCCAGGAACTCGGCGAAGATGGACCAATTCAGGTTGCGACGGGCGATCGAGCGGCCGGCGGACTCCCACTGTTCTTTGTTTTCTGCATCCCAGTTGGCGATCCAGCGGCCGGGCCGGTGGTCGAGGGTAAGGGTGCCGCCGGTACGGGCGGCATCGGCATCTACGGTGCCGATTTCGGCGGTGCGTTCAGCAGTCACTTGGGAGACCTCCTTGGGGGGTGTTGTCCTTCAAAGGTAGGGATCCCGCGTTTCCGGGACTGTCGCCGTTTATTAACGCGCTGTGACTTTTGCCTATCGGGGCCTTTATTACGGTGTGAGAATGGGTGTGACGACCACCACGTGAGACGACGACACGGCGTCCAAATAGCGGAACATTTGTCCATTGAATGGACGGTGCGAACTATTATCAGACATATACGACTCCCTATCCGGCGGCCCCGGGCATCGGGCTCTTGGGGAATTTCCGTCCGGTCTTCATGAAAGCGCTACTACATGTCATCCACTGCAACCTCCTCGGAGCATGGGTCCACGAAGCAGGTGAATTCGCGCGGCCGCGTGATTGTCGCCAGCCTGATCGGCACCACCGTCGAGTTCTATGACTTCTACGTGTACGCCACTGCTGCCGTGCTGGTCTTCCCCTCGCTGTTCTTCCCGGCGCAGAACGAAACCGCCCAGCTGCTGGCATCCTTCGCTGTATTCGGTGTCGCGTTCATCGCCCGCCCGCTCGGCTCGATCATTTTCGGCCACTTCGGCGACAAGTTCGGCCGCAAGGGCACCCTCGTTGCCTCGCTGCTGACAATGGGTATTGCCACCTTCCTGATCGGCTGCCTGCCGACGGCGACCGTACCCGGCTGGGAATTCTGGGCTCCGGCCCTTCTGGTCGTCATGCGCTTCTTCCAGGGCCTTGCCCTTGGCGGCGAATGGAGCGGTGCGGCACTGCTGGCCACCGAGAATGCCCCCGCCAACAAGCGCGCCATTTACGGCACTTTCCCGCAGCTCGGTGCCCCGATCGGTTTCATCATCGCCAACGTGATCTTCCTGGTCTTCAGCTACACCCTGACGCCGCAGGCCTTCATGGACTGGGGCTGGCGCGTGCCGTTCCTGCTCAGCGCCGTCATGGTGATCATCGGCCTCTACGTCCGCCTCAAGCTGATCGAAACCCCCGCGTTCACCAAGGTCATCGAATCCAAAGAGGTCGCCAAGCTGCCGCTTGCCCGGGTCTTCAAGACCAGCTGGCGCCACCTGATCCTGGGCACGTTCATCATGCTCGCCACCTACGTGCTCTTCTACCTGATGACCACGTTCACGCTCACCTACGGAACCCGCGCCTCCAGCCTGGATGCCGCCAAGTCCGCGGCCGAGAAGGCAGGCAAGCCGATGAGCGAGTCCGCGGCCGCCGCGTTCGTCCCCGGCCTGGGCTACACCCGCAACGACTTCCTCTGGATGCTGATTGTCGGCGTCGTGTTCTTCGGCATCTTCACCCTGGTCTCCGGCCCCCTGGCCGAGAAGTACGGCCGCCGCAAGATGCTCATGGTGGTTACGGCCGGCATCCTGGTCTTTGGCCTGCTGTTCGTCCCGCTGTTCAGCGCAGGGTTCGTGGGCACCATGGCACTGCTGATCATCGGCTTCTCCCTGATGGGCCTGACCTTCGGGCCCATGGGTGCGCTGCTGCCGGAACTGTTCCCGACCAACGTCCGGTACACCGGCTCGGCCATCAGCTACAACTTCTCCAGCATCCTGGGTGCGGCGGTGGCTCCGTTCATCGCCGTCTGGCTCTGGGAAGTCGGCAAGGGCAGCCCGGCGCTGGTCGGTGTCTACCTCGCCGCCATGGCCGTGCTGACGCTGATTGCCCTGTTCGTGAGCAAGGAAACCCGCGATCTGGACTACGAGAACAACGTAGCCTGACGCTCCAGCGAAGCTGCTGACGGAAATGCCCGGTGTGTTGGTCGAACACACCGGGCATTTCCGCGTCGGCTAGCTTTCCCCGTCGGCTAGCTCGCGTAGCGCTCCACGAAGTTCCGCAGGATCTTCATCGGCTCCGTCGCGGTGAACCGGCGGGCGTCCTCCATGAGCATTTCGGCCGATTCCGGCGGGAAGTAGCCGGCGTGGCGGTAGATGTCGATCCTGGTGACGAGCCCCTCGGCGTCGAGCTCGGGGTGGAACTGGGTGGCGTACAGGTTGGTCTTGATCCGGAACATGTGAACCGGGCAGGCGGCCGAGCTCGCCAGGAGTACCGCGTGGGAGGGCAGGACGGTGCAGGCTTCCTTATGGCCGGTGAACGCTATGAAGCTCTCCGGCAGTCCGCGCAGGAGGGGATCCTGCAGCCCTTCGGCCGTCAGTTTGATAGTGACACCGCCCAGGCCTTCACCGTAGGTCCGGTCGATCACGGCGCCCTGGTGCAGGCCGAGCGTTCCGACGCCGTAGCAGGCACCGAGGAACGGGAAGTCCTCGGCCACGATCCTGTCCAGCAGTCCGGCGAGTTCGCGCTCCACCCGGTGCTGGGTGGCGCTCTTGTGATCGGCCGGGTCGCTGGAGGTGAAGGGACTGCCGCCCACAATGACGCCCGAATAGTCGGACAGCTCCAGCGGGGGGAGCGGGGCGGCTTCCATCCGGATGCGGTGCAGCTGCTCGGGCTCGAGCCCGCAGTAGCGCAGATAGGCGCGGTATTCGTCCTCGGCGGCGGTTTCTTCCGCGCGCGAGGCGAGGAGCAGGAATGGCTTCACACTCCAAGTTTCCACTGGCCGGTCACGGAGGCGCCAGAGGCGCGCCCGTGACCGGAGTGGTCTTACTGTCCTGCTGGTTCTTTCTACTGTCCGCCGTTGCTGACGGTCACTCGCCGTCTTCGATCATGGCGATCACGGCGCCGGCGGACACCGTCTCGCCCGCGGACGCGGTGAGGCCCATTACGATCCCGGCGCGGTGGGCGGTGAGCGGCTGTTCCATCTTCATCGCTTCGAGCACGACGACGAGATCGCCCTCGGCGACCGTGGCGCCTTCGGCGACGGCCACCTTCACGATGGTTCCCTGCATGGGGGAGGTCAGCGCGTTGCCGCTCGCAGCCACGGTGGCGCCGCCGCCACGGACGCGCTTCTTGACCTTGGCCGGCTTGCCGCCGCCCGTGCCGCCGGACGTGCCGGTGCCCAGCGACGCCGGCAACACCACTTCGAGGCGCTTGCCGCCGACCTCGACGACCACCCGCTGGCGATCGCCGGCGTCGGGCGCTTCAGCGTCGGTGCCGGTGGGGGTCCAGGCCGGAATGTCGTTGACGAAGGCCGTCTCGATCCAGCGGGTGTGTACCTTGAAGGCGCCCTCGGCCGGGGCGAAATCGGGATTGGACACAACCGCGAGGTCGAACGGGATGACGGTGGGGATGCCTTCGACCACCATTTCCTCGAGTGCACGCCGGGACCGCTGCAGGGCCTGGGCGCGAGTGGCGCCGGTGACCACCAGCTTGGAGAGCATGGAGTCGAAGTTTCCGCTGATGACATCGCCCTGCTCCACGCCGGAATCGATGCGGATACCGGGGCCGGTCGGGTTCTTCAGCGTGGTGATGGTGCCCGGGGCGGGCATGAAGTTCCGGCCCGGGTCCTCGCCGGTGATGCGGAATTCGATGGAGTGGCCGCGGACTTCGGGGTCGTCGTAGCCGAGTTCCTCGCCGCGGGCCAGCCGGAACTGTTCCCGGACGAGGTCGATCCCGGTGACTTCCTCGGAGACGCAGTGCTCCACCTGGAGGCGGGTGTTGACCTCGAGGAAGGAGATGGTGCCGTCCTGGCCGACGAGGAATTCGCACGTGCCGGCGCCGAGGTAGCCGGCTTCCTTGAGGATGGCCTTGGAGGATTCGTAGAGGCGCTTGTTCTGCTCTTCGGTGAGGAAGGGGGCAGGGGCTTCTTCGACGAGCTTCTGGTTGCGGCGCTGGAGCGAGCAGTCGCGGGTGGAGACCACCACAACGTTGCCGTAGGCGTCGGCGAGGCACTGGGTCTCGACGTGCCGCGGGGCGTCCAGGAAGCGCTCGATAAAGCACTCGCCACGGCCGAAGGCGGCAGTCGCCTCGCGCACGGCAGATTCGAAGAGTTCGGGGATTTCCTCCCGGGTGCGAGCCACCTTGATGCCGCGTCCGCCGCCGCCGAAGGCCGCCTTGATGGCCACGGGCAGGCCGAACTTGTCCACGAATTCGAGGATTTCCTCGGCGGATTCGACCGGGTCGGCGGTGCCGGGGACCTGCGGGGCGCCGACCTTCTCGGCGATGTGGCGGGCCTGGACTTTGTCGCCGAGGGCCGAGATCGCCTCGGGGGAGGGACCAATCCACGTGATGCCGGCAGCGATCACCTTGGCGGCGAACTCGGCGTTTTCGGCCAGGAAGCCGTACCCGGGGTGGACGGCATCCGCCCCGGACTGGCGGGCGACGTCGATGATCTTGTCCATCACCAGGTAGGACTCTGCGGCGGTGTTGCCACCGAGCGCGTAGGCCTCGTCGGCGAGCCGCGCGTGCAGGGCATCGCGGTCGGGATCCGCGTAGACGGCCACCGAGGTGATGCCTTCATCGCGGGCGGCGCGGATGATGCGCACCGCAATTTCTCCGCGGTTGGCGATCAGCACCTTGCTAAGCGGGCGGCTGCCCGCGGCTGCAGATGACTGTGTTGATCCCGGCACGGTGGTGGCGGACTGCTCCGAATTTGCTGACAAGGCGTCTCCTTCTTTCCTTCAGGGAGCCTAGCGCGGTTTTGTGGGTTCCGCCGATATTACTTGCGGATTCCGCGCGTAAACGGCCCCTCCTTTGTAGGGTTGCCACAAAGGGCGGCGAAATGGCTCACTCGGTCCCCACTGAGTCCCTACTCGGCTTTCACTCCGCTTTCACTCGGCGCGGACGTCCGCCGGGTCCACGGCCCCACCGGTCCAAAGCTCGGTAATACCCACATTTGCCTGGCTGAGGAGCGCGCGCAGAGTGGAGATGGAGAGCCCGACGACGGTGTGGGGATCGCCGTCGACCTTGCGGATGAACGCCCCGCCGTAGCCGTCGATCGTGAAGGAGCCGGCGCACTGCAGCGGCTCGCCGGTGGCAATGTAGGTGTCGATTTCCTCGACGCTCATTTCCATGAAGTGCACTTCGGCGGAGGATACCGAGCCCAAGGTGGCGCCGGAGCCGCGTGCGGTGAGGTCGCCGTCGTCGTCTGTGTCTTCACCGTCTGTTTCTTCACCGTCGGTGTCGCGGCAGTCGACGAGCCAGTGGCCGGTGTGCAGCACGCCCATGCTGCCGCTCATGCGCAGCATGCGCTCGCGTGCGACCTCGGCCGTGTACGGCTTGCCGTGGGCCTCGCCGTCGAATTCGAAGACGGAATCGCAGCCAATCACGATTGCGCCGTCCGCCTCAGGCAGCGAGGCGACGGCCTCGGCCTTCGCCCGGGCGAGCAGCAGGGCCGTGTCATGCGGATCGGTGACACCATAGCGGGCCTGGACGGCGTCCTCGTCCACATCCGAGACGAGGACCTCGTGCCGGATCCCGGCATGGCTGAGCAGCTTGGTGCGGGCGGGGGACTGGGAGGCAAGAATCAGGCGGGTCACGGGTCCAGCCTAATTGACGGTTGCCGGAGTGGGCCCGTGGCGGTGGGTTCATCGGTGGCGATTCAGGCCTCCGCGCCGGGTTGTCCGCCTGATGTCAGCGGTTATCCCAATACGCCCGTGGCTGGGGACTCCACCCACCCCTTAAATGTCGGACCCCCGCGGCAGACTTCATTCATGGACGGCAATCAGGGGCCCGAAGGGGCTTCGGCAGGACGCGACGGCACCGGCTTCGGCCGCGCCGGGCACGCTCCTGCTTCCGTTCCGGACGCGGTTTTGGTCAAGCCGGGACCGGGCTTGGCCGATCGGCCCTGCCCGCTGCGGGCCCGGGGGCGGGCACCGCGCCGTCGACCGCCGGGGATCTGGTCCGGATGACGCCCGCCATCGCCGCCGCGGCGGACTGTGCCCGGATCATCGACCGCATCCGCGAACTCGAGGACCGGAAATCCGCCGCGGCCGCCGAACAGGCCCACCTCGCCGTCGAATTCGACCAGCTCCAACGCCGCGCCCAGGCCGCCGCCGGGATGCCCGCCGATAAGCTCGGGGCGGGTGTCGGTGCGCAGATCGCTTTGGCCCGCCGCGAATCCCCCGCCAAAGGCGGCCGCCTCCTGGGTCTGGCCCAAGCCTTGGTCACCGAGATGCCCCACACCCTCACCGCAATGGAAACCGGGGTTCTGAACGAATGGCGCGCCACCCTCCTCGTGCGCGAGACCGCCTGCCTGACCGCCGCCGACCGTACCGCCGTCGACGCCCAACTCGCCCCGGACACCGGCACCCTTGCCGGGATGGGCGATCGGGCCATCACCGCCGCAGCCCGGGCTGCCGCCTACCGTTGCGACCCTCGCGCCGTGACGGACCGGGCCGCGCACGCCGCCACCGAACGGCACGTCAGCCTCCGCCCGGCCCCGGACACCATGGCCTATCTGACCGCTCTGCTGCCCGTCGCCCAGGCCGTCGCCGTGTACACCGCCCTGGCCCGGCACGCCGACACCCAACGCGCCGCCGGGGATCCGAGGAGCCGCGGCCAACTGATGGCCGATGCCCTCGTCGAACGCGCCGCCGGCACCCCCGGCGGGATTGCCGGGGTTGAGATCCAGCTCGTCATGACCGACCGCACCCTCTTCCAGGCCGACAGCGAACCGGCCCGCCTTCCCGGCTACGGCACCGTTCCCGCCCAATGGGCCCGCACCCTCGTCACCACCGGGCCCACTGACTCGTTGGAACCCGACGGCACCGCAGGTTCGTTGGAACCTGACGGCCCCGCCGGCGGTTCCGTGGACCCGGAGCCGGCCACGGGCCAAGGTTCCGGCGCTCCGCCCGATGGATCACAAGGATCCGGCAGCAGGTCCGGCGGTTCCCCTAGCGGCGCAGACACGTCCGGAGATTTCGGAGACGAAGCCGCGTTCAAGGTCTGGCTCCGCCGCCTCTACACCCATCCCGGCGCCGGAGAGCTGATCGGCATGGACTCTCGCGCCCGGATCTTCCCGCCAGGGCTCCGACGCTTCATTCAAGCCCGGGACGACACCTGCCGTACTCCATACTGCGACGCCCCTATCCGGCACCTGGACCACATCGTTTCCCACCACAACGGCGGACCTACCACCGCGGCCAACGGCTCGGGCCTCTGCGAAGCCTGCAACCACACCAAAGAAACCCCCGGCTGGACCGCCGTCGCGCGCCCAGGACGACGGCACACCATAGAAGTCATCACCCCCACCGGCCACACCTACTACTCCACGGCTCCACCTCTGCCTGGGAGCCGGCTTGGTCCGATCGAACGCCACCGGCACAGCCGCGGGCTCGAGGATTACGAGGCCAGCCGCTCCCGCGTGTTGTGAGCGGGGCCCGTTGGTTCCGCAGCCTCTTCGGGCTGGTTGATCTCGGCCCACACGGCATCGAGGGAGAGGCCCAGGACGTCGGCGATCGCAGCGATGGTCGGGAAAGCAGGGGTCGCCACGCGGCCCGACTCGATCTTTCTGAGGGTCTCCGGAGAGACGCGGGCATCGAGCGCGGTTTCGAGCATCGAGCGCTTCCCCCGGGCGCGCCGGAGCAGGGCGCCGAGGCGCTGTCCGCGCTCGAGATCAGCGGGTGTGAGAGGCAGCCTGACCATGGCTCCGATTCTAGTACCGGGATAGTATGGCCGGGATAGTTATTGGTTTTGCGAGAAAGGCGCCGCATGATTGAGATCCTCAACCCGACCGAACTAACCCGGGCCAAGGAGGCGGGCGCGCTCGTAGCAACTATTCTGCAGACGCTGAAGGGCCGTGCCGTAGTAGGCACCAACCTCCGGGACATCGACCGGTGGGCCAAGGCCATGATTGTCGAAGCCGGAGCGGTGTCCTGTTACGTCGACTACGAGCCGTCCTTCGGCCGCGGGCCGTTCGGCCACTACATCTGCACCTCCGTCAACGACGCAGTGCTGCACGGGCTGCCATACGACGACAGGCTCGCCGACGGCGACCTGCTGACCCTTGACCTCGCCGTTTCCCAGGGCGGGGTTGTCGCAGACTCCGCCATCAGCTTCATCGTGGGCAACTCAAAGCCCTCGGAAAGCGTCGCGATGATCAACGCGACGGAACGCGCGCTCTCTGCTGGAATAGCCGCTGCCCGTCCCGGAGCCCGCATCGGTGACATCTCCCACGCGATCGGTTTGGTCCTGAGCGAGGCCGGGTATCCGATCAACACCGACTTTGGCGGCCACGGCGTCGGATCAACGATGCACCAGGACCCGCACATTCCAAACACCGGGCGCCCCGGACGCGGATACAAACTGCGCCCTGGGCTTGTGCTGGCATTGGAGCCATGGGTCATGGCGGACACCGCCGAACTCATCACCGATGCCGATGGGTGGACGCTCCGAAGCGCGACCGGGTGCCGGACAGCGCACAGTGAGCACACCATCGCCATCACCAATGACGGAGCCGAAATCCTCACGCTGCCGGACCAAGCGCCGTCGTAGGGTCGGAGCGGCGCCTGCGGCGCCCATGCGCGCACGAAAAAGCCGCCCGCCGATCGAATCGATCAGCGGGCGGCTTCCGCGGAAGTTGGCGCAGGCTGCGAGTGTCAGCGGGCGCCGACCTCCTCCGGCTCCGGCTCGCTCTTGACAGAGGTCGTTGAAGCGGGCCGGAGCTTCGCACCCTCAACATCGACGTCCGGCAGGATCCGGTTCAGCCAGCGGGGCAGCCACCACGCCTTGTCGCCGAGCAGGTACATCACGGCCGGGACGATCGTCATGCGGACCACGAACGCGTCCACCAGGACACCGAAGGCCATCGCGAAGCCCAGCGGCCGGACCATATTCAGGTGCGAGAAAATGAAGCCCGAGAACACGCTGACCATGATGATGGCGGCCGCGGTAACCACGGACGCGGCATGGCTGAAGCCGGTGCGGACGGCGTGTTTGGCCGATTCGCCGTGCATGAACGACTCACGCATGCCGGAGGTAATGAACACCTGGTAATCCATGGCCAGGCCGAACAGCACGCCGATCAGGATGATCGGCAGGAAGCTCAGCACGGCGCACGGATTTTCGACGCCGAACACGCCCCCGAGCCAGCCCCACTGGTAGACCGCGACGACGGCTCCGAAGGCGGCCGCGAGCGAGAGCAGGAAGCCGCCCGTGGCCAGCAGCGGCACCACGATCGAACGGAACACGAGCAGCAGCAGGATCAGGGACAGTCCGACGACGATTGCCAGGTACGGGGGCAGAGCGTCGCCGAGTTTGGTGGAGACGTCGACGTTGCCGGCCGTCTGGCCTGTGAGGCCGATGCTCACGCCGGTGGAGTCCTTGATCCGGCTCTTCTCGGCGCGCAGCTCGGAGACCACCTTGACCGTGCTGGCGCTGGCGGGGCCCTCGCGGGGAATGACCTGGAACACTGCGGTGCGGCGGTCCTCGCTCAGCGCCACCGGAACGGCGGCGGTGACGTTGTCCGTGCCGCGGAGGATGTCGGCGACGTCGAGCTGCTTTGCCGTGGCTTCGGCTTCGGTGAGGCCGGCGGGGAAGTCGCCCACCACCACGATCGGGCCCGTCATGCCTTCGCCGAAGCTTCGGCCGGTGACGTCGTAGGCCTTGAACGCCTGTGATTCAACGGGCTCGGAGCCGCCGTCGGGCAGCGCCAGCCGCAGCTGGCTTGCCGGCAGCGCCACGATGCCCAGCAGCAGGACGCCGGCGAGCAGGGACAGGACCGGGTGCCGGGTGACCAGGCCGCCCCAGCCGCGGGTGCTGCGGCGTTGGTCGCGGGCACGGTCCTCGCGCTCGTGGCCCGGGGCGGCGTTGTGCTTCTCCGCCTTGGCCCAGGCGCGGCGGGAAATGAGCCTGGGGCCAATCAGGGACAGCATGGCGGGAGTGAGGGTCAGGGCGACGACGACGGCGACTGCCACTGTTGCGGCGGCGGACAGGCCCATGACGGCAAGGAAGGGAAGACCGGGTATGACGAGGGCCGCGAGGGCGATGATGACCGTCAGGCCGGCGAACAGCACCGCGTTGCCGGAGGTGCCGGTGGCGAGGGCCACGGATTCCTCCGCGTCCATGCCGGCCAGGAGCTGGCTGCGGTGCCGGTTGACGATGAAGAGCGAGTAGTCGATGCCGACGGCGAGGCCCAGCATGAGCGCCAGCATCGGGGAAATGGAACTCATATCGATGGCGCCGCTGAGCGCGAAGGTGCCCCCAACGCCCACGGCCACACCGACGATCGCCATCAGCAGGGGCAGGCCGGCGGCGATCAGTGTTCCCAGCATGACGATCAGCACCAGTGCGGCGATGGCGATGCCGAGGATCTCGGAGATGCCGAAGAGTTCGGAGACGTCCTCGGTGATTTCCTTGCTGGCCAGCGCGGTCACGCCGGCGGAAGAGACTTCGTGGGCGATGTCCTGGACCTGTTGGCGCACAGCGGGGGCCAGCCCGTTGATCGAGGTCTTGAACTGGACCTGTGCAATCGCCGCCGTGCCGTCCTCGGAGACGAACCGCATGCCCTGGGAGGCCTCCAGCTGGCGCTTGGCCAGATCAAGCTTGGCCGCGCCCGCTTCGAGTTCCTTGGTCCCGGCGTCGAGCTTTTCCTGGCCTACGGTGAGGGCGGCCTTCTGCTGGCCGAGCTGGGCTGCGATGGCCTCCGGGGACATGCCCGCAGCGGTCATCTGCTGCTCCGCGGCGGCCAGCTGGGACTTCCCGGCGGCCAGCTGGGCGGCCGAGGCATCGAGCTGCGCCTTGCCTGCGGATGCCTGCTGCTCGCCGGCTGCCACATCCGTGACGGCCTTGTCCAGCTGGGCCTGGGTAGCGAACGGGTCCACGGTGCCCTGAACATCGGGCAGGGTTTTCAGCTTGGCCAGGGCGGCAGAGACTGCCTCCTTGCCGGCCTGGGTGAACTCGCCGTTCTGCGACTGGAATACGATGCCGGCCGAACCGCCGGAGGACTTGGGCAGCTCCTGCTTGAGCTTGTCCGCCATCTGCTGGGTTTCAGTGCCGGGAATCTGGAAGTTGTTGGACATGGTGCCGTGGAAGGCTGCCGCGGCGCCGCCGACGGCCACCATGACGGCGAGCCAGAGGGAGATGACGAGCCAGCGGCGGCGGTAGGAGAACTTGCCGAGACGGTAGAGCAATAGGGCCATGTCAGTGCCGATCTGGGGAAGGGGTGGCGGGGGAGTGGGATGCGAAACCGGAGCCGAGGAGGCTCATGGAGTCGATGAGGAGCTGGCGCAGGATGGACAAGGACGCCGGACTGAGGTCGCCGCCGCAGCGGGCGAACCAGACGTCCATGGCGGCCTTCCCGCAGGAGATGATGGAGCCCGCGAGGGCACGGAGGTAGAGTTCGTCGATCTCGATGCCCGGGCCCTGGGCGAAACGCTCGCGGGCGGCGTCGATGATCTCCACGGTGCAGTGGTCCCAGGCTTCAAGTTCGGAACGGCTGAGCATGGGATTCGCCTGGCCCATGCTGTACAGCTCGGCCAGGGGAGCCACGGTCATCGGGTCGGCGAGCTCAACCAGGGCGGCCCGCGCGGATTCCAGGATGGGCTCGCCGGCCGGGCGGAGCCGGAACTGCTGCAGCGCCGTGTCCAGGAACCCGTGGGTCACCGAGGCAATGACCACTTCGGTGCTGGCGAAGTAGTTGAAGAACGTGCGCCGGGATATCCCTGCGGCCTCGGCGATGTCCTCCACCGTGAAGTTTCCGGGACCCCGGGTGCGGAGCAAGTCCATGGCGGCGTCGATGATGGCCTGACGGGTGGCCGCCTTGTTGAGTTCGCGGCGGCTCAGTTCGCGGCTCGAGGGCGGTGCGGTATCGGGTTCGCTGGAGGAGGCAGCCTGGGCGGCGGCAGGAGATGGTTCTGGGGTCACGCGCTTACACTACGTGCATATTTGCACTCTGCGCAAGTAACTTTTTCCAGGGAGCCTGAAGTCGGAAATCAGGGCTTGAGCTGCGGCGCAGTGTCGCCGGAGTTGGTCAGGTAGATCGACTGGCCTGTGGCGCCTGGCTGATCCTGGGATAGCGGAATCGCAAAAACGGCAGTGCCGTAGGCGCAGATCTCCGTCCAGTTCGCCCCGATCGCTGACGTGTCGAAGCGCATGGCGACGATGGCGTTGGCGCCGCGCTGCTCGGCCTCGGCCACCATCCGGGCCATGACGTCCTGCCGGCTGTCGTAGAGCGCCCGCGTCATTTCCAGCACCTCACCGCCGCCGAGGGAACGGAAACCGGCCATGACCTGGGCGGTGATGTCCCGGGAGCGGACCGTCAGGCCCATGACTTCGCCGAAGACAGCGTCGATCCGGTGGCCTGGAATGTCGTTCGATGTGACGATCAGCATGCCCAGAGCCTATCCACTTTTGCCGCCCGCATTTCCCTGTGAGATTCACAGGAAAGTGAAAGGTAGGAAACAGCTATCTCTGCTGGGGCGGGTGCAGACTAAAGATGCCCGTGGAACAGCCTTCCCCGGCCGAACCATTGGCTTCAAGCGCCGTCATCGCGCGGCAGATCCAGGAGACAGCACATGTCACGCACAACCAGAATTGCGCTCGGCCTCGGTGCAGCGGCTGTGGCGCTGGGCGCCGGGATCGGAGTTGCCGGGATGGCCTCGGCCACCACGACGCCGACTCCCACGCCGACCCCCAGTTCGAGTGCCCCGGCGGACAACTTCGACGGCGGCCACGGCATGCGCGGCGGCCACCACGGCCGCGGCGGTGCGGAATTCGGCACCCGCGCCAAAGACCTCGCCGCCAAGCTGGGCGTCGACGAGGCCAAGGTCACCGACGCCCTGAAGGCCTTCCGCGAAGCCAACAGGCCGGCCACGCCGCCCGCCACTCCTCCTGCCCCGGGGCAGAAGCCGGACCGCGCCGCCATGGAGAAGGCCCTGGCGGCCTCCCTGGCGAAGTCGCTCGGCATCGATGAAGCCAAGGTCACCGGCGCGCTTGAGGAATTGCGCACGGCCGAGCAGGCCAACCACGCCGCGGCGCTGAAGCCGCGGCTGGACCAGGCCGTCAAGGACGGGACCCTGACCCAGGCCGAAGCCGATGCCGTCACCAAGGCCGCGGAAAAGGGCGTGATCGGCGGACGTTAGGCCACGCTTCAGGCGCCGCCACAACCAGAGAAGTCCCCGGGTGTACCCGGGGACTTCTCTGGTTTTGCTGTCGGTTCTGCCGCTACGCTTTCGCGTCCGCCAGTTCGCGATCGTCGCGTCCTGCCTCAGCTGCCGCAAGAGGGGCGGCTTCCGCGGGTTCGACGGCGGTCCTGCCGTCGGCGTCGACGTCGTCATCGCTGAACGGATCGCCGTTCCGCGGCGCGTTGTACAGCGTTTCGTCCAGGATGCCCTGACGCTTGGCCACGATCGCCGGGATCAGGGCCTGCCCGGCCACGTTCACCGCGGTGCGGCCCATGTCCAGGATGGGGTCGATGGCCAGCAAGAGGCCGACGCCTGCCAGCGGCAGTCCCAGCGTGGAGAGCGTCAGGGTCAGCATGACGACGGCGCCAGTGGTGCCGGCGGTCGCGGCCGAGCCGAGCACGGACACCAGCGCGATCAGCAGGTACTGGGTGAAATCAAGCTGGATGCCGAAGAACTGGGCCACGAAGATCGCCGCCACGGCCGGGTAGATCGCGGCGCAGCCGTCCATCTTGGTGGTCGCTCCGAGCGGCACCGCGAAGGAGGCGTAGGCGCGGGGGACGCCCAGGTTCCGCTCCGCCACGCGCTGGGTCAGCGGCAGCGTGCCGATCGAGGAGCGCGAGACGAATGCCAGCTGCACGGCCGGCCACACGCCGGAGAAGTACTGCTTGACGGACAGCCCGTGGCTGCGGACCAGGACCGGGTAGACCACGAACAGCACCAGCGCCAGGCCGATGTAGATCGCCACGGTGAACTTGCCCAGCGAGCCGATGGTGTCCCAGCCGTAGACGGCCACGGCGTTGCCGATCAGACCGACGGTGCCCAGCGGCGCGATCCGGATGATCCACCAGAGGACCTTCTGGATCACGGCGAGGGCAGAGGCGTTGAGGTTCAGGAACGGCTCGGCGGCCTTGCCCACCTTGAGGGCGGCGACGCCGACGGCGATCGCGATCACCAGGATCTGGAGGACGTTGAAGCTCACGGAGGTGGTGGCGACGCCGTCGGTGATGGTGGTGTTGGCGCCAAGGCCCAGGAAGTTCTTCGGGAACAGGCCGGTGAGGAAGGCCCACCAGTCGCCGGACTTGCCGGTGTACTTGGCTTCCTGGTTGATGCCCGTGCCGGCGCCGGGCTGCAGCAGCACGCCCAGGCCGATGCCGATCAGCACCGCAATCAGCGAGGTGATCGCGAACCAGAGCAGCGTGTTCCATGCCAGCCGGGCGGCGTTGGAAACGGCGCGCAGGTTGGAGATGGAGCTGACGACGGCGGTGAAGATCAGGGGGACCACGGCGGTCTGCAGCAGCGAGACGTAGCTCGAGCCGATGGTCTGCAGTGTGGCGCCGAGGGCGTTGGGGCTCGTCTTGGTGCTGCCGGTGTACTTGGCGAGGAGGCCAAGGCCCAGGCCGACGATCAGGGCGGCGATGATCTGGAAGCCGAAGGAACCGGCCCATTTGGGCAGCTGGAACCCGGTCTTTCCAGCAGGTGCGGGGGTGTTTGTCTGAGTGGTCACCGGAACACGCTAGGGCGGCCATTCATAGCATGACGAACGGATGTTGAGAAGTATTAAGGGCTGACTTGTGGCCCCGCAGCACTAAATCCCGGTCTTTCCCGCGCGGCGTGGGACTTTTGTGAAGTTATTCCCGGCCGGGATGTGGCGATTGTCTCGTCCTCGGGATGCCCCAGTCACACGAAACCGCAGTTCACGGCAATGTTCTAAGGAAACACTGCCGCGAACTGCGGTCTCGAGACGGTGGAACTGCGGTCTCAGTGGGGACTAGCCCAGCAGCGCTCGCTTGAGGGTATCCAGGCCCACCGAGCCGATGTTCAGCGCCTTCGTGTGGAAGGACTTGAGGTCGAAGCCGGGGCGGGATTCAAGCTCGGCCCGGATCTGCTCCCAGAGCCGCTGGCCCACCTTGTAGGAGGGCGCCTGTCCCGGCCAGCCGAGGTAACGGGTGAACTCGAACTTCAGCTGACCTTCGCTGATCGCGACGTTCTGCTTCAGGAACTCGTAGCCCTTGTCCGGGGTCCACGTCCCGGAGCCCCAGCGTTCGGGGACCTCCAGCTCCAGGTGCACGCCGATGTCGAACACCACGCGGGCCGCACGCATCCGCTGGGCATCCAGCATGCCCATGTGGTCGCCGGGATCGGTGAGGTAGCCAAGTTCCTGCATGAGCCGCTCCGCATAGAGCGCCCAGCCCTCGCCGTGGCCCGAGGTCCAGCAGACGTTCCGGCGCCACTTGTTCAGCAGCTCGCGACGGTAGGTGGCGGTGGCGACCTGCAGGTGGTGGCCGGGAACGCCCTCGTGGTAGACGGTGGTGGTTTCGGCCCAGGTGGTGAAGGTGTCCTCGCCGGCCGGCACGGACCACCACATCCGGCCCGGGCGGCTGAAGTCGTCCGAGGGGCCCGTGTAGTAGATGCCGCCCTCATCGGTGGGGGCGATCCGGCATTCCAGTGTTTTCATGACGTCCGGGATCTCGAAGTGCACGCCCGCGAGGTCGGCCACGGCCTTATCGGAGAGCTCCTGCATCCAGGCCTGGAGGGCGTCGGTGCCCTTGAGCTGCCGCGCGGGATCGTTGTCCAGGATCTCCTTGGCTTCCTCGATCGTGGCGCCGGGCCGGATCTCCCCGGCGACGCGCTCCTGCTCGGCGATCAGGCGGTCAAGCTCCTGCACGCCCCAGGCGTAGGTTTCCTCCAGGTCCACTGTGGCGCCGAGGAAGTCCCGGGAGGCCAGCGCGTAGCGTTCGCGGCCCACGGCATCCTTGGCCGGGGCGACCGGAAGCAGCTCGGACTCCAGGAAGCCGGCCAGCCGGGAGTAGGCCACGCGCGCGGCGGCAGCGCCGGCGTCGAGCTTTGACTGCACGTCGGCGGGCAGCGGGCCTTCCGCGGTCTTGGCGCCGGCGGCAAGCTTCGCGAAGAAGCCGTCCTCCGCGGCGTGCTTGGTGGCCTGCTCGATCACGATCGACACCTGGCGGGCCGCAGAAACCTTGCCGTCCTGCAATGCCGAGCGCAGCGACTCGATGTAGCCGTCGATCGCGGCAGGGACATTGTGTGCCCGGCCCGCGATGTGGTCCCACTGCGCGGCGGTGTCCGTCGGCATGAGGTCGAAAATGGCGCGGATGTCCTGGGACGGTGAGGCGATGTTGTTCAGGTCGGCCGTGTCCCAGCCCGATTCGTGGATTTCCAGCTGCAGGCCCAGCCGCTCACGCATGGCGTCGAGCGTGACAGCGTCGACGTCGTCGACCGGTTCCAACCCGTCCAGTGCCGCGAGTGCTTCGCGGGCAGCGGCCGCGAATTCCTCATGGCCGGCGGGGGAGAAGTCCTGGTACTCGGTCTCGTGCCCGGGCAGGCCAAGCTCGGTGGCGAAGCTCGGATTCAACCGGATCAGAGTGTCCGTGTAGGCGTCGGCGACGGCGTCGATGGCGGTCTGCTGGCGCACAGGGGCAGTGTTGTCTGAGGCAATCGTTTCGGTAGTCACCCGACGAGACTAGCCCGGGCAAGTCAGTTATGAAAGAGTCACTGAACTTTTTCTGCCCCTGCCCCTGCCCCTGCCCCTGCCCAGCCCGGGGACGATCAGCCCAGGCTGCGGCGCCAGGCTTCCGGTCCCGGCCGGGGCGCCAGCCGCAGCTGCTGGCGGCGCACCCAGTGCCGGACTCCAGGGGTTTCCGGTGCTGCCTGCTCGGCTTGCCCCAGGGAAAGCACGACGGCGGTCAGGGCCGCCAGCTCTTCCGGCGTCGGCTGCCCCTTGGCGACGGAGAACAGGACTGCGGGTGCGGTCTCCGGCCCGGTGGCCGCTTCGAATGGGCTCACGGTGGGGACCTGCGAAGGTTGGGAGTCTGTGGGGATCACAGCGGGATGTTCCCGTGCTTCTTGGCGGGCAGCGCGGCGCGCTTGTCCCGGAGCGCGCGCAGGCCCTTGATGATCTGCACCCGGGTCTCGGACGGTGCCACCACGGCGTCCACGTAGCCCAGCTGGGCGGCCTGGTAGGGGTTGAGCAGCTCTTCCTCGTACTGGCGGATCACCTCGGCGCGCTTGGCCTCGACGTCGCCGCCGTCCTCGGCCACCGCGGCGAGTTCGCGGCGGTACAGGATGTTCACGGCTCCCTGGGCGCCCATGACGCCGATCTGGGCGGTGGGCCAGGCGAGGTTGAGGTCCGCGCCGAGCTTCTTGGAGCCCATCACGATGTAGGCCCCGCCGTAGGCCTTGCGGGTGATCACGGTCAGCTTGGGCACGGTGGCCTCGGCGTAGGCGTAGAGCAGCTTCGCGCCGCGCCGGATGATGCCCTGGAACTCCTGGTCCTTGCCGGGAAGGAAGCCGGGCACGTCCACGAGGGTGATGATCGGGATGTTGAAGGCGTCGCAGTGCCGGACAAAGCGGGCGGCCTTCTCCGACGCGGCGATGTCCAGGGTGCCGGCGAACTGCATGGGCTGGTTGGCCACGATGCCCACCGTGTGGCCCTCCACCCGGCCGTAGCCGATGATCACGTTCGGGGCGTAGAGGGACTGCATCTCCAGGAAGTGCGCGTCGTCGACGATCTGCTCGATGACCTTGCGCATGTCGTAGGGCTGGTTGGCCGAGTCCGGGATCAGTGTGTCGAGGGTGAGGTCGTCGTCGTCGATCTCCAGCTCCTGCTGGTGCTCGAGCACCGGAGCCTCGGCGAGGTTGTTGGAGGGCAGGAAGTCCAGCAGTTCGCGGACGAACTCGACTGCGTCGGCCTCGTCGGAGGCCAGGTACGTCGAGGTGCCGGTGTTGGCGTTGTGCTGGCGGGCGCCGCCGAGGGTTTCCATGTCCACGTCTTCGCCGGTGACGGTCTTGATGACATCCGGGCCGGTGATGAACATGTGGGAGGTCTTGTCCACCATGACTACGTAGTCGGTCAGGGCGGGGGAGTAGGCCGCGCCGCCGGCGGAGGGGCCCATGATGAGGGAGATCTGCGGGACGACGCCGGAGGCGTGGACGTTGTTGCGGAAGATGTCCGCGAACATTGCCAGCGAGGCAACGCCTTCCTGGATGCGGGCGCCGCCGCCGTCGAGGATGCCCACCACGGGGCAGCCGTTGCGCAGCGCGAACTCCTGGACCTTGACGATCTTCTCGCCGTTCACCTGGCTCAACGAGCCGCCATAGACAGAGAAATCCTGGCTGTAGACGGCGACGGGTCGGCCGTCCACCGTGCCGTAGCCGGACACGAGCCCGTCGCCGAGCGGCTTCTTCTTCTCCATGCCGAAGGCGGTGGAGCGGTGCACGGCCAGCGCATCGAATTCGACGAAGGAATCGGCGTCCAGCAGCAGGTCGATGCGCTCGCGGGCGGTGTTCTTGCCGCGCGCGTGCTGCTTCTCGATCGCTTCCGGGCCGGAAGGCTGCTCGGCACGGGCCTGGCGGTCGCGGAAATCTGCAATCTTTCCCGCAGTCGTGGTCAGATCGTGGCTCATCAAGTGTCTCCGGCTCTGTCGCTAGCTTATTCGGTGCCCGTCCTGCGGGGTCCTTTGGTTGGAATCCACAAAAGCAGGGCTCTGCTGGCAAGTCTAGTGACGGTATTGGCGGGTGCCGCTGTAGGGAACCTACAATTTTCCCGCAATCAAGCTCCCGCACCGCTTTGTTACCCGCCAGTAACATAAGTCCGCTAGAGTGTGCTCATGACTTCAAGCAATGATGCTTCGGGCGCCGCCCCGCAATCCCAGCAGCCGGTGCCGTACCAGGCCGCCGCTTCCCTCCAGGGCCGCACTGTCCTCATCTCCGGGGGAAGCCGCGGCATCGGCCTCGCCATCGCGCTCCGCGCAGCCCGGGACGGCGCCAACATCGTCCTCATGGCCAAGACCGGCCAGCCCCACGCCCGGCTCGAAGGCACCGTGTACACCGCCGCCGAACAGATCGAGGCCGCCGGCGGCCAGGCGTTGCCGCTGGTTGGCGACGTCCGGAACGACGCCGACGTCGCCGGCGCTGTCGGCGCCGCCGTGGACCGCTTTGGCGGGATCGACGTCGTGATCAACAATGCGTCGGCGATCGACCTCTCCAGCACCGATGACGTGGACATGAAGCGCTACGACCTCATGCAGGACATCAACGTCCGCGGCACCTTCCTGCTCTCGAAGATGGCGCTGCCTGCGCTGCGGGCATCCGGGGCCGGCCACATCCTGACGCTCTCCCCGCCCCTGAACCTGGACCCCAAGTGGGCCGGGCTGCACCTGGCCTACACCATGGCCAAGTACGGCATGAGCCTGACCACGCTGGGGCTGGCCGAGGAACTCAAGGCCGACGGCGTGAGCGTGAACTCGCTCTGGCCCTGCACCTTGATCGACACCGCGGCGATCCGCAACATGCCCGGCGGCGAGAAGATCGTCCAGGGTGCCCGCAGCCCCGAGATCATGGCCGACGCCGCCCACGCCGTGCTGACCGGTGCCAACGCGGTCCCGGCCGGCGGCAGCCGGAGCGGCAACTTCTACACCGATGAACAGGTCCTCGCCGGGGCCGGGGTGACGGATTTCAGCCCGTACAGCCTCGGTGCGCCGGAGGACCAGCTGGTCCCGGACATCTTCCTCTGAACATGCTGAGTGTTTTCGGCGGCGTGCCCGGCGGAATTTCCCCATGTTTGAGGACCGGACGCCGAAAAATCCCGGCATGTCCGGCCGACACGCCGGGCATGGCGGCCAAAGGTGGGGAGTTTCCGCGGAGTCATTGACCCGGCAGGTGCGCGAGCCGGGCCGGGCTTTCCTCGGTAGGATTCAAACATGGAAGCCGTGCAGGAAACCCCGGACCGTCCGCCCCTGGACCTCAGCGCACTTAGCGATGAGGCGTTCCTGTCAGCCAACGGAATTCCGCACCTGACGGTGGTCGAATCCACCGGTTCCACGAATGCAGATCTCCTGCGCGGCGTGACCGAGGACCCGGGTGCGTGGCCGGACCTGTCGGTGCTGACCGCTGAATACCAGAGCGCCGCGCGCGGCCGGCTCGACCGCCGGTGGGAAGCCCCGGCCCGCAGTTCCGTCTCCGTCTCGCTCGTGCTCCGCCCGGTCAACGCTGCCGGCCGACCGCTGCCGACCCACAGCTACTCCTGGCTCTCCCTCCTGGCCGCTCTCGCCCTGCGTGAGGCGCTCGCGGAGACGGCAGGGCTTCCGGCGGAACTCAAATGGCCCAACGATGTCCTGGTGCGGGGCCGGAAGATCGCCGGCATCCTGGCCCAGCTCGGCCCGCTCGGCGGCGCCGGCACGCCTCCGGTCATCCTGGGCACCGGCCTGAACGTCACGCTCACCGAACCCGAACTGCCGGTGCCCACCGCCACGTCCGTGCTGCTGGAGAACCCGGACACCGTGGACCGGACGGAACTCCTGAAGAGCTACCTGTCCCGCTTCGCCGCCCTCTACCGGAGTTTCTGCAACGCCGACGGCGACCCGGCCGCCGGCATGGCCGGCGGCCCCTCGCTGCACAAGCGGCTGGAACACTTGCTGACGACCCTCGGCAAGCAGGTCCGGGCCCAGCTCCCCGGCGACCACGAGATCATTGGCCACGCCACGCGCCTGGACGAATATGGTTCGCTCCTGGTGACTGACGCGGCGGGCCACGAACACGTGGTGACCGCAGGCGACGTCGTGCACCTCAGGCCGTGGAACCCGGCCGGGACCGGCGGGCAGGGCGAAGGCCGCAGCGGGGCAGAAAGCGGCTATGCGTAAAGTGCTCGTGCCGGGAGAGCAAGTGATTGTTGTGACCCGGCCCCAGCCCAGGATGCTCATTGTCCCGGCGCTGTTTTTTGTTGTTGTTCCGGCGCTGGCCGCGTACGCCTGTGCCTGGGTGGTCAAGGGCGGCCCTGCGAGGCTGGTGCCCTTCATCCCCAAGGATTGGACGCCGTGGCTGGTGGCTATTTGCCTGGGCCTGGCGGCGTGGGTGCTGCTGGGCTATTGCCTCCCGCGGGTCGTTGCCTGGCACGCCACGCGCTACATCCTGACCAGCCAGCGATTAGTTACCCGCTACGGCATGTTACGGCGGCGCGATGAACAGGTTCCCCTCGCGAGCGTCCGCAATGTGGCCATTGAGCAATCGTTGTTGCAGCGCCTATTGCGCTCCGGGAATATATCCTTGGAGACCGGGTACCCCGATGGAATGGTGGTTCCGGATGTCCCGGAGGCCGCGACATTCCGAAATTTTATGCTCGACGCCATCAGCGAGCTCGCCAAGGGCGGGATGTCCGGGGCCGATGGCATGAACTACAACCCGGACGAAGCCCCGCCGTGGGAGACGAGAGAAGGTGGAAGAGATGAACGCTGAGAACGTCCACCAGGACATCGACCTCGCCGCCCCGGATTTGCCCCGGGAGCCCGAGCACGCTGCCGACCCGGCTGCGGCCGACAGCGACGCCGCGACCACCTTCGACACTGGAACTTCCTTGGATACGGGAACTTCCTTCGACGCCGATGCCGGAGAGCCCATCGAACCCGCCCAACACAATCCTGCCCCTGCCGGACACGAACCGGCCGACGGCGGGCCCGTCGTCGCCGATGAGGACTTCGAACCTGTGCCCGACCCCGAACCTGTAGCCCCGCCCACCGGAACCATGTCCGCCGACCGGCTCGCCGCCAAGGCCCTGGAAGCCCGGCTGCTGGGCGGCGAACGCAAGCTCCGGCGCCGGGAAGTCGCCGCCGGTGCCGGCCTGTCCCTGCTTTCGGCCCGGAAACTTTGGCGTGCCCTGGGCTTTCCCAACCTCGGGGATGAGGATGTCGCCTTCACCGAGCGCGACCAGTCCGCCCTGTCCACCATCGTGGACCTGGTGCGTGACGGCAAGCTCACCGAGGAAGCCGCCATCTCGATCACCCGGGCCATCGGCCAGATGACCGACCGGATGGTCGTGTGGCAGATCGAGGCCCTGGTGGAGGACATGGTCCAGGAGCAGGGCGTGCCGGACGCCGTCGCGCGGAAGCGGCTCGTCAGCGAACTGCCCAACCTGATCGACGCCCTCGAGGAAATGCTCGTCTATTCCTGGCGCCGGCAGCTCAACGCCGGTGTGCAGCGCCTCGCCGTCCGGGCCGAGGCCGGGCTGCAGTCCAGCGAAGAGGGCCGCGAAGGCGACGAGGACGATTCCCCGCTGCCGCTGGCCCGGGCGGTCGGCTTCGCCGACCTCGTGTCCTACACGAGCCTGTCTCGCCGGATGAACGAGAAAACCCTCGCCCAGCTGGTGCAGCGCTTCGAAAACAAGTGCGCCGAAATCATCTCTGTCGGCGGCGGCCGGCTGGTCAAGACCGTCGGCGACGAAGTCCTCTACATCGCCGAAACCCCCGCGGCCGGCGCCGAGATCTCCCTGGCCCTCTCCCGAGCCTTCACCGAGGACGAGATCCTGCCGCAGGCCCGCGTGGCCATGGTCTGGGGCCGCATCCTCTCCCGCCTGGGCGACATCTACGGACCCACAGTCAACCTCGCCGCACGCCTGACCGCCCTCGCGGACCCCGGCACCGTGCTGGTGGATTCGATGACAGCGGCCGCGCTGGAACAGGACGAACGCTTTATCCTGGTGCCCCGCACAGCCGAGGACGTCCGCGGGTTCGGCGAAATCCACCCGGTGCTGCTGCAGCCCGGCGAGGGCCGGGGCCTCATCCTGGACTGAGCCGGATCAGCCGGCTGCAGCGCGTGGCGGGCTTCTCAGTTGTACGGCCGTATGCAATAGTCGGACCGGCAGTTGCGCTCGGCCCGGGTTTGTGACCGCCGTCGACCCACGCGCACACTTTCTTGAGGACCACGATGAACCCAACGCCAGACTCCACCTTCCCGCCGTCGGACGGGCGGGGACCGCGCCTGCGCTGCGGGTACGGCACCGACCGGGGGCTGCGCCGCGAGATGAACGAGGACTCCTTCATCGCCACCGATCCCGTCTTTGCAGTGGCGGACGGCATGGGCGGCCATGAGGCCGGCGAAGTCGCGAGCGGCATTTGCGTGCGCACCCTGGCGGAGTTGCCCCAGGTGAAGTCAGGGGTCCGGAACGCAACGGCCGCCATTCTCCAGGAGTATGTGCTCATGGCCGACGCCGGCATCCGTCACGCCACCGGGTCCCGCGCAGGAACCACCCTGACCGGCGTCGTGGTAGTCGAACAGCCGGACGGCCCACACTGGCTCGTGCTTAACATCGGCGATTCACGCACCTACCGGTACAGCCACGGCAGGCTCACGCAGGTCAGTGTGGACCATTCCGAGGTGCAGGAACTTTTCGACGCCGGGCAGATCACCGAGGCCGAGGCCGCCGTCTATCCGCGCAGGCACGTTGTGACACGCGCCCTGGGTACCGGCGACGACTCCGAAGCCGACTACTGGCTGCTTCCCCTTGAAGAAGGCGACAGGATGCTGGTCTGCTCCGATGGCCTCAACGGAGAGCTGAGCGATGAGCAGATTGGCGGCATCTTGAAGTCTGAGGCGGACCCCCAGGCGGCCGTCGACGAACTGATCCAGGCGGCGTTGCGCAGCGGCGGACGGGACAACATCACAGCGATCGTGGTTGACGCTACGTTTGCAGCCGGAGATGAGCAGTCCTGACAGGACCGCCACTGGACCGGACAAGTGCCGTGATCTAGGGCAGGATAGGTCTGTGAGCACAGGGAACACCGCAGCAGAAGACACACAAACGCCCTCCGGGGACATCCGCGAGGAGTACGAGGACCTCGTCGAACAGGTCCGCAAGCACCGCTTTGCGTACTACCAGGAAGATGCGCCGATCATCTCCGACGCCGAGTTCGACGAGCTCTACCGGCGGCTGGAAACCCTCGAGGCCCTACACCCGGAACTGGTGGCCAACGACTCGCCCACCCAGGAAGTCGGCGGCGAGGTCTCGGCCGCGTTTACCTCCGTCCAGCACCTGCAGCGCATGTACAGCCTGGAGGATGTGTTCTCGCTCGAGGAGCTTGAGGCCTGGATGGTGAAGGCCGAGGCAGGCATCGCCAAACTCGGCAACGGGGGCAATGGCGGCAGCCCGGCCTCGTGGCTCACCGAACTGAAGATCGACGGCCTGGCCGTCAACCTGCTCTACCGCGACGGCGCGCTGGTCCGGGCCGCCACCCGCGGGGACGGCACCACCGGCGAGGACATCACCCACAACGTCCTGACCATCAAGGAAATCCCGCAGCAGCTCAGCGGCACCGGCTTCCCGGCCGAGATGGAAGTCCGCGGCGAAGTCTTCATACCGTCCCAGGCCTTCGCGGAATTCAATGAAGCCCTGATCGCGGCCGGCAAGGCGCCGCTGGCCAACCCGCGCAATGCCGCCGCAGGATCACTGCGGCAGAAGGACCCAGCGGAAACCGCCAAGCGGCCGCTGCGGATGTACGTCCACGGCATCGGCGCCCGCGAGGGACTCGAAACCGCCAGCCAGTCCGAGACCTACCGCAAGCTCGCCGAGTGGGGACTGCCCACCAGCCCGTACTTCGAGGTCCTGCCCGGGCTGGCGGACGTGCTGGCCTTCATCAAACGTTACGGGGACAAGCGGCACAGCCTCACCCACGAGATCGACGGCATCGTGATCAAGGTGGACCACTTCGCCACACAGCGGGCCCTGGGCTACACCACCCGGGTGCCGCGCTGGGCCGTGGCCTACAAGTACCCGCCGGAAGAGGTCCACACCAAGCTGCTGGACATCGCCGTCAACGTCGGCCGCACCGGCCGCGTCACCCCGTACGGTGTGATGGAACCGGTCAAGGTCGCCGGCTCCACCGTGGAAATGGCCACCCTGCACAACCAGGAAGTGGTCATTGCCAAAGGCGTGAAAATCGGCGACATCGTGGTGCTGCGCAAAGCCGGCGACGTCATTCCGGAAATCGTCGGCCCGGTCCTGGCGCTCCGGGACGCCCAGGACCCGCCCGTCCGCGACTTCATCATGCCCACCGAGTGCCCCTCCTGCGGCACACCCCTGGCGCCCGGGAAGGAAGGGGACGTGGACATCCGCTGCCCCAACTCCCGGTCCTGCCCGGCGCAGCTGCGCGAACGCGTCTTCCACCTCGCCGGCCGCGGCGCCTTCGACATCGAGGCCCTCGGCTGGGAAGCCGCCATCGCCCTGACCCAGCCCGCCGAGCCCTCGGACCCGCCGCTGACCACGGAGGCGACACTGTTCGACCTCACCCCGGAGCAGCTGGCCGACGTCCGCGTCCGCCGCGAGAAGCGCTCCAAGGGCGTGGCCACCGGCGAAGTGGAGCTGGTGCCCTACTTCTTCACCAAGGCCACCACCAAGACCCCGTCCAAGCCCACCGCCACCACGGACAAGCTCTTCCGCGAACTGGAGAAAGCCAAGGCCCAGCCGCTGTGGCGGATCCTGGTGGCCTTGTCCATCCGGCACGTCGGCCCGCGGGCCTCCCGCGCGCTCGCCACCGCGTTCGGCAGCATGGACGCCATTCGGAGTGCCTCCGAAGAGGAGCTCGCCCACGTCGACGGCGTCGGCCCAGTCATCGCCCAAGCGCTGACGGAATGGTTCGCCGAGGACTGGCACCGCGAGATCGTGGACCGCTGGGCGGCCGCCGGCGTCCGGATGGCGGATGAACGCGACGAATCCACGCCACGGACCCTGGAAGGGCTGACCATCGTGGTGACCGGAAGCCTTGAGGGCTTCAGCCGCGACGAGGCCAAGGAAGCCATCCTGATCCGCGGCGGCAAGGCGGCCGGTTCGGTCTCGAAGAACACCAGCTACGTGGTGGCGGGCGAGAACGCCGGCACCAAACTGGACAAGGCCGAGCAGCTCGGCGTCCCGGTCCTGGATGAGGACGGTTTCCGGGCGCTGCTGGCGGACGGGCCGGCCGGCGCGGACAGCCCCGCGGATACCGGCGCGGGCAGCGTGGCTGATGTGGACGACGACGGCGGCGAGTCCCTCGGGGTCGAAGCTGCGGCAGCGGCCGAATGAGCTCACATCCCGCTGGCACCTCCGCTGCGGACCCCGGCACCGCGGAGTTGCTGGAGCTGGCCAAGGCGGCTGCGGCGGCGGGGGCCGCGGTCCTGGCCACCCGGGAGACCGCCGCCCTGGACGTCAGCAACAAGGGTGACTCCGGTGACTGGGTGACGGCCTTTGACCTTGCCGCCGAGGCCGCCGTCCGCGACGTCATCACCGCAGCCCGGCCGCGGGACATCATCACGGGGGAGGAGGGCGGCACCGTCCTGCCTGCCGAGCCCAGCGGATATCGCTGGTCCATCGACCCGCTCGACGGCACCACCAATTTCATCCGCAACATCGTTTACTACGCCACCTCCGTGGCTGTGGCGGACGCCGACGGCGTCTGGCTGGCCGGCGTGGTCAGCGCACCGGCGCTGGGACGCACCTACTACGCGTCCCGCGGCGCGGGGGCCTGGCTCCAGGAGCAGGGCCGGCTGACCGCCCTGTTGGGCCCGGTCCCCGGCCGGACCGGCCAGATCCTGGCCACGGGCTTCAGCTACGACCCCGACGTGCGGGCGGAACAGGCCACCGCCCTGGGCAGCCTGATGGACGGCTTCGCCGACATGCGCCGGCTCGGGTCGGCGGCGCTGGACCTGTGCCTCGTCGCGGACGGCACCCACGATGCCTATGGCGAGCGCGGGCTCAACGAACACGACTTCGCCGCCGGGGCCCTGGTCGCCGAGGAGGCAGGCTGCTGGGTGCGGCGGCCCCGGCTCACCAGCCCCCTGGCCGGCGGACCTTCCGACGACGAGCGCCTGGCCGCCTGGACGTGCGCCGGATCGCTGGAACTCTCCGGCAAGTTCCCGCTCTAAGCGGCGCAGTGCCCGGGGGCGGTGCCTGAGCGAGGTAGTCGCTGAGCGCTGTAGTGATAGTTCAGTCACGGAAACGGTGGTTCCGGGGGTGATCGGCCTCGGACGCCCGTACCATTGACAGGTGCCTTCGCAGATCCTCATTCGCCCCGCCGTTCCGGCCGACTTCGACGCCATAGCGCGCATCACCCGGGACGCCTACCTGGCGGCGGGCTACTTCGAGAGCGCGGACCACCCGTACATGCGCCAGATCCAGAACGTCGGGCAGCGCGCAGCTGACGCGACGGTGTGGGTCGCGGAGCGCGACGGCCGGATCCTCGGCTCGGTCACGCTGGCGGTCGCGGGCGAGCCGTACGCGGACATCGCCCTCAGCGACGAACTGGAGTTCCGCATGCTCGTGGTGGACCCGGCGGTCCAGCGCAGCGGCGCCGGCAAGACCATGGTCGAGGCCATCATCGAGCACGCCAGGTCGCTGCCGGGCATTGGCGCCGTGGCCCTCACCACGGGCCAGAGCTGGGAAAGCGCCCACGGCCTCTACCGGAAAACCGGCTTCCTCCGGGCACCGGACCGCGACTGGCTGGTCCCCGGCACGGACATCAAGCTGCTCGTCTACCGCCAGGAGCTGTAGGCCCCGGCAGCGGCGCCAATCTGCCAGCCTGCCCGCCCACCCCGTGCCCCCCCGCGCGTCCCACCCCGCCCCGCGCGACACAATGCCGCCGGGTTTGGCGGCCCGAGTGCCTTGCGACCTACAGTTGTGCCGATCCTTGCGGTAACTGCGAAAGGCACACCATGCGCAAAACCTTCGGCACCGGCTCCACCTGGGAACAGACACTCGGCTATTCCCGGGCTGTCCAGGTGGACAACACCCTGTACATTTCCGCGACGGCCGCCAGCGGCGACGACGGAATTGTCGGCGACGACTTTTATACCCAGACCAGCTACATCCTGCAGAAGCTCGGCGCCGTCCTGGCCGACGCCGGCTTCGGCTTCGAAGACGTGGTGCAGTCCAAGCTGTACCTGACGGACATCAGCAAGTGGGAAGAGGCCGGCCGCGCCCACGGTGAGGTTTTCGGGGACATCCGCCCGACTCTCTCCCTGGTTCACGTGCTGCCGTTCCTGGACCCCAAGATGCTCGTCGAGATCGAACTCGTCGCCCAGAAGAGCGCCAGCTAGAAACCGGTTGCTTGTGCCGGGCGCCGGCGCCGGACTCTGGTGGAACCTCCGGACTTGGAGTAAGACTGGCCCATGAAGAGGGCGCAGGGGAGAGGTCCGGCCGGGGTCCCGATCATTGGCCAGTTCCGCTCGTATGACCGCACGTGGCTGCGCGGCGACCTGATCGCCGGAGTCACGGTGGCGGCCCTGATCGTTCCGAAGAACCTGGGGTACGCCGGAATCGCCGGCGTACCGCTGCAGAACGGCCTGTATGCCGCGGCCGCCGGCGCCATCGTGTATGCGATCTTCGGCACGTGCCGGCAGATCTCCATGGGGCCGAGCTCCGGCCTGGCGGCGGTGGCCGCGAGTGCCGTGCTCGCGGCAGGCATCACCAACGAGCAGGATGTTGCCTCGTTCGTTGCGGGAATCACCCTTGCCTCCGGGATCCTGTTCCTGCTTCTGGCCGTCCTGAAGATGGGCTGGATTGCGCAGTTCCTCTCCAGGGCCGTGGTCACCGGGTTCCTCTTCGGCGCGGCGATCGACGTCGTGATCGGTGAGCTTCCCAAGCTCACCGGCACCGAGGTCACCGGCTCGAACCCGATCCAGGAACTGTGGTCCTGGCTGGGGACCCTGGGCGAGGCGCAGCAAACGACCGTGGTGGTTGGCGTGATCGCGCTGGTAGTCGTCTTCGGTCTGAAGGCCATCGCGCCCAGGGTTCCCGGTGCCCTGGTCCTGGTGGTGGGCGGACTGCTGGCCGCGGCGCTGTTCGATCTCGGGGCCAAGGGCGTGGCCCTCGTAGGCGACGTCCCCAGCGGGCTGCCTTCGCTGCAGGTCCCGAACGGCCAGCTGATGTGGGACCACGTGGGAACAGTGGCTGTCGCGGCCGTGGCGCTGGTCCTGATCGGCTTTTCCCAGACCGCCGGGGATGCCCGGGCGTTCGCCGCCAAACACCGCTACCAGATCGACATCAACCAGGAATCCATTGCCCAGTCGCTGGCCAACATCACCGCGGGACTCTTCAACGGGATGCCCGTCTCCACCAGCCTGTCCGCGAGCTCGCTGAACGACCACTCCGGAGCGAAGACCGGGCTTGCCTCCCTCACCTCGGGGGTCACCGTGCTGCTCACGCTGCTCTTCCTGGCGCCCCTGTTCTCGATCCTGCCCAAACCGGTACTCGCGGCGCTGATCATCGAGGCCGTGGTCATGGGCATGATGAACCTGCCGGAAATGCGCCGGCTTGCCCGGGTGCAGAAGTTCGACTTCTGGATTGCGGTCGCGGCGATCATCGGCACCCTCATCTTCGGCGTGCTCGCCGGCGTCGTCATCGGGATCGGACTTTCGCTCATCTGGCTCGTCCGGGTGGCCACCCACCCCGAGATGCCCTCCCTCGGCCGGGAGCCCGGCACCCAGGTCTTCCGCGAAGCCGCTGATCATCCCGGCGACGAGACCGTTCCCGGCATAGCCGTCATCCGGTTCGACGGCGGCCTGTTCTTCGCCACCGCCGACGCCCTCGAGGACCGCCTGCGCGAGGTCATCCAGTCCACGCCCGGACTCACCGGGATTGTGCTCGACTGCGGCGGAATCAACTTCGTCGACTCCCAAGGGGCAGCGAAGATGGCGGACATCGTGAACCTGGCCCGGGAGTCGGACGTCAACCTGCGCCTGACCCGGCTGAAGCCGGCCGTCCGGGCGGTGCTGGAGCGCGACGGCGTGATCGAGCGCCTCGGGGCGGAGATGATCCACGGCAACATCTTCCGGGCCGTCCAGGCAGAGCAGGCGGACGCGCAGAAGGAACCTGACGCCAGTTAGTTGCTTGTGCTGTGCGGGCTAGTGGCCGGTTGCGGCGGGGATCCCGTAGCGGTGCTCGGGCCGGCCCGTGGTGCCGTACCGCAGCTGGATGTCGACGGCGCCGTCGTCCGCCAGCGCGGACAGATACCGTTGGGCGGTGGCCCGGGACACGCCGACCCGGGCGGCGACGTCGGCGGCGGAATACTGCTCGCCGGGAACCAGGGACTCGAGCACCGCGGCCTCGGTGGCCGAACGGGGCCGGGCCGAGGCGACCACATCGCCCGGGATCAGGGCGCGCTTGGCCCGTTCCACCGTCTCCTGGCTGACGGAACCCGGCTGGCCCAGGATCCGCCGGTAGCGTGCGTAGGAGCGCAGCTGCTGCGAGAGGGATTCGGACGTGAAGGGCTTGAGCAGGTAGCCCAGTGCCCCGCGGCGGAATGCGAGCCGCAGCGAGGCCGTGTCCGAGGCCGCGCTGAGGATCACGGTGTCCACGTCCAGTTGGTGCAGCAGGTCCAGGCCCGAAGCGTCCGGGAGGTAGACGTCCAGCAGCACCAGGTCCGGGCGCAGGCTGTGAATGGCCTGCAGGGCCTGGGAGGCCGAGCCGGCCGGCGGCAGCGCCAGGAAGCCGGCCACCGAATCCACATAGGCGGCGTGCAGCTTGGCGACGTGGAAGTCATCGTCGACAATGAGCACCCTGAAATCCTCAGACATCGTTGTCCTCTCCGTTTGGCTGTATGGCTCCCGGCTGGGAGGTCCCCGGCAACGTCGCTCCCGGCAGTGTGGTTCCCGGCAGTGTGGTTCCCGGCAGCGTGGCGACGAACACGGCGCCCGGGCCGCCGGGGGAGCCCGGGTCCAGGATCCGCACGTCCCCGCCACGGCGGCGTGCCAGCTGCCGGGACAACGCCAGCCCCAGGCCCTGCCCGGCCCCGGCCCGCGCCGGGTGTTCCGAGGTCGTGAAGCCCTCCGAGAAGACCGCCTCCGCCCCCTCCGCCCCGGGGGCAGTGATTCCCTCGCCCAGGCCGTCGCCGGAATCCGCGACGACGATGTGCAGGGTGCCGGGGCCGCCGCCGTTTCCCGGTTCGTCGAGCACTTCCACTTCCACCCAGCGCTCGGCCGCCGAGCCCGCGACGGCGGCGTTCACCGCGTTGTCGATCAGGTTCCCCAGAACGGTGGTGACATCCTGGGGTTCGGTGACGTGGCCGCGGACCACGGACTCCGGGCCGAGGCGAAGGCTCACGCCGCGCTCGTCCGCCTCGACGCCCTTGGCGCCAAGGAAAGCCTGCAGATAGGGGTCCTGGAGCAGCTCGGCCTGGTCCACCGGGAACGCCAGCGGCCCGGTGCCCGCCAGTTTGGCGAGGTAGTCCTGGGCCTGCTGCGGCTGGCCGATGCTCATGAAGCCGGCAATCGTGTGCAGCTGGTTGGCGAACTCGTGGCGCTGCGCCCGCAGGGCAGCGGACATGGTGCCGACGGCGTCGAGCTGGCGGGTCAGCTGCTGCAGCTCGGTCCGGTCCCGCAGCATCACCACCCAGCCCAGGTCCTCGCGGCCATGCAGGGCCTTGCGGGCGCTCGCCACCAGGACCCGGCCGCCGGCGACGAGCTCCACGGCATCGCCCTCGGCCGCGTCGGCCCGGGTCAGGACCTTGAGCTGCGCCGGGACCGGAGCCGCGGCCCAGGCGGTGCCCGCGAGGTCGGGAACGCCGAGCAGCCGCTGGGCGGCGGCGTTGAAGACACTGACCCGGTCGTCGGCCGCGACGCCGATCACGCCGTCGTCGACCCCTTGCAACACGGCCACCTGGTCGTGGACGAGCGTGCTGATCTCCTCGGGCTCCAGCCCGAGGGTGAGCCGCTGGAGCCGCCGCCGCAACAGGAAGGATGCCAGCACGCCGGCCAGGAGCGCCCCGGCGGCCGTGACGGCGATGGGGAGGATGTCCCGGGCCAGGCTCTGGCTGATCGTTTCGGTGGAGTAGCCCACGCTCACCTCGCCCACCACCGCCGTGGAGCCCGGGGCGAACACCGGGACCTTGGCCCCGGCGGACGGACCCAGCGTGCCCGTGTTGCGCGTGGTGACCTCCTTGCCGGCGAGGGCCTCGGAGGGGTCGGTGCTGACCTTTTCGCCCAGCCGTTCCGCGTCCGGGTGCGCCAGCCGGATGCCGGTCTCGTCCGTGATGACCACGAACAGTGCCCCGGTGCGGGTGCGGGCGCCCTCGGCGGCAGCCATCAACGGGCCGGCCAGCAGCTCTGCCGCCGGGGGAGCGGCGGGCAGGGCGCTGATGGACTGGACGTCTGCCCGTATCGAGGGGTCCGAGGCCACCGTCCGGGCCAGAGTCAGCGCCTGGTTCTCCGCTTCGCGGCCCAGACGGTCGTAGGTCAGCCAGGCGTGGACGGCGCTGCTCAGCAGGACCACGAGCGCCACGACGCCGAGCTGCAGCAGCAGTGTCTGGGTGGAAAAGCGCAGGGCCGGCAGAGGTGTGCGGCGCTTCATCGGGCTCCTGCCTGGTGGTCGATAGGGACGTGAGCAAAATGCGCAAAATGCGTCCAATAAGCAGTATGCCAATCAATTGAGCCAAAGGCCCAGCCGTGACGGGCGCCACTCTAACGTCTGTAGTGCGCATCACACCGGAGTGGTGTCATTCAAAGAAGAAGGAGCCGGCCGTGCTGGTATTACTAGGATTCGCCATGATCGCGGTATTCATGGTGCTGATCATGACGAAGAAGTTGACGCCCGTATTGGCGCTCATCATCGTCCCCACAATCTTCGGGCTTTTCGCCGGCGCGGGCCTCGGCATCGGGCCCATGGTCATGGATTCCATGAAGTCCATGACCTCCACGGCAGCGCTGCTGATGTTCGCGATCATCTACTTCGGCCTGATGATCGACGTCGGACTCTTTGACCCCCTGGTCCGGTTCATCCTGCGCAAGCTCGGCAACGACCCCGCCAAGGTGGTCCTCGGCACGGCCATCCTCGCCGCAGCAGTGTCCCTCGACGGCGACGGCTCCACCACCTTCATCCTCACCACCGCGGCGATGCTGCCGGTCTACCTGCGGCTCAAGATGAGCCCCGTGGTCCTGACCTGCGTGGCCGGCCTGGCCAACGGCACCATGAACATCCTGCCGTGGGGCGGTCCCACCGCCCGCGCCGCCACCGCACTGAAGCTCGATGTCAACGATGTCTTCGTTCCCATGATCCCGTCCCTGATCGCCGGCCTTGTTGTGGTGCTGGTCTTCTCCTGGCTGCTCGGCCTGCAGGAGCGCAACCGGCTCCGCGCCGTTGCACCGGAAATCTGGGGCGTGCCGGACTCGGCTGAAGGGTTCGACGGCGGCACCGGCGGCCGCTCGACCGGCGGTTCCGGAACCGGCCGCGGCCGCAAGGGCTCCGGCCCCGCAGGAAACTCGCCGGCAGGGCTCTCCCCGGAGGGATCCTCCGTTGCAGTCCTGGAACGCACCGACGTCCTCGTCGATGACCGGGACTCCGCCATGGCCGACACCGCCCTGGACCCCAACCGCAAGACCCTGCGCCCCAAGCTGTTCTGGTTCAACCTCGGCCTGACGGTCGCGGTCATGGTGACGCTGGTAGCCAACATCATTCCGCTGCCGTTCGTCTTCATGGTCGGCGCCGCCATCGCCCTGCTGGTCAACTTCCCCAACGTCAAGGACCAGGGCGCCCAGCTGATCGCCCACGCACCCTCGATTGTCGCCGTCGTCAGCATGGTCATGGCCGCCGCGGTCCTCACCGGCGTTCTCAACGGCACGGGCATGGTCAAGGCAATGTCGGAATGGCTGGTCCAGATCATCCCGTCCGACATGGGCCCGCTGATGGCCGTCATCACCGGCGTCCTGAGCATCCCGATGACGTTCTTCATGAGCAACGACGCCTTCTACTTCGGCGTCCTGCCGGTCCTGAGCGAGACGGCGGCCCACTACGGCGTCAGCGCCGCCGACATGGCCCGGGCCTCCATCACCGGCCAGCCTTTCCACCTGCAGAGCCCCCTGGTCCCGGCCATCCTGCTCCTGGTCTCCCTGGCCAAGGTGGACCTGGGCGACCACCACAAGAAGGTCCTCTGGCGCACGGCCGTCATCTCCCTGGTCATGCTGGGAGTAGGAGTCCTCACCGGAGCCATCGGCATCGGCTAAGCCCCCCACGAGATGACAGTTCGCGGCAGTGTTTGCACAAAACATTGCCGCGAACTGTCATCTCGGCGTCCGACGGTAACCGCAGTTCAATCCACGTAGACTGGGACGGAAAATAATCCGAACTTGCAGGGGAGATCCATGGCTGCGATCAACCGCGACGACGTCGCGCATCTCGCGCAACTCGCGCACATCGAGATGAGTGCCGAAGAGCTCGACAGGATGGCCGGCGAACTCGCCGTCATCGTCGAATCAGTGAAGTCCGTCAGTGAAGCTGCCGGTGACGACGTCCCGGCCACGTCTCACCCGATTCCGCTGACCAACGTGTTCCGCGAGGACGTCGTGGGCCACACATTTACGGCCGAGCAATCCCTCTCCGGTGCCCCCGACGCGTACGAAGGCCGTTTCAAGGTCCCGGCAATCCTGGATGAGGACTAAGACCATGACTGAGAACAACGAACTGATCCGCCTCTCCGCCGCCGCGCTCGCCGAGAAGCTGGCCGCCCGCGAGATCACCGCCGTCGAGGTCACCCAGGCGTACCTGGACCGCATCGCCGCCGTCGACGGCAAGGTCCACGCCTTCCTGCACGTCAACACGGAGGAGGCGCTCGCCGTCGCCGCCGAAGTGGACGCGATCCGCGCCGCGGGCGGCGCCGCCGCCGACGAGCTCCACGTCCTCGCGGGCGTGCCGATCGCCGTCAAGGACCTCATTGTCACCATCGGCCAGCCCACCACGGCCGGCTCGAAGATCCTCGAAGGCTGGAACAGCCCCTACGACGCCACTGTGGTCGAGCGCCTGCGCGCGGCCAAGATGCCGATCCTGGGCAAGACCAACCTGGACGAGTTCGCGATGGGCTCGTCCACCGAGCACTCCGCCTATGGCCCCACCCATAACCCGTGGGACCTGGAGCGCATCCCCGGCGGTTCCGGCGGTGGCTCCGCTGCCGCCGTCGCGGCCTTCGAAGCCCCGCTGGCCCTGGGCACGGACACGGGCGGGTCCATCCGCCAGCCCGGCGCCGTCACCGGCACGGTCGGCGTCAAGCCCACCTACGGCGGGGTCTCCCGCTACGGCGCGATCGCCATGGCCTCCTCGCTGGACCAGATCGGCCCGGTCTCCCGCACCGTGCTGGACTCGGCCCTGCTGCACCAGGTGATCGGCGGGCACGATCCGCGCGACTCCACCTCGCTCCCGGACCCGCTGGAGGACCTCGTCGCCGCGGCCCGGACCGGCAATGTCGAGGGCATGAAGATCGGCATCATCAAAGAGCTCCACGGCGAGGGCTACCAGGCCGGCGTCGAGAACCGCTTCAACGAATCCCTCGAGCTGCTCAAGGGCGCGGGCGCCGAGATCGTCGAGGTCTCCTGCGCCAACTTCAAGTACGCCCTGGGCGCCTACTACCTGATCATGCCCTCGGAGGCCTCCTCCAACCTGGCCAAGTTCGACGGCGTCCGGTACGGCCTGCGGGTCCTGCCCGAAGAGGGGCCGCTGACGATCGAACGCGTCATGGGCGCCACCCGTGCCGCTGGCTTCGGTGATGAGGTCAAGCGCCGCATCATCCTGGGCACGTACGCCCTGAGCGCCGGCTACTACGACGCCTACTACGGCTCGGCCCAGAAGGTGCGCACCCTGATCCAGCGCGACTTCGAGGCCGCGTTCGCCAAGGCCGACGTGCTGATCTCCCCGACGGCCCCCACCACGGCCTTCAAGCTCGGCGAGAAGCTCAACGACCCGCTGGCGATGTACCTCAACGACGTCGCCACCATCCCCGCCAACATGGCAGGCGTGCCGGGGCTCTCGCTGCCCGGCGGCCTGGCCGATGAGGACGGACTGCCGGTCGGCATCCAGTTGCTGGCCCCGGCCCGCCAGGACGCCCGGCTGTACCGCGTCGGCGCGGTCCTGGAATCCCTGCTCGAGGCGCAGTGGGGCGGCCCGCTGCTGGACAAGGCACCATCACTGACAGCAACTTCCCTTAATGATGCCGTCGCGAGCCACGGAGGTTCACACTAATGACTGACGCAACCCTCAGCTTCGAAGAGGCGATGGAGAAGTACGATCCCGTCCTGGGTTTCGAGGTTCACGTGGAGCTCAACACCAAGACCAAGATGTTCTCCTCCGCGCCGAACGTCTTCGGCGACGAGCCGAACACCAACGTCAACGAGGTGGACCTCGGCATGCCCGGCGTTCTCCCTGTGGTGAACAAGACCGCGATCGAGTCCTCGATCAAGATCGGCCTGGCGCTGAACTGCAAGATCGCCGAGAAGTGCCGCTTCGCCCGGAAGAACTACTTCTACCCGGACACCCCGAAGAACTTCCAGACCTCCCAGTACGACGAGCCCATCGCGTACGACGGGTACCTTGACGTCGAGCTCTCCGACGGCACCGTGTTCCGCGTCGAGATCGAACGCGCGCACATGGAGGAGGACGCCGGCAAGCTGACCCACATGGGCGGCGCCACCGGCCGCATCCAGGGTGCGGACTACTCCCTGGTGGACTACAACCGCTCCGGCGTGCCGCTGGTCGAGATCGTCACCAAGCCGATCGAGGGCGCCGGCAGCCGTTCCCCCGAGCTGGCCAAGGCCTACGTCGCCGCCGTGCGCGAGATCGTGAAGAACCTCGGCGTCTCGGACGCGAAGATGGAACGCGGCAACGTCCGCTGCGACGCCAACGTCTCGCTGCGCCCGCACGGCCGCGAACGCTTCGGCATCCGCTCGGAGACCAAGAACGTCAACTCGCTGCGCGCCGTCGAACACGCCGTCCGCTACGAGATCCAGCGGCACGCCGCCGTCCTGGACTCCGGCGAGCCGGTCACCCAGGAAACCCGGCACTGGCACGAGGACACGCGGACCACGACGTCGGGCCGGGCCAAGTCCGACGCCGACGACTACCGCTACTTCCCGGAACCGGACCTGGTCCCGATCACCGCTTCCCGCGAATGGGTCGAGGAACTCCGCGCCACGCTGCCCGAGCCGCCGGCCGCCCGCCGCAAGCGCCTGCAGGCCGACTGGGGCTACTCCGACCTGGAATTCCGCGACGTCGTCAACGCCGGCGTCATGGACGAGATCGAGGAAACCATCGCCGCCGGCGCCACCGCCACCGTGGCCCGCAAATGGTGGATGGGCGAGATCGTCGGACGCGCCAAGAACGCCGACGTCGACCCCGGCCAGCTCGGCGTCGCACCGGCCACGATCGTGGAACTGAACAAGATGGTCGAAGAGGGCAAGATCAACAACAAGATGGCCTCCGAGGTCCTGGACGGCGTGCTCGCCGGCGAGGGCACCCCGGCGGAAATCGTCGAGCAGCGCGGCCTCGCCGTGGTCTCCGACGACGGCCCCCTCCTGGAAGCCATCGACGCGGCCCTCGCCGCGCAGCCCGACGTCGCGGACAAGATCCGCGGCGGCAAGCTCCAGGCGATCGGCGCGATCGTCGGCGGCGTCATGAAGGCCACCCGCGGGCAGGCCGACGCCGGCCGCGTCCGTGAACTGATCCTGCAGCGCCTCGGCGTCGAAGGCTAGGTCCTAGCCACCCACTAAATCGGTCATGATGGTCTGAAGCGCTTCGCAGACCATCATGACCGATGTGCGTTTAAGGTTCTCGGGCCTGGCCAGGAGGTCAATCCGGCGCCGGGTGCTGATGCCCTCCAGCGGCCGCAGCACGATGTCCGGATTCAGCACGGGCCGCGCGGTGTGCCGCGGCAGCAGGCCGATCACGCCGCCGGCCGCCACGAGCGCCGCCACGGTCGAATAGTCGTTGATCCGGTGCACAATGTTCAGCTCGCGGCTGGAAACGGCCGCGACGGCGGAGAGCACGTCCGCGGGGGAGTAGCCTGCCCGGCTGGTCACCCACGGTTCGCCCACGACGTCGTCGGCCGTCACTGCACGCTGACCGGCCAGCCGGTGCCCGGCGGGCAGGGCCACATCCAGGGGCTCGTGCGCCAGCGGGATCACCGCGACGCGTTCCTCGGGCCAGCGCGGGCTGTGGTCCATCCGGTGCGCCAGCACCAGGTCATAGCGTGCCGTCAGGGCCGGGAAATCCTGCTGGGCCACGTCCTCGTCCGAGAGCAGGATCCGCGGCTGGCCGGGGCCGTCCAGGAACCGCGCCAGCGGCGCGAAGAGCGCCTGCCCGGCGCTGTGGAAGCCGCTGAGCGTCACCGGAGCGACCGGAGAGCCGTGGTACGCGCCGATCGCCATCTTCGCATCCGCCATGGCGCTCACGACGGCGGCCCCGGCGTCCGCCAGGACCTGTCCCGCCTCCGTCAGCACCAGGTTCCGGCCCTCCTTGCGGGTCAGCGGCACCTCCACGGTCTTCTGCAGCGCGGCCAGTTGCTGGGACACGGCCGACGGGGTCACGAGGAGGGTTTCGGCGACGGCCTTGACGCTTCCCAGGGCTCCGAGTTCGCGCAGCATTTCCAGCTGGTGGATTTCCATGCCAGCCATTCTATGCAACAGCAATTGCTAATTCGTCGATTGAGAAAAATTCGGTTGTGCTAATGCTTTTGGATGGGTCTAATGGGGTGAGTTGTCCCACACGACCGCATCCTTTCCGGTGCGTTCCACACAGTTAGGCAGACCCATGAAGGCTCTCTACAAGGCCGGCGCCCACGCAGGCTTCGAACTCGTCGACCGTCCCGAGCCGGAGACCGGCCCCGGCGGCGTCAAGATCCGCGTCATGACCACCGGCATCTGCGGCACAGACCTGCACATCCAGGCCTGGGACGCCTGGGCGCAGGGCATCATCAACGCCCCCCTGATCGCCGGCCACGAGTTCTACGGCGAGGTCGTGGAAATCGGCGAGGACGTCCTGGACGTCAAGGTGGGCGACCGCGTCTCCGGCGAAGGCCACATCGTCTGCGGGATCTGCCGCAACTGCCGCGCCGGCCGCAGGCAGATGTGCATCAACACCGTCAGCGTCGGCGTCCAGCGCGACGGCGCCTTCGCCGAGTACGTTGTCATCCCCGAGACCAACGTCTGGGTCCACCAGGACCCGTCCGTCACCCCGGAACTGGGCGCCATCTTCGACCCGTTCGGCAACGCCGTCCACACCGCCCTGAGCTTCCCGCTGGTCGGCGAGGACGTCCTGATCACCGGCGCCGGCCCCATCGGCCTGATGGCGATCGCCGTCGCCCGCCACGCCGGCGCCCGCAAGATCGCCATCACCGATGTCTCCGCCCCCCGCCTCGAACTGGCCCGGCAGCTCGGCGTCGACCTCGCGATCGACGTCTCGAAGATGCGGGTCAAGGACGCCCAGCGTGAACTGGGCATGCGCGAAGGCTTCGACATCGGCATGGAAATGTCGGGACACCCCACCGCGCTGCCTGAGATGATCGACAACATGAACCACGGCGGCCGGATCGCGATGCTGGGACTGCCCAGCCAGTCCATCGACATCAACTGGGGCAAGGTGGTCACGCACATGCTGACCATGAAGGGCATCTACGGCCGCGAAATGTTCGAGACCTGGTACGCGATGAGCGCCATGCTCGCCTCCAACCCGGTCCTGCACGCGAACATCTCGGCCGTCGTCACAGACACACTGCCGGCCACCGACTGGGAAAAGGGCTTCGAAGTGGCCCGCGCCGGCGTCGGCGGCAAGGTGGTCCTCGACTGGACCGTCTTCTAGGCCAGCCCCTTTTCAGAACCCCTTCCCGACCCGCCCGCATTTTGCCCCCGCATCCAACCAGCTGAGGAGCCAACCCATGTATTCAGCCATCAAGGACCAGCTGCAGCACGAACTCGACGAGATCCGCAGCGCCGGCCTGTTCAAGACCGAGCGGCACATCGACTCGCCGCAGGCCAACCGCATCAAGGCCGGGCAGATCGGCGAGTCCGGCGCGGACGTGCTGAACTTCTGCGCCAACAACTACCTGGGCCTCGCGGACCACCCCGACATCATCGCCGCCGCGAAGACCGCAATGGACGAGCGCGGCTTCGGCATGGCCAGCGTCCGCTTCATCTGCGGCACCCAGGACCTGCATCTGGCACTCGAGCAGCGCGTCTCGAAGTTCCTCGGCACCGAGGACACCATTTTGTTCTCCAGCTGCTTCGACGCCAACGGAGGTGTCTTCGAGTCGCTTTTCGGCCCGGAAGACGCCGTCATCTCCGACGCCCTGAACCACGCCTCCATCATTGACGGGATCCGGCTCTGCAAGGCCCAGCGCTTCCGCTACGCCAACCAGGACATGGCAGACCTCGAGGCGAAGCTGATTGCGGCCAGCACCCAGGAGAACCCGGCCCGCCGCAAGATCATCGTCACGGACGGCGTCTTCTCGATGGACGGTTTCCTGGCCCCGCTCGAAGCAATCTGCGACCTCGCCGAGAAGTACGACGCCCTGGTCATGGTGGACGATTCCCACGCCGTGGGCTTCATGGGCGCCACCGGTGCCGGCACGCCGGAGCACGCCGGAGTCTCGGACCGCGTGGACATCTACACCGGCACCTTCGGCAAGGCCCTCGGCGGCGCCTCCGGCGGCTACGTCTCCGGCCGCAGCGAAGTCATCGCCATGCTTCGCCAGAAGGCCCGCCCCTACCTGTTCTCCAACTCGCTGGCCCCGGCGATCGTCGCGGCCACGCTCAAGGCCCTGGACCTCGTGGAGAACTCCGGCGAACTGCGCGGCAAACTCTTCGCCAACGCGGAGCTCTTCCGGAACCGCATGAGCGAGGAAGGCTTCGACCTGCTTCCCGGCGAGCACGCAATTGTCCCGGTCATGTTCGGCGACGCCGTCATGGCGGCCAAGGTGGCCGACGCCATGCTCCACCACGGCGTCTTCGTCACGGCATTCAGCTACCCGGTGGTCCCCAAGGGCGCAGCCCGGATCCGCGTCCAGCTTTCCGCCGCGCACAGCTCCGACGACGTCGAGGCCTGCGTCCAGGCGTTCGTGCGCAGCCGCGCGGCGGTGGCAGCAGCCTAGGCGGACCCCAGCGGCCGGACCCCAGCTCAGTCACAGGGGTCCGGCCCGGCCCGGCATTGCCCGTTCATCCCGGCTTCCTCCGCTGCTTGCCCGCGGGACATGCCCAGCCCCGGCGGCCAGGAGTGGACATAATGCCACTATGTCCACTGGCCGCGACCAACGGGGGGCATGTCCCGGGCCGGCAGGCGGCAGCGAGGGACATGTCCAGTCGTGCGCGCCAGGGGAGGGCATGTCCAATGGTGCGGGCGTTCGTGCGCGGCCGCGCGACGATCGCCGCAGACGGAGTGGCCTGATCCCAGCGGCCGGACCCAGTTACACGGGCCCGGCCTAACCTCTCGGGACTTCTCCAAGTGCGCGGCGGCCTTCCCTGCTCAGCCGTGACTATGGTCAGGGCGGGAGTAGCTGTAGGGTTTTCGGCACCCGCGAACTCCAATTGGGAACGCGGGCCGAGAATCGAAATTGGGGGAATGAAAGTTGCTGTTGCTGGCTGGTGCCGAGAGCGTGAATCCGATCGTCCCTTCTGCGTGGGAGGTCATGGTCATTGTTGCCGGCATGATCTGTGCCGCAACTTTCATTGGTGCGCTGATCAGCATCGCGCGGAGCACTAATCACACGCCGTCCGGCCGGGCGCTCTGGCTATTGATTGTGTTCGCGCTGCCAGTTTTCGGCCCAATGCTCTGGTTCCTCGTGGGACGAACGAATTCGCAGGCGGGACGGTCGGGATCCTCCTGAGCCTGCGGGTGGCGGGTGGCCTAAGGGAACGTCTTCTCCGGCAGCCTAACGCGGGCGCAGCAACTACTGTTTCACCATGATGTTTCAGACGGACAGACTCATTGCCCGCCAGTTTGAAAAGACAGATCTGGATGACTTCGCAGCACTTTGCGCGGACGTCGCGGTCATGCGATTTGTCGGCGATGGTTCAACGCTGGAGCGGGCTGAAGTCGCGCGCTGGATAGATGTCAGTCAGGAAAAATACGCGCAACGCGGATATGGCACGTCAGCCATTTTCGAACGATCCACGGGAGCCTTTGTCGGCTACTGCGGCGTGGTGAGGGCGCCGGATCGGGACTTCGATGAACTCACCTACGTCCTTCACCGGAAGTTCTGGGGTCAAGGCTACGCAACCGAAATCGGGCGGGAAATGCTCGCCCACGTCTTCAAAATCTCCCCGCTCCGGTCAATCTCCGCAACTATTGACCCAGGCAACGGGCCGTCCAAGAAGGTCGCGGCCAAACTCGGAATGGTGGAGATGCCATCTGCCGACAACACCGTGAGCCACTGGACTCTTCGGCGCCCTGGAACCTGACAACAGCGACGGTGGTGACGGCGGAACCTGCTGCATGCCTGATGGACCCGGGGGGCCCACCCACGCTCGTATCCGGCAAACAGCCGCCGCGGGAAATTTCTTTTCGAGATCAGGTCCACAAAAGGGCTCAATTTTCCCATGTGACTTGAAATTGCCCGGGATTTTTTCGGGGGTCACACCGGCCCCTGAGGCCGTACCAGACCGGGATCGGAGTCGGGCAAAAAGGACTCTGTTACGGGCACTCTTACGGCTCTGACCTCGTGTTTCTTCTCACGGCAGGCATCCTTGCGGGCCCGGCGGCGGCGTCAATAGCGTGGATCAGGACCCGCCCAACGAGCCAAGGACTGAAATGCCCGCACCCGCCGTCACGGATCCACGTCCAGCCGCTGCCACTGGCAGCCGGATTCCCCTCCGAACAGCCCTGACTTCCGGGCTCCGCTGGGATTTACCGGCGTCCCTTGTGGTGTTCCTCGTGGCGGTTCCGCTGTCACTGGGCATCGCAGCGGCGTCCGGCGCACCGGTCATGGCCGGGCTGATCGCGGCGGCCGTCGGCGGGATCGTTGCCGGCACCCTCGGCGGCTCGCCCCTGCAGGTCAGCGGCCCCGCCGCAGGCCTGACCGTCATCGTGGCGGGCCTGATCGACCAGTTCGGCTGGCCCGCCACCTGCGCCATCACGGCGGCTGCAGGCGTTCTGCAGGTGCTTCTCGGCTTCGCCAAGTTCGGCCGGGTTGCCCTGGCCATCGCCCCGGTGGCCGTGCACGCCATGCTGGCCGGAATCGGCATCATCATCGTGCTGCAGCAGACCCACGTGCTGCTCGGCGCCGAGGCCGGCGAATCAGCCTGGCAGAACGTCAAAGCCCTCCCGGCGAGCGTCGCCTCGCTGGACCCCCAGGCCGCGGTCCTGGGCGCCGCCGTGATCCTGCTGCTGCTGGGCTGGAAGTACATGCCGGCGTCCCTCCGGCGCGTCCCCGCGCCCCTGGTGGCGGTCGTCGCCGCCACGGCGCTGTCGCTGCCTTTGGCGTCCGACGTCGACCGCATCACTTTCGATGGGTCCTTGCTGGACGCGCTGTCCTTGCCTCAGCTGCCGGGCGGACACTGGAGCGCCGTCGTCGTCGGCGTCGTGACGATCGCCCTGGTGGCGAGCGTCGAATCGCTGCTCTCCGCGGTGGCCGTGGACAGGATGCACCACGGCGAACGCACAAATTTCAACCGTGAACTCGTCGGCCAGGGCGCGGCAAACGTCACGTCCGGCATGCTGGGCGGCCTGCCCGTCACCGGGGTTATCGTGCGCAGCGCCACCAACCTCGAAGCCGGGGCGCGGACCCGCAAGTCCGCCATCCTTCACGGTGTCTGGGTCCTGGTCTTCTCTCTTCTGCTGGCAACTGTCATCGAGCTGGTTCCGGTGGCTGTCCTGGCGGGCCTGCTGATCATCATCGGCGTGCGGCTGGTGAAGGTGGCCGACTTCACCACGGCCCGCGTCACCGGAGACATGGCCATCTACGCCGTCACGCTGCTGACCGTGGTGTTCGTGAACCTCCTGGCAGGCGTGGTCACCGGGCTCGCCCTGGCCATGGCGTCCGTCCTGTGGCGGGTTGTCCGCGCCGGGATCCACGCCGAACCGCTCGGCGCGCGGGACGAACAGCGCTGGAGGGTAGTCATCGACGGCTCCTGCAGCTTCCTGTCCCTGCCCCGCCTCAGCCACGTGCTCGCGTCCGTGCCGTCGGGATCGCACGTGACCGTCGAGCTGGAGGTGGACTTCCTCGACCACCCGGTCCATGACGCCCTGGACGCCTGGCGCCGGCGCCACGTCAGCAACGGCGGCACCGTGGAGATCGAGGAAAGCGGCACGGCCACCCTTCGCGAGGCCCAGGACCGCCCGCCGGCACGCGGCAGTTCACGCTCGGCCCTCCGCGGCGGATTCGCCCCCTGGCGCAGCTGGCAGCGGCACGGGCGGAGTGGCCATGCGGGCCCAGCGCCGGAGACGCCCGACGTGCCCGTCCCGCTGAGCCCTGTGCTGGCCGGAGTGGACAGCTACCACCGCCGGCACGCGCACCTGCTCCGGCCCCACGTGCAGGAACTCTCCGCCGGGCAGGACCCGGACACGCTGTTCCTTACCTGCGCCGACTCCCGGCTCGTGCCGAACCTGATCACCAGCAGCGGGCCCGGAGACCTCTTTACCGTCCGCAACGTGGGCAACGCCGTGGGTAACGCCGCCGGCAGTGCCCACCTCGATCCCTCAGTGGAGGCCGCCCTCGAATTCGCGCTCAAGGAGCTCTCCGTGCAGTCCGTGGTCATCTGCGGACACTCCGGTTGCGGGGCGATGGCCGCCCTGATGTCTGAAGCAGAGCACCCAACTGAGGCCGGGCACTCGCGTGAGGCTGCGGCTGGGGCCGGCCGCACCCCGGTCGACGTCTGGCTGGACCATGCCCGGCCGAGCATGGCCGCGTTCCGTGCGGGCCACCCGGTGCAGGCCGACGCGGCCAACGCCGGGTACGGGGAGGCGGACCAGCTGGCCATGGTCAACGTCGCCATCCAGTTGGAGCAGCTGGGGCGGCACCACAGCCTGCAGCAGGCCTTGCGGTCAGGCGAGCTGCACCTGACAGGCCTGTTCTATGACATCGCCACGGCACAGGTGCTGCAGGTGACCCCTGCCGGCATCAGCCACCTGGACCCGCTGCCGCGGACCCCTGACGGCGCGGGCCGCACCAGCGCCGGAACCGGCGTGGCCTGACGGGGAGCATCTGCCCTGACATGGGACCATCTGCAAGGATGGGACCATGTCAGCTCATTACGATGTCGTAATTGTCGGCGGCGGTATCGCCGGACTGTCCCTTGCCTCCGCCCTCGCAGGGGAATGCAGCGTGGCCCTGATCGAAGCCGAGCAGACCTTGGCCTACCACACCTCGGCCCGCTCGGCCCGGCAACTGATTCCCAGCTACGGCCCGCCCGTGGTCCAGGAACTCACCGTCCGGACGCTGGACCTCATCACCGCCCAGGACGCCGAACGCCCGGAACCGGTGCTCACGCCGCGCAGCTTCATGCTGATCGGGGACGACGCCACCGTCCAGGCGGAGGCCAGCGGCCACATGCGCCGGATCACCCATGCCGAGGCGCTGGAGCTGTGCCCGGCCCTCGTTCCGGAGTCGTTCAGCGCCGCGGGCCTGGACACTGGATCCTTCGCATGCAACGCCCCCGTGCTGCTCGAGGACCACCGGCGCCGTGCGGAGGCCGGCGGCGTGGACATCATCACCGGTGCCAGGGTCCATTCGGCCCAGCGCCTGGGCACCGGCTGGGAACTGGGCGCCGGGCAGGAAGGCTTCCAGTCCGCCGTCGTGGTCAATGCCGCCGGGGCCTGGGCGGATGAGCTTGCCGTCCTCAGCGGCGTCGAAAAAGTCCAGCTCCAGCCGTACCGGCGCACCGCGGCGATCGTCGACGTCGAGAATCCGCTCCCGGAAGCCGCCCCGTTCGTGGCCGCTGCCGACGACAGCTTCTACTTCCGGCCCGAACACGGCCAGATCCTGATCTCGCCCGCGGAGCACGTGCCCAGCGGCCCCGAGGATGCCCGGCCATACCCCGGCGACATCGAACGGCTCGTCGCCCGGCTCAACGCCATCACCACGCTCGGGATCAGGGGCGTCCGCCAGGCCTGGACGGGGCTGCGGACGGAGGCGGCCGACGGCGTCCCCGTGGTGGGGTTCGACGCCGAAGCCACCGGATTCTTTTGGCTCGCCGGCCAGGGCGGATACGGTTTCCAGACCTCCTCCGGCATCGCCGAACTGGCCGCCGGGCTGATCCTCTCCGGAAAAGGCGCCGGCCAGGGACCCGCCGCCACGGTCCCGCCCACCGAGGCCAGTCCGGCATCCCGGACAGCGGAAGCGCTGGCCGCGACCCGCTGGTCCATCCGGCGCTGAAGAATGGACCCATGAGCACCCTCATCACCAATATCGCCGAACTGATGACCCAGGACGCGGAACACCGCGTCCTCCGCGACGCGGCGGTGGTGATCGAGGGCGAGCGGATTTCCTGGCTCGGCCCCGCATCCGAGGCGCCGGCGGCCGACGAGGCCGTGGACGCCGCCGGCCGGGCGCTCCTGCCCGGCTGGGTTGACTCTCACACCCACCTGATCTTCGCGGGGGACCGCACGGCCGAGTTCGAAGCAAGGATGGCGGGGGAGAGCTACAGCGCGGGCGGGATCGCAGTCACCACCGGCGCCACCCGGAGCACGAGCGACTACGACCTCACCCGCCTTGCCATGGGCCGCGTCGCGGAGGCCGTCGCCCAGGGCACCACCTACCTGGAGACCAAAACCGGCTACGGCCTGGACCTCGAAAACGAGGCCCGCAGTGCCCGCATCGCCTCGACCGTCGCGGACGAAGTGACCTACCTTGGGGCGCATCTGGTGCCCGCCGGGGCGGACGCGGAGGAATACACCGAGCTGGTCTGCGGGCCGATGCTCGCCGCGGTCCGGCCCTACGTCCGCTGGGCCGACGTCTTTTGCGAACAGGGCGCCTTCAACGAGGAGCAGTCACGCCGGGTCCTCCTGGCCTGCAAGGCCGCCGGGCTGGGGTTGCGGGTCCATGGCAACCAGCTCGGCGAGGGCCCCGGCGTCCGGCTGGCGGTGGAAGTCGGCGCCGCGAGCGTGGACCACGTGAATTACCTGTCGGCCGCAGACATCGATGCCCTCGCCGCCAGCTGGTCCGGGTGGGACGCCGACGGCGGCTCCGGCTCCGGCAAGGGCACCGGCGGCTCCGGCACCCGCGGCACGGTGGCCACGTGCCTGCCGGCCTGCGACCTGTCCACCCGGCAGCCCCTGGCCCCCGGCCGGGAACTGCTCGACGCCGGCGTGCAGATCGCTTTGGCGTCCAACTGCAATCCCGGCACGTCCTACACGAGCTCCATGGCGTTCTGCGTAACTACCGCCGTGCTGCAGATGCGGCTCAGCGTCCATGAGGCCGTGCGCGCCGCGACGTACGGCGGCGCCCTGGCCCTGGGCCGGGAATCCGGGAACGACGTCGACGGCGAACGTGCGGTGGGCTCGATCGCCGTCGGGCACCGCGCGGACCTGCACCTGCTCAACGCGCCGTCGGCGACGCACCTTGCCTACCGGCCCGGTATCCCGCTGACCCACGCGGTGTGGCGGGCCGGCGTTCCGCAGAAGCTCCGGTAGCGCCGGCGGTCCGCCAGGGCCGGCTAGAACATCATGGGCGGAGCGTCGAGGACTGTTTCGTCCACGCGCCGCAACTCCCACTGCGTGAAGGGCTTGTCGAGCTCGTACTTCCCGCGGGCAGTGCGCAGCAGGGTGCGGACCTCGGCGTTCTCCGGGTTGTTCAAGGACTCGAAATATTCCACGGACCAGTGGAACCAGCGCATGCAGAACAGCCGCATGGTCAGCCCGTGGGTCACAAACAGGGCGTTCGGGGCGTAGTTGGGCTTGGACCAGTGCCGGTGCAGGGTTTCCATGAAAGAGGAAATCCTGTCGTACACATCGGAACCGGACTCGCCCTCGCGGAAACGGTAGAAGAAGTGCCCGTAGGCGTTACGGAGTTCCTTCTGGTCCTCAATGTCGCCGGCGATCTGAAAGTTGGCCCAGTCCTGTTCCCGCAGCCGCGGTTCCTCGATCACCCGCTCCACGAGCGGGCCAAGATTGAGCGCCTCGAGGGTCTGGTAGGCGCGCAGATACGGCGAGACGTAGACGCACACCGGCCGCCCGTCCAGCTGGCGCTTGACCTCCTCGCCGGCCGCGGTCGCCTGCTCCAGGCCAAGCGGCGTCAACGGAATCCGGTAATCCGGAACACGGTTGTAGATCGAGGTATCGGCATTGGCGGCAGACTGGCCGTGCCGGATCATGATGATTTTCCGGGGCGCACTCATAATCCCCAAGCATAGGGCTCCCAAAATGCCGGCGGTGCCCGCGCGGCCTGCACCACGCGGGCACCAGCAAACTATCGGCAACTGCAGGCAAGATAGAAACATGTTGGTTCCCTCCCGCCGTCGGCTGCGGTTCGAAGTGTTGATTGTCCTGGGGTTGTCGCTGGGGCAGTCCGCGGTCTACTCCCTGGTGCAGCTGCTGGACAAGATGACCACGGCGCCGCTGGCCCAGGGGACGTCCACGCTGAACCGTTCGCAGAGCACGCGCGAATACTTCGACCTCACCTACCAGGTGCTGGACATCTTCTTCGCCCTGGTTCCGGTGGCCCTGGTGATCTACTTCCTCACCGAACACTGGCCGGCCGGAGTGCGCGGAACCTCGGCGTTCCGAAGGATCGGCTTCGACTTCGCCCGGCCCGGCAAGGACCTCCTGCAGGGCCTGGGGCTCGCCGCGCTCATCGGCATTCCGTCCCTCGGGCTCTACGCCGCCGGCCGGGCGCTGGGGATCACGACGTCGATCATCCCCAGCGCCCTGGACGCGTACTGGTGGACCGTGCCGGTGCTGGTCCTGTCCGCGATCCGGCACGCGGTGGTCGAGGAAGTCATTGTGGTGGCGTATCTGCTGGACCGGCTCGGGAAACTGGGCTGGAGCGTGCCGGCGGCAATCATCGCCAGCGCACTGCTCCGCGGCAGCTACCACCTGTACCAGGGGTTCGGGCCGTTCATCGGCAACGCGGTGATGGGCGTCATCTTTGCGCTGTTCTACATCCGGACCAAGCGGGTGATGCCGCTCGTGATCGCCCACGCCATCCTGGACACCGTTGCGTTCGTGGGGTTCAGCCTGTTCGGCAAGGCCGTGGGCCTGGGCTGAGGGGCTGTTCTGGACGACGGGCGTTAAATAATCTCGGCCGCCATCTCCTGGGTGACATCGTTGGCACCTAGGGGATGGCGGCCGAAGCGTGGGGCGGGTGGAGCGTTAGATCGTGACCGCTCCGGAGGCGGTCTCGAAGGTGACCGAGAGGATGCCGGGCGTGCCGTGCGGTGCGATCCAGTTCACTGCGACGTCTTCCAGCGGCTTTTCAACCGGCTCGCCCAGCCATTCCGTCACGCGCGCTGCCGAACCGGCAATGGTCAGCGCGGACATTTTGACCTCGCTCGCGTAGGCGTTGGACGGGTGCAGTCCCGGGTCGCCCTCCCACTTGAGCATGTAGGGCACCTGAGGGTCGGCGATGAGCCCCAGGATGCCGATCTGCTTCCAGACCAGTTCACGGCCGTCCGGAAACTTCCGGTTGCCGTTCACGGCCGCGCGGCCGAGCCGCTCTTCGAACGGGGCGAGATCGTCAACCTCGACGCACCACCCCATCCAGCCGCCGCCCGCTTCGGAGCGTGCCCGGACAGCCTGGCCGAACGGGGCCTTGTCCGAGGCCGGGTGGTTCAGGACCTCCACGACTTCCAGGTACTTGTGTCCCGCGAGCGGGATAATCATGTTGCGTGTCCCGAAACGGGGGTGCACTCCACCCTTCACGGCTTCGACGCCGAGGGCAGACGCAATACGTTCAGTGGTGGCTGCCAAGCCATCGTGTTCACAGGCGTAAGAGACGTGATCCATGCGCATGCCCTCATCTTGGCACTTTGTGATGGACCTCTCAGCTTAGGCTTGCCTTACCATCGTGGGATGTCCAGTGTTACCTGCCGTTACATCCCGAGAGGCATTCCTGGACCGGCGCCTTCATCTTCGTCACAAAGCTATCCAGCGCTCCGCCGCCATTCCTACACTGAAGCAAGGTCATGAGTGCCAGCGCAAAGCCCCGGTTTGCTGGCCGGCAACCCTCGTCTCGCGGTGGGGTGCCCCGGGTGAGGACCCGGCCGTCCGGCGCCCGCCGGAAGGCAAGCGCGGCGCCTGCGCCGGTACGGGCCGAAGGGCCCTGGCCGGTGCTGTGCCCAGTACCCTCAGGAGCGTCAATGTCCACTGCCTGGTCCTTTGAAACCCGCCAGATCCACGCCGGCCAGGAGGCCGACTCCGCCACCGGCGCGCGGTCCCTGCCGATCTACCAGACGACGTCGTTCGTGTTCCCTAGCGCCGAAAGCGCCGCGAACCGCTTTGCACTCGCCGAACTCGCGCCCATCTACACCCGGATCGGCAACCCCACCCAGGACGCCGTCGAACAGCGCGTGGCCAGCCTTGAGGGCGGCCTCGCAGCCCTGCTGCTCAGCTCCGGGCAGGCCGCCGAGACCTTCGCGATCCTCAACATCGCCGAGGCCGGGGACCATGTGGTGGCCAGCCCCAGCCTCTACGGCGGCACCTACAACCTGCTCGCCCACACGCTGAAGAAGTTCGGCATCTCCGTGACCTTCGTGGAGGACCCGGACAACCTGGACCACTGGCGGGACGCCGTCCAGCCCAACACCAAGCTGTTCTTTGGCGAAGTGGTCTCCAACCCGCGCCAGGACGTGCTGGACATCGAAGGCGTGTCCGGGGTGGCCCACGAGGCCGGCGTGCCCCTGATCGTCGACAACACACTCTCCACCCCGTACCTCATCCGTCCGATCGAGTGGGGCGCGGACATCGTGGTCCACTCCGCCACCAAGTACCTGGGCGGCCACGGCGCCGCGATCGCCGGGGTGATCGTGGATTCCGGCAAGTTCGACTTCGGCAAGGACCCCGCCCGGTTCCCGGGCTTCAACACCCCCGACCCCACCTACAACGGCCTGGTCTACGCCCGGGACCTCGGTGCGGACGGCGCACTGGGCGCCAACCTCTCCTACATCCTCAAGGCCCGCGTGCAGCTCCTGCGCGACCTCGGCTCTGCCGTGTCCCCTTTCAACGCCTTCCTCATCGCCCAGGGCATCGAAACGCTGAGCCTGCGCGTCGAACGCCACGTTGCCAACGCCACCAAGGTGGCGCAGTGGCTGGAGGCCAGGGACGACGTCGAATCGGTCGCCTACGCGGGGCTGCCGTCCAGCCCCTGGTACGAGCGTGGCCGCAAATACGGGCCCAAGGGGACCGGCGCCGTCGTCGCCTTCAACCTCGCCGGGGGAGCGGAGGCCGGCAAGCGGTTCGTCGATGCCCTCGAACTGCACTCGCATGTCGCGAACATCGGCGATGTCCGCTCCCTGGTGATCCACCCGGCGTCCACCACGCACAGCCAGCTCTCGCCCGAGCAGCAGGAGATCGCCGGGGTCAATCCCGGGCTGGTGCGGCTCTCGGTGGGCCTGGAACACATCGATGACATCCTCGCGGACCTCGACGCCGGATTCCGCGCTGCCAAGGGCGCCTGACCCGGCGCTTTGGTAGCCGCCGGCCCCGAGTTCGCCGGAACCCGTCGCAGTCGCCGTAACCTTCCGGCGACTGGGCAGGCTTCCGGCGAACTCGCCGGACTGGATCGACGTGGGCCTGGATCGACATGGGGCTGGATCGACGTGGGAACCGCCGGGCTGTCACACGGGAGTCACAATCTTCGTCATTTCCGCACGCCGTTTCGTACACTCGTACCAGGTCATGAGTGCCAGTGACAGCCCCGGCTTGCTGGCCGGCAACCCTCCATTTGCGGCGGGGTGCCCCGGGTGAAGACCTGGCCTGCCGGTCAGCTGACGGCAGGCAAGCGCGAAGATAGGTCCTCATTATGACGATTGCCGTCACCCGCAGTGGTGAAACCGTAACGAAGCCATCCCCGAACCCTGTTGCCGCCGCAGCGGCCCGGGAAAGCACCCGGGAAAGCAGGCCGGAAAGCACCCCGGAAAGCACTCCGGTCCACGCTGCTTCCCCTGTGCCGGATGGCACGGTTCAGGACGGTACTGTCCAGTACGTCAGGATCGGTGACCTGCAGCTTGAATCCGGGATCCTGCTGCCGGATGTGGTCCTCGGCTTCGAGACGTGGGGGACCCTGAACGCGGACGCCTCCAACGCCGTCCTCATTGAACATGCCCTGACCGGGGACACCCACGTGACCCGCGGCGCCAGCGAGGAGCCCGGCTGGTGGGAGCAGCTCGCCGGACCCGGGGCTCCCGTGGACACGGAGAAGTACTTCGTCGTTTCGATCAACATCCTGGGCGGCTGTTACGGTTCCACCGGCCCCTCCACCCCGGCGCCGGACGGCCGCCCGTGGGGATCGCGGTTTCCGCTGGTCACGCTGCGGGACACCACCGCCGCCGAGGCCCGGCTGGCCGACGCCCTGGGCATCGGGAGCTGGTACGCCGTGGTGGGCGGCTCGCTTGGCGGCGCCCGCGCCCTTGAATGGGCCGTCACCTACCCGGACCGGGTCCGCCGCTGCGCCGTGATTTCCGTCGGCCCCAGCAGCACCGCCGAACAGATTGCCTTTGCGCAGGCCCAGACCCTGGCCATCCGGCAGGACCCCCATTTCAACGGGGGGAACTACTACGGTGGCCCGGAACCCGAAGCTGGGCTGGCCCTCGCCCGCCGCATCGCCCACATCACCTACCGCTCCGCGGCCGAACTGGACGGCAGGTTTGGCCGGAACCCGCAGGCGTCCGAGGCGCCGCTGGAAGCCGGATCGCTGGCCGGACGCGGGCGCTACCAGGTTGAAAGCTACCTGGACCACCAGGGCAGCAAGCTGGTCCGGCGCTTTGACGCCAACAGCTACATCGCCATTACCGAGGCGCTCATGAGCCACGATGTGTGCCGGGGGCGCGGAAGCCTGCCGGAGGCGCTTGCCCCCGCCACCGCCGAGTTCCTGGTGGCGGCCGTCGACTCGGACCGGTTGTACTTCCCGGCCCAGACCCGCGAGCTGGCAGATGCCTTGCCGGGCGGTGCGGAACTGCACATGATTCAGGCTCCGATCGGCCACGACGGCTTCCTGACCGAGATCGGGCAGCTTGGCGGCCAGCTGCGGGAGACCTTCTTCGGCCACTAGGCGTGGCGTTCCTGTGCATTTTTGCAGATGCTCTCTGCACTAATGGTCGTTGTGGCTCAGTGCCTGCGGACCCATACTCGTTGAGAATAACGCTGTGTGTGCTAACTCACACAAATTTTCAGCCCAATGGTCCACGGGGTGTCGAAGGCGACACCGAAGGAGTTCTCATGAGCACGGAAAACGCCGCCGCAACGCGCGCAGACGAGCCAGACGTCAAGACGTCCGGCCTGAAGAAGGTGGTGGCGGCCTCGATGGCCGGCACCGTGGTGGAATGGTACGAATTCTTCCTGTACGCATCCGCGGCCACGCTGGTCTTCGGCAAAACGTTCTTCCCCAATTCAGGCACGGAACTGGACGGCATCCTCGCGGCGTTCCTGACCTATGCCGTCGGCTTCGTCGCCCGCCCGATCGGCGGGATCGTGTTCGGCCACTTTGGCGACAAGTTCGGCCGCAAGCAGCTGCTCCAGCTCAGCATCATCCTGGTGGGCGTGTCCACCTTCCTGATGGGCTGCCTCCCCACCTTCGCGCAGATCGGCTACTGGGCCCCGGCGCTGCTGGTGTTCCTGCGCTTCGCCCAGGGCTTCGCCGTCGGCGGTGAATGGGGCGGTGCCGTTCTGCTCGTCGCAGAGCACAGCCCGAGCAAGTCCCGTGGCTTCTGGGCCAGCTGGCCGCAGTCGGCCGTTCCGCTCGGCAACCTCTTCGCCACCGCCGTGCTGTTCATCCTGTCCTCCGTGCTGTCCTCCGCGGACTTCCTCGGCTGGGGCTGGCGGGTTGCCTTCTGGCTCTCGGCCGTGATTGTCCTGATCGGTTACTACATCCGCACCAAGGTCAGCGACGCCCCGATCTTCCTCGAAGCACGCAAGGAGGTTGAGGCCGGCCACAAGGGTTACGGTGTTGCCGAGGTCTTCCGCCGCTACCCCCGCGGCGTGTTCACCGCCATGGGCCTGCGCTTCGCGGAAAACATCCTGTACTACCTCGTGGTCACTTTCTCCATCACCTACCTCAAGACGGTGGTCCATGCCGACACCTCCCGGATCCTGCTGCTCCTGCTGGTGGCGCATGTGGTCCACTTCTCCGTGGTGCCCATAGTCGGCAGGCTCTCGGACAGCCTGGGCCGCAAGCCGGTCTACATGGCCGGCGCCGTTCTTGGTGCGACCTGGGGCTTCTTCGCCTTCCCGATGATGGACACCGGAAACGATTTCATCATCCTCGCCGCGGTCGTCATCGGCCTGCTCTTCCACGCCCTGATGTACGCCGGCCAGCCGGCCATCATGGCCGAGATGTTCCCGACCCGCATGCGGTATTCCGGTGTTTCCCTTGGCTACCAGGTGACTTCGATCGTGGCCGGCTCGCTGGCGCCGATCATCGCCGTCGCCCTGCTGGGCCAGTTCAAGTCCTCCGTCCCGGTAGCCATCTACCTCATGATCGCCTGCGCGATTACCGCCGTCGCCGTGTTCTTCCTCAAGGAGACCCGCGGCATTTCGCTCCACGACGTCGACGCCGCCGACGCCCGGGGCACCGCAGACCTCCTCGCCGCCGGCAAGCGGTAGTTCCGCCCGAGGAGACCCCGCCAGGAATAACCGCAGTGGGGGAGGCTGCCCGGGTCCGCGCACCGCGCGGACCCGGGCAGCTGCGTTTACGCGGACTCAGGCGGACAGCACGTCCTGCCGCTCCCGGATTTCGCCGCGTATCGCCTCGAGCACGGCGCGGACCGGGGCCGAGCGCAGGGACTCGGGCCGGGCGACCGCCCAGATGGGCAGCTGTCGCTGGAAATCGTCCGGCAGGACGGGCAGGAAACCGGACCTGCCCGCCACGAGGAAATTGGGCAGCAGTCCTATCCCGGCTCCCCGCCGGACGGCCTCGAGCTGGGCGAAGACGCTGGTGGCCTGGAAACTGGACCGCGGCACGGGCAGCTGCGTGGAGCGGTGGCCCAGCTCCGCGACCTGAAGCGCCGATTCCACATACGAGACAAACCCGTGCTGCCGGACGTCGTCGAGCGTTGCCGGAAGCCCGTGCTCCTGCGCGTAGCCGGGGCTGGCATACAGCCGGAGGAAATAGTTGCTCAGGAAGATGGCCCGGGCATTCGTGGTCTCCATGTTGCCCACCACCACTTCCAGGTCCACGCCGGAGCGGTTCTGGCTGACCTTGCGCGTGGCGCTGAGCAACTCCACGTTGAGCATGGGGTTCGCCCGCTGTAGCCGGACGAGGGCCGGGGCCAGGAATTCGGCGCCGAAGCCGTCCGGGGTGCTGATCCGGACCAGGCCGGACACCACATCGCCGGACCGGGCGATGCTGCTGGACAGGGCGCCCAGGGTGCCCTCGATGGCCTCGGCCGCGGCGACGGCCTGACTGCCGAGCTCGGTCAGTTCCCAGCCATGCGGGCTGCGTTCCAGCGTCCGGCCGCCGAGCTGCTTGTCCAGGGCAAGGACGCGGCGGGAAATGGTGGTGTGAGTGGTCCCGAGCGTCTCGGCCACCGCGTTGAACCGGCCCAGCCGGGCCACCGTCAGCAGGATCAGCAGGTCATCGGGGCTCGGAAGCCGACGCATGTCCACGTGTGGTCCCTCCTCAGCGGGTCTGTCGTCAACGGATACGGAGGCCCACGCCGCCTGTGTGCATTTATGCACATGCCCTCTGTGATTTTTTGCCTTGATTGCACTCTAGCAGGATGTGATGGTGGACACAGAGGGTCTCGGCTTTCACGCCGCAGTGCATCGCAACCACCAAGCAAAGGAGCTTAAGCCATGGCAGTTATCGCCTGGATCGGACTGGGAAACATGGGCGGGTCCATGTCGGTCAACCTCGCGCAGGCCGGACATGAGGTCCGCGGCTTCGACCTCAACGCCGCAGCCGTTGCCGCCGCCGAGGCCGGGGGAGTCAGGGCCGCCGGCAGCATCGCCGAGGCCGTCGCCGGTGCCGACGTCGTCTTCACCATGCTGCCCAAAGGCGAGCACGCCCGCGCTGTGTACCTCGGCGAGGACGGCGTCCTGTCCCACGCGGACACCCGGACCCTGCTGGTGGATTCCTCCACCATCGATATTGCCTCCGCCCAGGCCCTGCACGACGCCGCCGCTGCCGCCGGCTTCCGCTTTGTCGATGCGCCCGTCTCCGGCGGGATGAGCGGCGCGAAGGCCGCCACCTTGACGTTCATGGTCGGCGGCGAGGCCGGCGCCGTCGCCGATGCCACCGAATACATCCGCCCCATGGCGGCGAATATCATCCCCACCGGCGGCGCCACCACCGGCCAGGCCGCGAAGATCTGCAACAACCTCATGCTCTTCATCAACCTTGCCTCCACCGCCGAGGGAGCGGTCCTTGCCGACCGGCTCGGCCTGGACAAGCAGGTCTTCTGGGACATCGCATCGGTCTCCTCCGGCGACAGCTGGGCGCTGCGCACCTGGTATCCCGTGGCCGGCGTGGTGCCCACCGCGGCATCGAACAACGACTTCGCCCCGACGTTCACCACCGAGCTGGCCAACAAGGACATCGGCCTGGCCATCAGCGCCGCGCGGGACACCGGCACCCCGCTGGAACTCGGCGAGCACGTCCAGCAGCTCTTCCAGCGGCTCATCGACGCCGGCCAGTCCGGCACGGACTGCTCCGCCATCGTCAAGCTCGTCGACGGCTCCTTCGAGTCCGCCAACTAGCCCCCACCCCTTTTAGAAAGAGAACCACCCCATGGAACGCATTCCGCACTTCATCAACGGCGCCCTGATTTCCGACGCCGAGCGCTTCGGCCCCGTCTTCAACCCCGCCACAGGGGAACAGGAGAAAGAGGTTGCCCTGGCCTCCGCCGCCCGCGTCGAGGAAGCCATCGCCGCCGCCCGCGCCGCCCTGCCCGGCTGGCGCGCCACGAGCCTGGCCAAGCGCACCGGCATCTTCTTCAAGGTCCGCGAACTGCTCATGCAGCGCCGCCCCGAACTCGCAGCCCTGCTCACCAGCGAGCACGGCAAGGTCCTCTCCGACGCGGAAGGTGAAATCACCCGCGGCCTGGAGAACATCGAGTTCGCCACCGGGCTGTCCCACATGCTCAAAGGCGAACGCTCCGAGCAGGTCGCCGGCGGCGTCGACGTCCACTCGGTCCGCCAGCCGGTCGGCGTCGTCGCCTGCATCACGCCGTTCAACTTCCCGGCGATGGTGCCGCTGTGGATGATCGGCAGCGCCCTGGCCTGCGGCAACACCGTGCTGCTCAAGCCGAGCGAAAAGGACCCGTCCTCCGCCATCTTCATCGCCGAGGTCTTCGCCGAGGCCGGACTGCCGGCAGGCGTGCTCAACGTGGTCCACGGCGACAAGGAAGCCGTCGACGTCCTGCTGGAACACCCGGAGGTCAAGGCCATCAGCTTCGTCGGCTCGACGCCGATCGCGCAGTCCATCTACAAGCGCGCCGCCGATCACGGCAAGCGCGTCCAGGCCCTGGGCGGGGCGAAGAACCACATGGTGGTCCTGCCGGACGCGGACCTGAACATGGCCGCCGACGCCGCCGTCTCGGCCGCCTACGGCTCCGCCGGGGAGCGCTGCATGGCCGTCAGCGTCCTGGTCGCCGTCGGCAGCACCGCGGATGAACTCGTGGACGCGATCAGCACCCGCATGGCCACCCTCACGATCGGTCCCGGCACGGACCCGGCCTCCCAGATGGGCCCGCTCATCACCGCCGAGCACCGCGACAAGGTGGCCTCCTACGTCGCCGGCGCCGCCAACGAGGGCGCCACCGTGGTGGTGGATGGCCGCGAGCACGAGTTCGACTCCAACGGCTTCTTCATCGGCGTCAGCCTGATCGACCACGTCAAGCCCGGCATGAAGGTCTACGACGACGAGATCTTCGGCCCCGTCCTCTCCGTGGTGCGGGTCGAAACCTATGCGGACGCCGTGAAGCTGGTCAACGACAACGAGTTCGGCAACGGCGTGGCCATCTTCACCCGCGACGGCGGCGCCGCCCGGCAGTTCGAGTTCGACGTCGAGGCCGGCATGGTGGGCGTCAACGTGCCCATCCCGGTACCGGTGGGCACCTTCTCCTTCGGCGGCTGGAAGAACTCGCTCTTCGGCGACACCCACATGTACGGCCCGGAAAGCATCCGTTTCTACACCCGCGGCAAGGTGGTCACCACCCGGTGGCCGGACCCGGCCACCTCGGTGATCGACCTCGGCTTCCCCCAGGTCGACTGACCCCGCGTTGCCCTGGTCTCTCGCCGGTATAGGGCTCCGGGATTAGAGTAGGCAGCCAGGGACAGCCACGATCCGGGAGGCACCATGACCACGCTCATCAACCGCCCCAACACGGCATTGCTCGTTGTCGACATGCAGGTCGGTGTGGTCGCGGAGGCCTACCGCCGGGACGCCGTCGTTGCGACCATAGCCGCCCTCGTGGACAAGGCGCGCGGCGCCGGGGTGGAGGTCGTCTGGGTGCAGCACAACTCCGAGGAGCTGCCCCGGGGAAGCGACGGCTGGCAGTACGTGCCCGAGCTCATCCGGCGCGATTCGGAGCCGCTAGTGGCCAAGGAGTACAGCGACGCCTTTGAGGCGACCGACCTGGAATCCGTGCTTGCCGACCGCGGCATCGGCCGTTTCTTCCTGGCCGGCGCCCAGACCGACGAGTGCATCCGTTCGACCCTCCACGGCGCGATCACCCGCGGCTACGATGTCACGCTGGTGGCCGACGCCCACACCACTGAGGACCTGACCGACTTTGGCGCGCCGCCGCCGGAACTCGTGGTGTCCCACACCAACCTGTACTGGCAGTACCACAAGGCCCCGGGGCGGACCGCAGGAACAGTCAAAGCGGCCGACGTCGACTTCGCTGGCCGTTCCTGATCTGGCCCGTGATGGTCTAGCCCTTCGGGAACCTAGCCCTTCATGATTTCAGCGCGCTGGGCCATGTAATCCTCCATGGACAGCTTGCCGTCGCTGTACTGCTGGTCGAGTTCGGCGAGCTTGCGCGCCCGGTACCCCAGCGGGGCCGACGGCGCCTGCGGCTGTGCCGCTTCCGCTGCGGGGGGAGTCTGGGGTGTCTGCCGCTGCGGCTGCGGCGGGTTGTTCAGGTATTCGGGGCTGTCCTCGTAGGGAACCGGGGACTGGTAGCCCGCCGGACCGGAATATGGCGGGTTGGGGTACTGCTGGCCGGGGTACGGCTCGGTCGGGAACGGCTGGTTGGGGAACCGGGGATTCGGGAACTGCTGGTTCGGGTACTGCTCGTCCGGGTTCTGCTGGTTCGGGTACTGCCCGTTTGCCGGTCCCGGCTGCCTGGGAGCGCCCAGCTGGCCGAAGCCGCCGAAGTAGTCCTGCTGGGTGTAGCCATCCCGCGGCTGGTTGCTCTGGTTGTTGTTTCCCGGGGTGCCGGGGAACCCGCCGAACTGGCCAGGAGTGCCCTGGTTCCGGCCGCGGGCGGACCTGCGGTAGAAGCGCATGACGACGGGAATCAGGAACGACAACACGATGATCCAGAAGAACATACTGCTCACGGTATGGGGCCTTTCAGCTGCTGGGCCTTCTCGTCTGCGGGCTCAAACATCGGGCCGGAGAAGTGTTCCTCCAGCTTATGCCCCGCAGGCTCAGGACCGTACCGCGTCCTCGGCGCCGGGCGGTCCTTCGCCCGAGCCCAGCGGAACGCCGGGGCCGAAGACCGGCCCAGCCAGGGGCCGCTTGGCCGTCACGCCGTCTCCCGAGGAGCGGTGCCGCAGCCGCCGCACCACCCAGGGCACAAAATACTCCTTGGCCCACACCAGGTCCCCGCTGCGCGCCTCGCGCCAGCTGCGCTGCGGCAGCGGTTTGGGGGAGAGCGGCTGCAGGGTGTGCTGGACATTCAGGGAGTCCAGCACCATGGCCGCGATGGTGTGGTGGCCCAGCGGTGAGAAGTGCAGCCGGTCAACATTCCACATCTGCGGGTCATTGAGCTGTCGCAGCGACCACATGTCCGCGATCACGGCGTCGTGGCGCGCGGCGATGGTGCGCAGGTTCTCGTTGTAGATGGCCACCTTGCTGCGGATCCGGCCCAGCACGGTGGAGCCGGTGTCCGGGCCGTTAAACAGGACCACGGTGGCGCCGCCCAGGCTCAGGATCTGGACCACTGAGTCCAGCTTTTCGGCCAGTATGTCGGGATCGCCACCCGGGCGGATGAGGTCGTTGCCGCCGGCTGAGAGTGTGATGAGGTCCGGCTTGAGGGACAAGCAGTGCGCCATTTGCTGGTCCACGATCTGCTGCAGGAGCCGGCCTCGGACAGCCAGGTTGGCGTAGGCGAAGTCGTTGTGCCCGCGGCTGAGTTCTTCGGCCACCCGGTCTGCCCAGCCCCGGTGGCCGCCCGGGCTGGCCGGCTCCGGGTCGCCGATGCCTTCGGTAAAGGAGTCGCCCATGGCCACGTAGCGGGTCCACGGGTGGGTTACGACGGTATCCGCCGAAGTGTCCGCTGAGGTGTCTGGTGAATTTTCCATGGCTTCGGTTTCGCTCACCCTCTTATCCTGCACTGTTCACGTTAAGCTACGCCACCGTAGGTTGTTACCGTCGGGTAACTGTAAGAATGGTTCCATGACTCACGCTGATGCCCGTCCCGCGCCCGTCGTCCTGTGGTCCAAGCCGGAGCAGGAGCGGGCCGGCAAACCGCTGCTGGTCCTGCTGCACGGCTACGGGGCCAACGAACAGGATCTGCTCAGCCTGGCGGAGATGCTGCCGCAGGAATTCGCAGTGGCCTCGCTGCGTGCCCCGCTTCCCATGGGTCCGGGCTTCACCTGGTTCCCGCTGACGGCGTCCATTGACTATTCGCTCGACGCCGTCAAGGTCGCCGCGGCGTATGTGCAGGACTGGCTCGACGGCGTCAAGGCCAACCACCCGTCGGTGACGCTGCTGGGGTTCTCGATGGGCATGGCCATGGCGACGACGCTGCTGCGGCAGCGCCCGGCGGACTTCGCCGCCGTCGTCGGCCTCTCAGGGTTCGTCGTCGACGCCGGCGATGACCCCAGCTTCCACGACGGCGAACTCGACGGCACCGTGCCGCTGTTCTGGGGCCGCGACCAGCAGGACCCGGTAATCACCGAGGACAAGATCGACTTCACCGTCGGCTGGGTCCGCAAGCACGTGAAGCTCACCAAGGTCCTCTACATGGGCATGTGGCACGGGATCAACCAGCAGGAAATCGGCCACGTCTCCGAGTTCCTCACGCACGTAGTGCTCAACTCCAAGAAGTAAGCGCACCCGGCCAACAGCCGCGCCCCAACAGCCGCGCCCCAACAACCGGGCGCGCCGGCCGCTAGGAGGCTGCGGGCGCGCTGATCCGCACAGTCCGGTTGTTGACGGTGACGGTGTCGCCGTCGTGAAGCTGGCGGCCGCGGCGCTCGTCGATTTCGCCGTTGACCTTGACCAGCCCGTTCTTGATCAGCTCCGCGGCTTCCACACCGTCCTCGACCAGATTCGCCAGCTTCAGCAGCTGGCCCAGCCGGATCATGTCGTCGCGGATAGTAATGTCTTCGAATTCCGAATTGCTCATATAGGCAATGATGCCTGACCAAAGGTGACACCCATGACCCACACCCCCCGGCTCCCGCTCATCGCGGGGCTGCCCATCGCCGTCGCGGCGGGGCTGTTCATCCCGCTCCAGGGCCGGATCAACGGCGCCCTCGGGGTGGCGCTGGGGGACGGCATCGCCGCCGCCGTCGTCAGCTTCAGCACCGGACTGGTGGTGATGGCGGTCATTTCCCTGGCGCTGCCGAAGGGCCGGGCCGGGCTGGCGCGGATCGTGCCCGCGGTGCGGGAGCGGCAGTTCCCGCCCTACTACGTGCTGGCCGGCTGCATCGGGGCCCTCTTCGTCTTCGCCCAGTCCTTCACTGTGGCGCTGCTTGGCGTCGCCCTCTTCACCGTTGCCGCCGTGACCGGACAGACCCTCAGCGGCCTGCTGGTGGACCGGCTCGGAATCGGGCCCGCGGGGAAGCGGCCCATCACCGGCATCCGGGTGCTGGGCAGTGCGCTGACCGTCGCCGCCGTCGGATGGGCCGTGTCGCCCCGGTTCAGCGCCGGGGAGTCCGGGGTGCAGCTGCTGCTTCCCCTGCTGCTCCCGGTTCTGGCCGGCTTCCTCATGAGTTTCCAGCAGGCCATGAACGGCACGGCCACCGTCCACTACGGGTCCCCGATCGCTGCGACGCTGGTGAACTTCATCGCCGGAGCCACCCTGCTGTGGGTGGCCTGGCTGATCAAGCTCGCCGTTGCCGGCGCCGGCAACCCGCTCCCGGCGCAGTGGTGGCTGTACCTGGGCGGCCCGCTCGGCTGCGTCTTCATCGGCGTCGGCGCCCTCCTGGTCCGCAGCCTTGGCGTGCTGGTCACCGGGCTCGGGATGATCGCCGGCCAGCTGCTGGGCTCCCTCGGACTGGACCTGATCCTGCCCGTGCCCGGGACCGTGATCGCGCTTCCGACTGTCCTCGGCACCGTGCTGACACTTGGCGCCATCATCCTGGCCACCCTGCCCTGGCCGCGGGGCGCGCTGAAGCGGTAACCGGTAGGCTTGGAGATTGCATCGCCCAGACGCATCGCATTGTTCGTATCACCCCGCCCGGCAACCAGCCGGTGACCGGGGCTGACACCGCGGACCGCACCCAGCGGCCCTGTACAAAATTGGAGTTCCCATGGCAGCAAAATCCGTCCTCGACCAGATCATTTCCCTCGCCAAGCGACGGGGATTCGTTTTCCAGGCCGGTGAAATCTATGGTGGCTCCCGTTCTGCCTGGGACTACGGGCCCCTCGGCGCCGAGCTCAAGGAAAACATCAAGCGCCAGTGGTGGCAGTCCGTGGTCCGCGGCCGCGACGACGTCGTGGGCCTGGACTCCTCGGTCATCCTGCCCCGCCAGGTCTGGGAGGCCTCCGGCCACGTGGATGTCTTCTCCGACCCGCTGGTGGAGTGCCTGTCCTGCCACAAGCGCTACCGCGCGGACCACCTCGAGGAAGAATACGAGGAGAAGAAGGGCCGTCCCGCCGAGAACGGCCTGAAGGACATCGCCTGCGCCAACTGCGGCACCCGCGGCCAGTGGACCGAGCCCCACGAATTCTCCGGCCTGCTCAAGACCTACCTGGGCCCCGTCGCCAGCGAGGAAGGCCTGCACTACCTGCGGCCCGAAACGGCCCAGGGCATCTTCGTGAACTTCGGCAACGTCCTGACCACCTCGCGGAAGAAGCCCCCGTTCGGCATCGGCCAGATCGGCAAGTCCTTCCGCAACGAGATCACGCCGGGCAACTTCATCTTCCGCACCCGCGAATTCGAGCAGATGGAGATGGAATTCTTCGTCGAGCCCGGCACGGACGAGCAGTGGCACGAGTACTGGATGAAGGAACGCATGTCCTGGTACACGGGCCTGGGCATCCGCGAAGAGAACCTGCGCTTCTTCGAGCACCCGCTGGACAAGCTCAGCCACTACTCCAAGGGCACCACGGACATCGAATACCGCTTCGGCTTCCAGGGCTCGGAGTGGGGCGAGCTCGAGGGCATCGCCAACCGCACCGACTTCGACCTCTCCACCCACGCCAAGGCCTCCGGCGCGGACCTGAGCTACTTCAACCAGGCCACGAACGAGCGCTACACCCCGTACGTGATCGAGCCGGCCGCCGGCCTCACCCGCTCGTTCATGGCCTTCATGATCGACGCCTACACCGAGGACGAGGCCCCCAATGCCAAGGGCGGCGTGGACATCCGCACCGTGCTCAAGCTCGACCCGCGCCTGGCCCCGGTCAAGGCCGCTGTGCTGCCGCTGAGCCGCAACGAGGACCTGTCCCCGAAGGCCAAGGACCTCGCCGCGCAGCTGCGCAAGAGCTGGAACATCGAGTTCGACGACGCCGGCGCCATCGGCCGCCGCTACCGCCGCCAGGATGAGATCGGCACCCCGTTCTGCATCACCGTGGACTTCGAGACCCTGGACGACCAGGCCGTCACCATCCGCGAACGCGACACCATGAGCCAGGAACGCGTGTCCCTGGACAAGGTCGAGGGCTACCTGGCCGCGCGGCTGATCGGCGCCTGATCATGGCCATCGAATACCGGGAGTGGCGGGAGGGCGACGACCTCGCGCTGCTGGAAGTCTGGGGCGGTCCCGAGACGGTCCAGGCCGGACAGTTCCGCGGCACGCTGGCGCCCTCGGGCAACTCGCCGTGGCGCCGCTGCATTGTGGCCGAGGACGTCGTGGACGGTGTCGCCATTCCCGTGGCGGCGGCCGTGGTCCACGAGGCCTCACTGCATCCGGAACGGCTCTGGGCGTATGTCGAGGTCGCCCGGGACCACCGCCGCGTGGGTCTGGGGTCCACGTTGCTGAGCATGCTGCGGCACGAGGCCGCCCAGGCGCCGTCGGGAGTGTCCAAACTGCGCTGCAAGGTGGAGCCGGGCACCCCCGGGGCGGCGTTTGCCGAGGCCGCGGGCCTGGCCCCGATCCAGCGGTCCCGCCTGATCGTCGTGGACCCGGCGCCGCTGAAGCTGCCGGTGTTCGGCGACGGTTCGGAGTCCGCGGCCACCGATCAGGTCGAAGACCTGGCCACCGGCTCGGTGGAGCTCAGCGACGTCGTGGGCCGCTACTACACCGCCGTGCACGGCTGGGACAGTCCGGGGGAGCTGAGCGTTGCCACGGTGCAGCGTTTGTTCCTGGATGATCTCAGCGGCGCCCACGGCGCGATCGTTCTGCGGGCGCCCAAGGCCAGTGCCTTCGGACACGGCGTCGCGGCCAGCCGCAAGGGCCGGCTGGAGGGCTTTGCCATCAGCTACGCGCAGGGCATTCCCGGCGCCGACGCCGACGGCTCCGGTGCAGCCTCGGGCGAGCCCACTGAGGTTTTCCTCGGCCACGAGCCCGCATTGGGCGCGGAGGAAGCCTTGACCGCCGTCCGGGATCTTTTGGCCCTGATCGCCTACCAGCACCCGGTGATGCTGGAACTGGACGACGCGATGACCGCCCTGCGCGCCGTCGTCGAACCGCTGCTCGAGAGCGGCAAGGCCCATGTCCAGGGCTCGGAAACACTGGTTGTCTCCGACCCGGTGTAGGCAACCGAACTGACCATATAACCCGATTGACCCGCAGCTGGCGGCCGTTATGAAGCGTGATAACGGCCGCAGCTGCGGGTCAGTTGTCGTTTAATGGCGCGGCCCGGCTACTTGGGCATGACCGCCAGCAGCGGCAGTGGGGCTTATCGGCGCCTGGCCCCTGCGCGCCGCGGGCCGTCGGCCTCGTCGAGCCGGCGTCGTTCCTCTTCCGTCGGGGCGCCGCCGCCGCGTCCGGCCGGCATCCACCAGGCTCCCGGCGCCGGGTTCAGCGGGAAGTCTGCAATCCCGACGTCGATCCCGTCCTGGAGGGTCCTGGCCAGGCGCGCCGTGGCGGGCTGGGCGTCGTCTGCCGGGTCCGGGAGTGAGCCCGGAAGCAGGGGTTCGCCCACGTGGATGCGGACCGGGGCACGCCAGGCACGCCACGGCGAGAAGGCGTGGTGGCGGGTCATCAGCCGGTGGGCGCCCCAGACGGAGACCGGGATGATCGGCACGCCGGCCTCGGCGGCCATCCGAACGGCGCCGGTCTTGCAGTCGCGGACCGTGAAGCTGCGGCTCACGCCGGCCTCGGGCAGGATGCCGATGTACTCGCCCTCCTTCAGCCGGGCGACCGCGGCGTCGTAGGCGTGGGTCCCCGAGCCGTAGCCGACCACGACGTGCCCGGCCGCGCTGACCGCAGGCCCGGCAAACCAGTGGTCGGCGGCTCCTTGGGTGATGAGGAAGCGCAACTGGGCCCGGTTGTTCCACCACAGCAGCATTTCGGCAAAGGCAAAGTCCAGGTAACCGAAGTGCGTGATCGCGATGACGGCCCCCTGGCCGGGCACCACCGTGCGCGACGGGCCGCGGGCGGAGACCTTCAGTGGGGAAGCATACTGCCGGGAGGCCCCTGCCGGTCCGTGGTGCGGCAGGTGCTCCTGGCCGGTGATAAGGACGCGGATCCGGAACAGCCATCGCAGCGCCAGCCCGGTGCGGACAATGAAACGGTAGAAGCGGTCGCTGGGCTGTGGCCTCCACCGCTTCGGCCGCCAGCGCTTCGGCCGCCAGCCCAGGACGGAGCCGGCGCCGGACCTGGCCTGCCCCCGCACGTCAGTGCCCGCCGGCCTGTTGCCCGCCGGCCTTTGGGCCGCCTGTCCGCCGGGGCGGCAGGGGCAGGAAACCGGACGTGGAGTCGATGTACTCCTTGTAGCCGGGCCGAGCCGACATTGCCTTTTCCGTCAGCGGCTTCCCGGTCTTGCCGGCGAGTGTCCAGATCATCAGGGCGGGGGAGAGGATTGTCAGGACGCCGGGCCACGAATCGGCCGCCACGAGGAAAAGCCCGGCCCAGACGGCGGCGTCGCCGAAGTAGTTCGGATGCCGGGTGTAGCGCCACAGGCCGGTGTTGAGGACGGTGCCGCGCCTGGCGGGATCGGCCTTGAACCGGGTCAGCTGCCAGTCGCCGACCGTCTCGAACACGAAGCCAAGGATCCAGAGCAGGACGCCGGCGAAGGCCAGCCAGCCCACGCTTCCGGTGGCGAACATGCCGACCTGGATGGTGAGCGAGACGAAGAACATCACCACGCCCTGGGGCAGGTAGACCCGGCGCAGGGCATAGACATTGCGTGATCCCGGAGCTCCGGCGAGCATGGCCACATAGCGCGGATCCTCGTGGCCGCCGCGGGCACGAAGCCCGATGTGGACGGCAAGGCGGATGCCCCACACCGCGACCATGACAAGGAGCAGCAGCCGCCGGCCGGCGTCGCCGTACCCGGCGGAGAGCGCCCAGGAGATGCCGGCCACCACCACGAAACCAAGGCCCCAGACGGTGTCAATGACGGAGTGCCGGTTCTGCCGGACGGCAACCGCGAAGGTCAGCGCCAGCAGCACCACCAATCCGGCGATGACCCACGGGAGGCTGGCAAGGAAGGCATCAAGCGGGAACGGCGGCATCACAACACCACCGGCATGCGGGCACCGGCCGCCGGCACGGCGCTGCCGAGAGCGCCGCGGAGCGCCGCCGTGGCGGTGGAGACGTCGGCTCCCGTGGCCTCGCCAAAGGCGGCCAGGACGAAGCCGTTCGCCAGCGTGTTCCACAGTCCAACCCGGCGGAACATGAAATGGCCGGCACCCCGGAGGGAGACATAGTCGACGGAAGCCGCGACGCCCTCAGACCGCCGGGCGTAGTCCAACGAGTTCGCCGGACTGGTCCAGCGGTCCTCGGTGCCGTGGACGATCAGGACCCTGCGGCCGGTGACCGGTCCGATGGGAGTTTCGTGATTGAGCCACGGGGCGAGCGCGACGACGGCCTCGACTTGGGGGTCGTCGGCTACGCACAGTGCCGTGAGCCCTCCCATGGAGTGGCCCAGCAGGTACACCGGTACGCCGGGATGTTCCTTGCTGATCCGGGACAGCGCCCAGCGGGCATCCTGCACGGGTGACATGTCCTTGCCGTTCCAGCCGCGGTACCGGTTCCGCAGGGTCCACACGGCCAGCCCGTGCGGGCCGCCCTGCCGGTTCAGCGCACGGGCGAAAGGCTGCATCCGGGCCGGGCTCAGGTGCCGGCCGCGGACCGGATCGTAGCTGTCGGCCCTCCCGCCGTGCAGGACCAGCGCGACTCCGCGGGTCTCCCCGGCGGCCTCGGCGATTCTCAGCACGGCCTTGGCGGCGGGCCCGGATCGGCCCGCCTCCGGTTCGCGGTCGTCTAGTTTGCGCATCGCCACGTGTGTCCTTCCGGTCCTTCGTCCGTCAATAACCAACCCTAGGTCTCCGCCCCCGCCCGTCAAGGCAGAGGGGTGCCTAGTGTGGATTCGGAGCCGGTGCCACCGGCGATGGGTGCGGCCCGCCAAAGTGCCCTTGACGGGGGATTGCGGGGAGAGTAGGCATGTGCAGGTAAACCTCCGGGCGCCACGCCGGCTGGGAGCGCAAAAAACCGTCCGGGTCGAATCCCACGAAATCGACGGTATAGAAAATGAACGGAACAAAGTTCGATGGCCTTCGCGAGCAAGTCCGCGGGCAGATCATCACGCCCGGCGACGCCGGCTACGACGCGGCGCGTGCGGTCTTCAACGGCATGATCGATAAGAGGCCGGCAGCGGTGGCCCAGGTGGCCCAAGTGGCCGACGTCATCTCCTGCGTCAACTTCGCCCGGGACAACTCCCTGGATTTGGCGGTCCGCGGGGGAGGGCACAGCGCCCCCGGCTTTGGCACGTGGGATGACGCCCTGGTCATCGACTTCTCCAACACCAGAGGGGTCCGGGTCGATCCCGCGGCCGCGACGGCGCGCGCGGAGGCCGGTGCGACGTGGGCCGACTTCAACCACGCGACCCATGCCTTCGGGCTGGCAACTCCCGGCGGCATTGTCGGCTCAACCGGCATCGCCGGGCTGACCCTCGGCGGGGGCATCGGCTACCTGAGCCGCAAGTATGGGCTCAGCTGCGACAACCTCCTCTCAGCCGACGTCGTCACGGCGGAGGGAAAATTCCTTACCGCCAGCGAAAGCGAGAACCAGGACCTGTTCTGGGCGCTGCGCGGCGGCGGCGGGAACTTCGGCGTCGTGACCTCGTTCGAGTACCGGATGCACCCCGTGGACATGGTCCACGCCGGCATCATCATTTACCCCATCGAGCATGCGGAGTCGGTGGCAAGGTTCTACCGGGACCACATGGCTTCCGCCCCGGAAGAGTTTGGGGCTTTCATGGGCTTCCACCAGGGCCCGCCGGTGCCGTTCCTGCCCGAGGAGTGGCACGGGAAACCGGTGTGCGTCGTCGTCGGCATGTGGACCGGCGACCCGGCGGAAGGACCGGCACGCTGGCAGCCGTTCCTGGACGTCGCGCAACCGGCCGGATTCATGGTGGGGCCGATGCCGTACCCCGCGTTGAACTCGGCTTTCGACCCGCTGCAGCCTCCGGGCATGCAGGCCTACTGGAAAGCCGATTTCCTGGCGGAGCTCAATGACGGTGCCATCGCTGCCCACATCGAACACGGCGCCAAGGTCCCCAGCGTGCAGACAGCGGTACATATCTACCCCATCGATGGTGCTGTCCAGCGGGTGGGCGCCACGGACACGGCGTTCGCCAACCGGAACGTGAAGTTTTCGCCCGTGATCGCGGCGCAGTGGATGGACCCCGCGGACAACGAGGCCAACATCGCCTGGGTGCGGGACTACGCGGCCGCGCTGCGGCCCTATTCGGCTCCCGGCGGCTACATCAACTTCATGGACGGCGATGACCTGCCCAGGATTGCGGAGAATTACGGTCCGAACTACAGCCGCCTGCGCGACGTCAAAGCCAAGTACGATCCCCAGAATTTCTTCCACGTCAACCAAAACATCGCTCCGGCCTAGCTGGACCTCCCGCCGGAACGCCGGCACTGCCCGGCGTGCCGCGTCATCCGTCCGGACCACGCCCGCCCACGCCGTAAAGTTTTCGGCATGAGGTTGAACTGCTGATGGGCGCCGGACACACCCATTCCCATACTGAACATTCGGAGCCGACGCCCCAGACGCGCGCGGCGCGGAAGAAGGCCAACTGGATCCTGGCTGCCATCCTGATCCCGCTGACGCTGCTGACCCTGGCGGCCATGGTGCTCATGTGGCCCTCGGGAAGCAAGGAAGGCATCACGCTGGCCAGCCCCTACGCGGCGGCTCCGGGCGTGACGTTTGACACCGGCAAGATCCAGCGCGTCGTCGTCGGCAGCTGCTCGGACGCCCAGGCGGGCGGCGACCCTGCCGTGCAGGCACCGCAGGAGGGATCGCAGTGCACCTTCGCCTACACCGAGCCGGACAAGGGCGGCAACCCGGTGAAGGTGGTCATCAACCCTGACATCGCGAAATCCCACGGCGTGAAGCCCGGGGACAACATCCGCTACCTCAACCTCTCCAAAGCCCAGGGCGCCACCGGCCAGGGTGCACCGGCCTACGTCTTCGTCGATTTCGTGCGGACGCTGCCCATCATCTTCCTGGCGGTGCTCTACGCCGTCGTCGTAATCGCGGTGGCGCGCTGGCGCGGCCTGCGGGCCCTGATCGGACTTGTCGGCGCCTACGTCGTGCTCGTCTCCTTCATGCTGCCCGGGCTGGTCGAAGGAAAGCCGCCGCTGCTGCTGGCTCTCGTGGGTTCCACGGTGATCATGATCGGGGTGCTGTATTTCGCCCATGGCTTCTCCGCCCGCACGTCGACGGCGCTGCTGGGGACGATGTTCGGCCTCGCCATTACAGCGCTGCTGGCGGCCTGGTCCACCGACGCCGCCAACCTCGCCGGTGTGGGCAGCCACGACGCCGCCACGCTCACCAACATGTCGGACAACATCTCGATCTCCGGCATCATTTTGTGCGGGCTGATCATTTCCGGCCTCGGCGTGCTGAACGACGTCACCATTACGCAGTCCTCTGCTGTGTGGGAACTGTGGGAACTCGCCCCCGAGACCAGTGCCCGGCAGCTGTTCGCGTCCGCGATGCGGATTGGCCGGGACCACATCGCCTCCACGGTCTACACCATCGCGTTCGCCTATGCCGGCGCGGCCCTGCCCGTCCTGATCCTGGTCATGCTCTACGAACGTCCGCTCGGGGACGCCCTCACCAGCGCCGAACTCTCCGAGGAAGTCATCCGCACGCTCGTCGGTTCCGTGGGGCTCGTCCTGGCCGTTCCGGTCACCACGCTCATCGCGGTGCTGGTGGTCAAGGCCACCGGAATCAATGGCCATGCAGCCAAGGGGACTGGGGCTGGGGCCACTGATGCGGTCCCCGTCGCCGCGCTCGCAGGCTCGGCGGCCGGCGGCGGCGGGCCCTACAGTGTCGAGTCCGGCAGTGTTGGGTACGGCGATGTTGAGGCCGCTGACGACGCCGGGTCCGCAGGCGGCGGGCCCGACGACGCCGGCCCTGCCACCCGGCGCGGACGGCGCGCCGCCCTGCGCAGCTGATCCGGCCTCGATCTGGAGTTGATCCGGGCCCTAACCCGGACGAAAGCGGTCTCCGTTCCGGGCCGCGGCGGCACCCGGCGTTTCCCGCGCAGCGGAAGATTTCCACATAGCCGAAGCGGGGACCGGGCCGATTTGCCCGGCTTTGAGACAATGGTCGGGTGACTGTTGTAGCAACGCCTCCCGCCCCCAAGCTGGAACTCCCGCCCCTGAAGCTGGGCCCGATCACCGTGGACACCCCCGTGATCCTGGCTCCCATGGCGGGCATCACCAACTCCGCCTTCCGAAGGCTGTGCCGTGAATACGGCGGCGGCCTGTATGTGGCGGAGATGGTCACCTCGCGTGCCCTCGTCGAGCGCACACCGGAGTCGCTGCGCATCATCTCGCACGACGACGACGAAAAAGTCCGCTCCGTCCAGCTCTATGGCGTAGACCCCGTGACCGTCGGCCAGGCGGTCCGGATGCTGGTCGAGGAAGACCGGGCGGACCACATCGACCTCAACTTCGGCTGCCCCGTCCCCAAAGTCACCCGGCGTGGCGGCGGCTCCGCCCTTCCGTGGAAGATCGACCTCTTCACCTCGATCGTCCAGACCGCCGTCAAGGAAGCCTCCAAGGGCAACATTCCGCTGACCATCAAGATGCGCAAAGGCATCGACGATGACCACCTGACATACCTAGACGCCGGCCGGATTGCCCGCGATTCCGGGGTCGCCGCCGTCGCCCTTCACGGCCGCACGGCCGCACAGTTCTATTCCGGCCAGGCCGACTGGTCCGCCATCGCCCGGCTGCGCGAGGCCCTGCCGGACATTCCCGTCCTGGGCAACGGTGACATCTGGTCCGCCGAGGACGCGGTCCGGATGGTCCGCGAAACGGGAGTGGACGGCGTCGTCGTCGGCCGCGGCTGCCAGGGCCGGCCGTGGCTGTTCGGCGATCTCATGGCCGCGTTCGAAGGCAGCGAGCAGCGCTACCGGCCGGATCTGCGCCAGGTGGCCGAGAGCGTGTACCGGCACGCCGAACTCATGGTCGAGACGTTCGGGGATGAGGGCAAGGCCCTGCGCGAAATCCGCAAGCACATTGCCTGGTACTTCAAGGGTTATGTGGTCGGCAGCGAACTGCGGACCAAACTTGCGCTCGTCACCAGCCTTGAGGTGCTGCGCGGAACCCTGGACCAGCTGGACCTCGACTCACCGTATCCGGGAAACGACGCCGAGGGCCCGCGCGGCCGCGCCGGCTCTCCCAAAAAGCCCGCGCTGCCCAAGGACTGGTTGCTCAACCGGACGCTGGATGACGAGCAGACCCGCGACATTTCCTTCGCCGAACTGGACGTCTCCGGTGGCTGAGACCCGGACCACCGCCCCCGTCCTGGACGGCTACACCTCCCGCGACTCCGCCCGCTGGGTCGAAGAGCCGCCCAAGAGCACCTACCGGTCCGACTTCGAGCGCGACCGTGCCCGGGTCCTGCACTCCTCGGCGCTGCGCCGGCTCGGCGCGAAGACCCAGGTGGTGGCCCCCGATACTGACGACTTCGTCCGGACCCGGCTCACCCACAGCCTCGAGGTGGCCCAGGTGGGCCGTGAGCTGGGCCGCGCGCTCGGCTGCGACCCCGACGTCGTGGACACTGCGTGCCTCAGCCACGACCTCGGCCACCCGCCCTTCGGCCACAACGGCGAATCGGCCCTCAACGAGGTCGCCCATGGAATTGGCGGCTTCGAGGGCAACGCCCAGACGCTGCGGCTGCTGACCCGGCTGGAGCCGAAGGTCCTGGCCGCGGACGGCCGGCCTGCCGGCCTGAACCTGACCCGGGCGAGCCTCGACGCCGCCGCCAAGTACCCGTGGTCCGCCGTGAACGCGCCCGTCATCCACGGCGAGCGGACCAGCAAGTTCGGCGCCTACGAGGACGACCTCCCCATCTTCGGCTGGATCCGCGACGGCGCCCCGGAACGCCGGTCCTGCCTCGAAGCCCAGGTCATGGACCTGGCGGACGATATCTCCTACTCGGTGCACGACGTCGAGGACGCGATCGTCGCGGGCCACTTCCAGCTGCGCTGGATGGACAACCCGGACCACCGCGCCCGCGTCGTCGGCTACGCCAAGCAGTGGTACCTGCCGCACAACGAACCCGCCGCGATCGACGCGGCCCTGGCCCGGCTGGAAGCCACGAACGTCTGGGTGCGCGAGGCCGACGGCAGCCGCAAAGCCATGGCGGCGCTCAAGGACATGACCAGCCAGCTCATCGGCCGCTTCTGCCAGAGCGCCCTGGAAGCCACCCGCGCCGTCTACGGCCCGGAAAACCTGACCCGCTACAACGCCGAGCTGATCGTCCCGGATGACACCGTCATGGAAATCGCGGTGATGAAGGGCCTGGCCACCACCTTCGTGATGACCACCGAACACCGGCAGCCCATCTACGAGCGCCAGCGCGAGGTCCTGCACGCCCTCGTCACCGCCCTCAGCGCCACGGGCGACCGCCACCTGGAGCCGATGTTCGCCGCCGACTGGCGCGACGCCGCGGACGACGGCGCGCGGCTGCGCGTCGTGATCGACCAGGTCGCATCGCTGACCGACGGCTCGGCCCTGGCCATGTACGAGCGCCTCGTGGGCAGCCTGCCGTCGCTGTGGTGACGGGGACCGTGGCCGGCGGACCGGTGTCGTACCCGGGGACTAGGATGGCACTGTGGCCGGCCTGATCAAACGCGAAGACATCGACGAAGTACGCCAGCGCACGGACATCAAGGAAGTCATCGATGGCTACGTGACGCTCAAGGGGGCCGGGCTGGGTTCCTACAAAGGCCTGTGCCCCTTCCACGACGAGCGTTCACCCTCCTTCACCGTCCGGCCCCAGGTTGGCCGGTACCATTGCTTTGGCTGCGGCGAGGACGGCGATGTCATCTCCTTCGTCCAAAAGCTGGACCACACCTCCTTCCACGAGGCCGTGGAAAAGCTGGCCCACCGGATCGGCTTCGAACTCCACTACGAGGACGGCGGCTCCGGACCCAACCGGGAGGACATCGGCCGGCGCCAGCGGCTGCTGGACGCGCACAAGATCGCCGACGAATACTTCCGCGCCCAACTGCTCACCCCGGGCGCGGCGGAGGGCCGAAACTTCCTGTACGAGCGGGGCTTTGACCGTGCCGCGTCGGAGCAGTTCGGCGTGGGCTATGCGCCGCAGGGCTGGGACTCGCTGCTCAAGCACCTCCGCGGCCGCGGCTACACCGACCCCGAGCTCAAACTCACCGGCATGTTTTCTGAAGGCGGCCGGGGAATCTACGACCGTTTCCGTGGCCGGCTGATCTGGCCCATCCGGGACATCGCCGGCGACACCATCGGCTTCGGCGCCCGCAAGCTCTACGAGGACGATCAGGGCCCGAAGTACCTCAACACACCCGAAACCGCGCTGTACAAGAAATCCCAGGTCCTCTACGGGATCGACCTCGCCAAGCGAAACATCGCCAAGGACCGGCAGCTCGTGGTCGTGGAAGGCTACACCGACGTCATGGCCTGCCACCTGGCCGGCATCCCGACGGCCGTGGCCACGTGCGGCACTGCCTTCGGCACCGAGCACATCAAGGTCGCCCGCAGGCTCCTCTCCGACGACGGCAGCGGGGGAGAGGTCATCTTCACCTTCGACGGCGACGCCGCCGGGCAGAAGGCCGCCCTGCGCGCCTTTGAAGAGGACCAGCGGTTCGTCGCGCAAACCTTCGTGGCTGTGGAGCCCAGCGGCGCAGACCCCTGCGAACTCCGACAGTCCAAGGGCGATTCCGCCGTCCGGGACCTGATCGCGAGCCGCCGCCCGCTGTTCGAGTTCGCCATCCGGGCCACCCTGAAACGGCACAACCTGGACACCGTGGAGGGCAGGATCGCTGCCCTGCGCGAATCCGCGCCCGTGGTGGCCCAAATCCGCGACGCCGGTATCCGGCCAGCCTACGCCCGGGAGCTGGCCGGCTGGCTGGGAATGCCGGTCGAGGAGGTCAGCAGGGCCGTCGGAGCGGCGACAAAGCGTGCCGCTCAGGCTGCCTCGGCCCCGCCGGGCACCGGCCACGGCCACGGGAACGCGCCGGGACAAGGCGGCGGGCAGGGCTATGCCGGGTCCGGCCGCGGCTTTGCGGGGCCGGGACCGGGTGTCGCCCCCTTGCCGCCGTCGGACGTGCTTCCGTCCTTCAACCGGCCGGATCCGCGGGATCCCGTGGCAGCGATGGAGCGCCAGGCGCTCGAAGTCGCACTGCAGGAGCCCGGCATTCTGGTGGGCGAAACGTGGCAGCGTTTCTCGGAAGCGCGGTTCTCCACGCCCGCCTACCTCGCCATCCACGAGGCCATCCGTGCCGCCGGACTGGCGTTCGCCGGAGACCCGGTGCGCTGGGTGGAGCAGCTGCTCCACGAGGTCCCCGAGCCGCTGCGGCCGCTCGTGTCCGAACTCGCTGTCGTGCCCCTGCCGGCCAGCACGCCCGAGGGCGTCCAGCGCTACTGCAAGGACATTCTCGCGCGCCTGTTCGAACTCCAGATCACCAGGGTGAAGGCCGAGAAAATGGGCCAGCTGCAGCGTCTGGACGCCTCGGCCGATCCCGAGGAATTCCAGCGGCTCAATCGCGAGCTCATGCAGCTGGAGATGCAGCGGCGGTCCCTGCGCGCGGACGCCTGAGCCGCCGATTTCGTTTCCCGGGCTGGTGTTTGCTAGGCTTATACCCGCTTCATTCCTCCTTAGCTCAATTGGCAGAGCATTCGACTGTTAATCGAAGGGTTGCTGGTTCAAGTCCAGCAGGAGGAGCGCGCAGTCCCCGTTCCGGGTTCCGGAACGGGGACTTTTTTATACCCGGAGGGGGTATTTCGCGTCCTGCCGGCACTGGCCCCGCCGCCGATTTCCCTACCGGCGAAACCTTTGCTAATGTCATACCTGCTTCATTCCTCCTTAGCTCAATTGGCAGAGCATTCGACTGTTAATCGAAGGGTTGCTGGTTCAAGTCCAGCAGGAGGAGCGGACAGGTCCCGCGGCAGGTGAAAACCCGCCGCGGGACCTTTTTTATTTCCCTGGTTCTTGTCGCGCTGCTTTGTTTTCGTTGTGGCCGTTGGCGGCTGCCGGGGCTTGTGCTGGCCTTTGCCGGCTCAGACGAAGTACATTTCCACCTGGAGAAAACGCTGGGCCTCGGCGACGGCGGCCTCGAAGGCCTCCCGCTCCGTGGGGGACTTCCGCGGCTCGCGCGGGTGCCATTCGTGCGGCGCCGAATGGACCTGGGTGAATCCGCCGCCCGGGGGCGCGTAGAAGATGCCGAACCTTTGCACCGGCCATTCCGGGGAGCTTTCCGGTGCCACCAGGAGGGCGGAGTCATACGCGGGGTTGTACCACTGGGCAATCGGGCGCCGGCGGTCTTCGGTGAACAGCCCGGAGGCGTACAGGGCCGCCGACTGCGGACTGGTCTGGCTGCACAACCGATCCCACCACAGGGGCAGGATTCCGGAGTCGCACCGCTGCCATGTGGCCGGAAGGGGCTGGTGGTCCTGCCTGTCGGGCATGAAATAACTTTATCGCCCGCCGCGGACGTCGAACAGGGTGCGGGTGTGTCGGGGGCAGGGGGCGACGGCTCGCTATGTCAGGGGTGCCCGCGGGACATGCCCAGTGCTGACCCTGGCGAGTGGACATAATGCCCCCGTGCCCAGTCCTCGGCGCCAAGAATGGGCATGTCCCGCGGGGGAGGCCTCCAAGAATGGGCATGTCCCTCTGGGGAGCCCTAAGAACGGGCATGTCCTGTCCATGCCCGGTGGGTGCTCAGTTCCGAAAAGGGCCCGGGGGGACATGCCCAGTCCCGGCCCTGGCGAGTGGACATAATGCCCCCGTGCCCAGTCCTCGGCGCTAAGAATGGGCATGTCCCGCGGGGGAGGCCTCGAAGAATGGGCATGTTCTAATCGATGTCCCCGCGGGTGTCATGTCCCTCGCGGCGAGCTGCGAAGAAACGGGCATGTCCCGCAGGGAGGCCTCGAAGAATGGGCATGTCCCCCCCGGGGCGGCCGCCGGGAGTCCGTTACTGGATCGGGGGGACCGTACTTGGGCGGACGACCAGCCACAGCGCCGCGGCTGCCAGCAGGATGCAGACGGCCTGGACGGCGCCCATGGGGGTCGCGGACCCGACGCCGAGCCAGCCGACCACCGGGGAGACAAGACCCGCCATCATGAAGGTCGCCGCGCCGAGAAGCGACGCCGCGGTTCCGGCCTGGGCGCCGTGCTTGGCCAGGGCGAGCACCTGCACGGTGGGGAACGTGAAGCCGGCGCCGAGGATGTAGAACCACAGGGGCACCAGGACGCCCCACAGCCCGAAGCCGAGCTGGTCGAAGATGACGATCAGGACGGCCATGACGAACATCCAGGCGGTGGAGCAAGCCAGGATCCATTGCGGCGGGACGCGCCTGATGAGCCGGGCACTGGTCTGAACACCCGCCACGATGCCGAGGGAGTTGATGCCGAAGAGCAGGCCGTACTGCTGGGGCGTGAAACCGTAGACGTTCTGAAACAGGAACGGCGAGGCGGAGAGATAGGCGAAGAGGCCCGCGAAGTTCATGCCGCCCACCAGCAGCAGGCCCACGAAGATCCGGTCGGAGAACAGCACCTTGTAGCGTTGGCGCGCGGTCATCCCGGTCTTGCCGCGCATCTCTGGTGGCAGGGTCTCCCGGATCACGAACAGGGCCGCGATGATGACGCAGGTCCCGTAGGCGGCCAGGAACAGGAAGATGCCCGGCCAAGGCATCAGCAACAGCAGTTGGGAGCCGATCACCGGGGCGAGGATCGGGGCCAGGCCGTTGACCAGGGCCATCCGAGAGAACATCCGCACCATGGCGTAGCCGCTGAACAGGTCCCGGACCATGGCCATGGCCACCACGCCGCCGCCGGCAGCCCCGATGCCCATCAGGATACGGAAGAAGCCCAGCGTGGCAATGTCCGTGGACTGGGCGGCGCCCAGCGATGCCGTGATGTGTACCGCCGTCGCCAGGATCAGGGGCAGCCGCCGGCCGAACTTGTCGCTCAGCGGGCCCACTACGAGCTGCCCCAGCGCGAACCCGATGGTCGTCCCCGTGAGCGTCAGCTGCACAGCGGCCTCGGAGACGCCAAGGCTGTCTTCCAGGGCCGGGAACGCAGGCAGGTAGAGATCCACAGTGAACGGCCCGAGGGCCGTCAACGCGCCGAGCGTCAGGATGTACAGGAATTTACGACGGCGGGTCAGGGAATCACCGGGATTGGGGGGTGTGCTCACAGAGGTCCATCCTAGGGCCCGCACACCTGCCCGACGGGTGGTTGGGCGGGCGCGCCACGCCTTGCCCGAAAAGGCCTCCCACGAGCCGAAATGATAGTTTTGACACCGGGGTCTGTGCGAAGCTGTCCAGACCCGGCAAGCCCGCGGTAGCGGATCGACGGATGGCACCAGTTAGGCGGGACCGATGAGCGGACGTCACAGCGGCGGGACAAACAGCGGGTTGCGCATCTCCGAGCTCCCGCAAACCGTAAAGACAATCTTCACGCTGGCGCCCCGACAGCTCAATGACGAGATTGCTCTGGCCAAGGCCGAACTTAAGCGCAAGGGAGTCAAGCTCGGCGTCGCCGGCGCCTTCTTCGCCGTCGCCCTGGTCTTCGTAGCGCTCCTGGTGATCGGACTCGTCGTGGCCGCGATCATGGGTCTGGCCACGATCATGCCGGCATGGCTCGCAGCCCTGTTGGTCTGTGCGGTCTGCCTGGTCATCGCCGTGATCGGGGCGCTGATCGGGCTCAGGAAGTTCAAGGCGCTCATGCCGCTGGTCCCCGAGGAGACCATCCGGGGACTCAAGCATGATCTCGGCATCGCCAAGGAAGGCTCCGCCTTCGACGCCTCGGTCCTGGACCCGAACTCCGAAAAGTACAAAGCCGCGAAGGCCGCCAAGGAAGCCGCTGCTGCCAAGGCAAAGGCGGAAAAGGAAGCCCAGGCTGCCGCGAAGCCCGACCTCGGGCCCGTCCTCACAGAGGCCGAACTCCTGCGCCGGCTGGATCAGCGGCGCACGCATCTCACCGAAGTCCGGGACAACCTCGGCCGGGAACTCGATGTCAAGACCCAGGCCCAGAGCCTGCTGGCCGTCACCCAGGCCCGGCTGCAGGACGGCAAGGAGCAGCTCGGCGACAAGATCGCAGGCCTCCGCTCCTCAGCCCGCTCCTCGTCGTGGTCGCCCACATCCGCTGACGGGCAGGGCCTTGCGGCCAAGATCATGCAGCGCTGGAAGCCTCTTGCTGTGCTCGCCGCATCCGGGGCCGCCCTTGCGGTCCTGGTGCGCAGGCTGATGAAGGGATAGGCGGGCCCCTGAAGCCGAACGCCAAACCGTTGCCGTCCACGGAAAGGGGGAATCGATGAAGTTCATCGGCGCTGGCGCCCGCCCCGGGCAGCCCCTCGTCCACCGCGATGCGGTCTTCACGGTTCCCAATGTCCTGACGGTGGTGCGCTTCCTTGGCGTTCCCCTGTTCATCTGGCTGGTCCTCGCCGAGCACGCGTACGGCTACGGTGCCCTCGTGCTCGCCATCATGGCCAGCACCGACTGGGTGGACGGCTACATCGCCCGCCGCTTCAACCAGATGTCCAACCTCGGACGGGTCATGGACCCCATCGCCGACAGGCTGTCGCTGATCGCCGTAGCGGTCACCCTCGTGATCGCCGGCGTCGTCCAGTGGTGGTATCTCGCCGCGCTGCTGGTCCCCGACGCGGTCCTGCTGGCCCTGTCCCTGTTCTACTTCCATGGCCACCCGGACCTGCCGGTGAGCCGCATCGGAAAGATCCGCACGGGCCTGCTGCTCGTGGGCACACCGCTGCTGGTGCTGTCCAAACTCCCGGTGCCCGCCGCCGAGGTCTACGCCACCCTCGCGTGGATCTTCCTGGGCCTGGGCCTGGTAGGGCACTGGATCGCGGCCTATAACTACGTCTGGGCCATCATTGGCAAGGGCCGGCAACTCCGCGAGCACGACGGCGGCACCCGCTGATGGTCTGGCTTGCGGTTTTGCTTGCGGTCCTCGGCGCCTTCTGCCTGGCGTTTGGCGCCCAGCGTCAAGGCAGCGCGGTCAAGGCCGATACCGGCGGCCTGGCGCTGAGCAGCCACGGCCTCTTGCGGCTCGCCCGCAATCCGCGCTGGGTTTTCGGGCTCTTGCTGCTCTGCGCCGGGATGGCGATGAACGCCGTCGCCCTCGTCATGGCCCCCTTGACGGTGGTGCAGCCGATCGGCGCGATTGCGCTGGTCATCACCACCGTGGTCAACACCAAGGACCAGGGCCTGAGTATGAACCGGGCAACGGTTGTGGCGATCTCTTGCTGCGTGACCGGCTCAGCGCTTTTCGTGCTGCTGGCCGTCAACGCGACCCAGGAGAACCACAACGTCAGTGCCTCGGACGAGCTGACCATCGTGCTGCTTCTTGCCCTGGCTGTGGGGCTTTTCGGCACACTCGCCATCCTGTTCAGGCACCGCCTGAGCGCATTCGTCTATATCCTCGGCGCCGGCGTCCTGTTCGGCTTCGTGGCTGTCCTGACCCGCATCATTGGCAGGCATCTGCTCGATCCCAACGGACAGTTCCTGCTGAATGTGCCGTGGTACAGCGTGGTTGCGATTATTGCTGCCGGCGCCCTGGGATCGTGGTTTGTCCAAAACGCCTACTCCAGCGGACCGCCGGACCTTGTGATCGCCGGATTGACTGTGATCGACCCGATTGTAGGCATCGCGATCGGCATCGTGATCCTGGGCGAACTGCGCCCGGATGTCCAGCCTGTGACGGCTATTGCCATGGGGACGGCCGCATTGCTTGCTATCGTGGGAGTCATAGCCCTTTCCAGGCACCACCCGGAAGTCACCAAGCGCAAGAAGGACGCGCGGAAGGCGGCGGGCAGGTCCTAGGGCATCAGTCCAGACTTCGGCTGCAGGCCCGGCGCGCCTGCGCCGACCGCCAGCCGGCCGCCATTGATCCAGCTGTCCGCACAGCGACCACCAGGAGCTCTTCACGTGACCAAGTCCGACAACCAGCCCTCGCTGACCATCCTGATTGCCGCTGACACCTATCCGCCCCACGTCAACGGCGCGGCCCAGTTCGGCTACCGCCTCGCCAAGGGTATGACGGCACGCGGACACAAAGTGCACGTCCTGGCCTGCCGCCCGGGCAAGGGCGCGAGCTACAGCGAGTTCAGCGAGGAAGCCACCGTCCACCGCCTGCGCTCCCACTCCGTGCCCACGCACGAGTACTTCCGGGTCACCTTCCCCTGGGAGATCAAGAAGGAAATCGGACTCCTGTTCGACCGGATCCAGCCGGACGTGGTGCACATCCAGAGCCACTACATGATTGGCGAGCACGTCCTCTACGAGGCCGTGAAGCGCGGGATCCGGGTAGTGGCGACGAACCACTTCATGCCGGAAAACCTGAACCCCTTCCTGCCGTTCCCGCAATGGTTCAAGGACATTATCGGGCGCATCTCCTGGAAGGACATGGGCAAGGTGATGGGCCAGGCCGATGTGGTGACCACGCCCACTCCGCTCGCCGCCAAGGCCATGCACCAGCATGCCTTCCTCCGCAAGGTCCTGCCGCTCTCCAACGGCATCGATGCCTCCGCCTACGAGCTGGGTCCCGGCGAAACCGTGGAGCGCCATGCCAGCCCAACCGCACTCTTTGCCGGCCGCCTGGCCGAGGAGAAGCATGTGGACGTGCTGATCGACGCCCTGGCTAAAACGCCCAAGGACCTGGACATCCACCTGGAAATCGTTGGCGGCGGGGAAGTCCGTCCGGCCCTCGAGGCCCAGGTGGCCCGCCTCGGACTGACGGACAGGGTCAAATTCCTCGGACTGGCCAGCGACGCGGACCTCCGCAGGGCCTACATCACGGCCGATGTGTTCTGCATGCCCGGCACGGCAGAACTCCAGTCCCTCGTGACCCTCGAAGCGATGTCGGCCTCGACGCCGGTCCTGCTGGCCAACGCCATGGCGCTGCCGCACCTGGTGCGCGAAGGGGAAAACGGTTTCCTCTTCACGCCCAACGACAGCAATGACCTCGCCGCAAAGCTGGAGCGCGTTTTCTCGCTGCCCGCGCACGAGCGCGAGGCGATGGGCAAGACCAGCCGCGAAATGGTGGAGAACCATGGCATCGCGCGCACGCTGCAGACCTTTGAGGACATCTACCGGGGCGCCAGCTACGACGACCTGGTGGTCTAGGCAGGCTGCCTCCGGCGGTCTGCGGCGGTCTGCGGCGGTCCGGCTGAGGGCTCGGCAGGCCGTAGGTGGACGCTTCGCCTGCGGGCTGGGCGCTCTCCGGTGGCCGCCTGCACGTGTGATGCGTCTACTATTGCTAGAGTATTTTTGCCCGGAATCAATCCGGCCCCCGCGGGCCAGGCCTGGTTCCGGGCGCAAGGGGCTATAGCTCAGCTGGTTAGAGCGCGGGACTCATAATCCTAAGGTCCTCGGTTCAAGTCCGAGTAGCCCTACCATTCTGCGGAATTCTCCTCATCCGGAGCCCGCAACCCCCACGAAAAAGCGGAGCCGTGGCTGACGTACGATGTCGGCCACGGCTCCTTTTTCGTGGGCGAGCGGGCGCTTGCAGGCGCCTCCAAACTGCGATATGTTACTGACCAGTAACATATCGCCGGCGCGAAGCCCCGCGTCCTTTAGGTCGACGCTGACCACGAGTGAAGGAACATCATGTCCAAAGCTGCAATCGACATCCACAACTTGCCCTACGCCGATGGCGACTTCTTCGCTTTCGAGCAGCTCCTCAGTGCCAAGGAGCAGGACAGGCTGGCCGAGGTCCGCGAGTTCCTGGCCCGCGAGGTCAAGCCGATCGCCGTGGATTGCTGGAATCGCGCTGAGTTCCCGATGGAGCTGATCCCGAAGCTTGCCGAAATCGACCTGGTCAGCCCGGTCAGGAGGCAGGGCTATTCGAACCTGTTCGCCGGAATCCTGCACGCCGAAGCCACCCGTGCGGACACGTCGATCGCCACCTTCATGGGTGTCCACGACGGGCTGTTCACCGGCTCTATCGAAGCCCTTGCCTCCCAGGAGCAGCAGGACGCCTGGCTCCCGGACATCTACTCGCTCAAGAAGATCGGCGCATTCGGCCTCACTGAACCCCTCGGTGGCTCCGATGTCGCCGGCGGAACGCGGACCACGGCGCGGCGCGAGGGCGGGAACTGGATCCTGAACGGGGCCAAGCGCTGGATCGGCAACGCCACCTTCTCCGACTGGGTGGTCATCTACGCCCGGGACGTCGAGGACAACCAGGTCAAGGGCTTCCTCGTCGACACCAAGACCGAGGGCTATAGTGCCACGAAGATCGAGAACAAGATCTCGCTGCGCACGGTTCAAAACGCCGACATCACGCTGGAGAACGTAGTGGTGCCGGACTTCTTCAAGCTTGCCAACGCCAACAGCTTCCGCGACACCAACAAGGTCCTGAAGGTCACCCGCCTCGCCGTGGCCTGGCAGGCAGTGGGACAGCAGCTCGCAGCCTTCGACGTCGCCCGGCGCTACGCCGTGGAACGCAGCCAGTTCGGCCGCCCGATTGCCTCCTTCCAGCTGGTCCAGAACCAGCTGGTGCAGATCCTCGGCAACGCTGTCAGCTCCATGGGCATGATGGTCAGGCTGTCCCAGCTCGAGGACGCGGGCGAGGCCAAGGATGAGCAGTCGGCCCTGGCCAAGGCGTTCACCACGGCCCGCATGCGTGAAAGCGTGGCACTGGGCCGGAGCATCCTCGGCGGCAATGGGATCGTGACCGACTTCGAGATGGCCAAGATCTTCGCGGATGCCGAGGCCATCTATTCCTACGAGGGCACGCACGAAATCAATACCCTCGTCACCGGCCGGGCGATCACAGGCATTTCCGCGATCGTCTGACACGGTTTGGTGAGGCGGTCCGCTGAGCGGGTCCTTTGACACGGTCCTTTGACGCGGTCCTTTGATGCGGTCCGCTGACGCGGTCCGCTGATGCGGTCCGCTGGTGCGCGGCGGCCACCGCCTCGCCGCCGTAGGGGCCGTGCGCGGTGAACTGTGCACGGTGAACAGTGCGCGGAGGAACAGTGCGCGCAGTCGTGCGGAATCAGCTGCGGCCGGCCGTTCGGGCCGGCGTCACCCGGGCCCGGAGCTAAGGGGCGGGAGCAGGACCGAGGGTCTGAGATCCATCACGAAGGCCAGCGGATTGATGTATTCCTCGCCGCGGCGGACGCCCCAATGGAGACAGGGCGGCGCCGGGCCGCAGTGGCCGGCCCGCAGCTGCCCCAGGATGTCACCCGCCGCCACGGCGGCCCCTACTGCCAGGGCGCTCGCCACCGGTTCGAAGCTGCTGCGCAGCCCGTTGCCGTGATCGATCGTGATGACCGGCCGGTCCACCACGACCCCGACGAAGCTCACCGTCCCGGCGGCCGGCGAGATAACCGGGGTGCCAACCTGGGCCGCCGCAAGGTCCACGCCGCGGTGGCCGCTGAGCCATGGCCTGGCCGGGGGATCGAAGGCCCGCAGAACCGCCGGCCGCGGGCTGAGCGGCCAACTCCAGTCAGGTGCCGGGACAGACCCTGCCTCGTGGGAGCCGCGGACCGTGGACGTCGCAAGCCCAGGAACCTCTGCGGGGGAATCGGCGGCGAGGGGCGAGAGTAACAGGAGCACAGCCGCCAGGCCGGGGAGAATCTTCATGGCACCAGCCTGCCCGGGCGGGGAGTCGGGTGGAACTGCCACGGGTGGCTATGTGGATAGCGGTACGGGCGGAAAGTGGGGGGAAGCCAGGGGTGGATCCGGCGGCCAGTCCGGCAGACAATCAGCCCGCCGGCCCGGCAGACAATCAGCCCGCCAGCCCGGCAGCCAATCCAGCCGCCTGCCCGGCAGTCAATCCGGCCACCTGCCCGGCAGTCAATCCGGCCACCGGCCCGACAGTCAATCCAGCCACCGGCCCGCCCTTCAGCAGGCCCGCCTGCGCCTCCGGAGGCCCCGCCGGCCCGGGACCGCAGGCCCCTGCGCAAGCCCTGTTTCGCCGGCCCGCTGCCCTGCGAAAACCGTCCTCCGGGGCGGGGCCGCTGTAGTACACTTGGTGGAGCAGTTTGCTGTGCCCTCACGCTAGTTCATCGCGTTAATCGAGATTGTCCGAGCCGGCACGCCTCATTCAGGGGTGCGGGGGAGCAGTGGCTGACTAACGCGTATCCAGCCCTCCTCAAAAGAAGCCTAAAACTTCCGCTGCGGAGGACTGCGCCTCCTGCGGTCCGTTCCATATGGCACGGATGGGAAGCGCGGTGGATGCCAGGAGCAACGCCCGCCCCGGGCGAAAGCTAAACAACCGTCAACTATTGGCAGGGTAAGAGAGCCATGGGCTCTCTCATGAATGACCTGCCGGAAGGAGCGTCGGCATGCCCGTCGTAACTATGCGCCAGCTGCTTGACAGCGGCGTCCACTTTGGACACCAGACCCGCCGTTGGAACCCGAAGATGAAGCGGTTCATCTTCACGGAGCGCAACGGTATCTACATCATTGACCTGCAGCAGTCGCTGTCCTACATCGACCGTGCCTACGAGTTCGTGAAGGCCACCGTTGCACACGGCGGCACCGTCCTCTTCGTCGGCACCAAGAAGCAGGCGCAGGAATCCATCGCCGAGCAGGCCACCCGCGTTGGCCAGCCGTACGTCAACCAGCGTTGGCTCGGCGGTATGCTGACCAACTTCCAGACGGTCTCCAAGCGCATCCAGCGCATGAAGGAACTCGAAGAGATCGACTTCGACGACGTCGCCGGTTCCGCGTACACCAAGAAGGAACTGCTGCTCCTTCGCCGCGAACTCACCAAGCTGGAAACCAACCTCGGTGGTATCCGCAACCTGACCAAGGCGCCCTCCGCTCTGTGGATCGTTGACACCAAGAAGGAACACCTTGCTGTCGACGAAGCCAAGAAGCTGAACATCCCGGTTGTGGCCATCCTGGACACCAACTGCGATCCTGACGAAGTCGACTTCCCGATCCCGGGCAACGACGACGCCATCCGCTCCGTCAACCTGCTGACCCGCGTTGTCGCCGACGCCGTTGCTGAGGGCCTCATCGCCCGCAACCAGCGCGCCACCGGCACCACGGAAGCTCCGGAAGAGCCGCTGGCCGAGTGGGAGCGCGAGCTCCTCGAAGGCAACAAGGCTGAAGCTGCTGCAGCGCCCGCCGCTGAAGCCGCACCGGCAGCCGAAGAGGCTCCCGCTGCCGAGGCTGCTCCGGCCGCTGAAGCCGCACCGGCTGCTGAAGAAGCACCGGCCGCCGACGAAGCCAAGTAGTCAGACAAATAAATCTGGATCTCCCCGCATGCGCTCCGGTGCATAGGGGTACCGACAGGATGGCCGCTCACCTGGTGAGCAGCCGTCCTGTCGGTCCGTACACCACATAAAATTTCTAGACAGAGGGGTTCACATGGCGAACTACACTGCCGCTGATATCAAGGCTCTGCGCGAGCGCACCGGCGCCGGCATGATGGATGTCAAGAAGGCTCTTGACGAAGCCAACGGTGACGCCGAGAAGGCCATCGAAATCATCCGCATCAAGGGCCTGAAGGGCGCCACCAAGCGCGAAGGCCGCTCCACCGCTGAAGGCCTGGTTGCTGCCAAGGTCGCCAACGGCGTCGGCGTGATGATCGAAGTCAACTGCGAAACCGACTTCGTCGCCAAGGCTGACAAGTTCATCCAGCTGGCCGACAAGGTCCTGGCCGTGGCCGTCGAGTCCGGCGCTGCCGATCTCGAGACCCTGCTGGCCACCGAGGTTGACGGCAAGCCGCTCTCCGAGGTTGTCGTCGAAGAAGGCGCCATCCTGGGCGAGAAGGTTGTTGTCCGCCGCATCTCCCGCATCGAGGGTGCAACGGTCGACGCTTACCTGCACAAGACCTCCAAGGACCTCCCGGCCCAGGTCGGCGTTCTGTTCGCTGTCGACGGCGAAGGCGAAGCGGCTGCCACCGCAGCTCACGACGTCGCCGTGCACGTCGCCGCGATGTCCCCGAACTACCTCTCCCGTGAGGACGTTCCGGCCGAGCTCGTCGAGTCCGAGCGACGCATCGCCGAGGAAACCGCCAAGGCCGAGGGCAAGCCCGAAGCTGCGATGACCAAGATCGTAGAAGGCCGCGTTACCGGCTTCTACAAGGGCGAGGTTCTCCTCGACCAGGCCTTCGCCAAGGACGCCAAGAAGTCCGTCGCGCAGGTCCTCGAAGAGGCCGGCGTCAAGGGCACCGCGTTCACGCGCTTCCGCGTCGGTTCCTAGTCAGCGGCTGGCCAGACACCAGTCAGGCATTAGTCAGACACGCTAAGGGGGTGGTCACCATGGTGGCCACCCCTTTTGCATGCACGCGCGAGGCACCCGTTCCGGTCACGGCCCGAATGCCGCCTTCGGCGTCCAGCACGATAACCTAACTCAGAGTTCACCAACGGGAAGGCACCATGGAAACCGTCACCACTTCAGCCCAGCCAAAGAAGAACAGGCGCCGCGTCCTCTTGAAGCTCTCCGGCGAGGTCTTCGGCGGCGGGAAACTTGGCGTTGACCCGGATACCGTCCGCGGCGTGGCCAAGCAGATCGCCGCAGCAGTTCCCGACGTCGAGGTAGCAATCGTCGTCGGCGGAGGCAACTTCTTCCGCGGCGCCGAACTGTCCCAGAGCGGCATGGACCGTTCCCGCGCCGACTACATGGGCATGCTCGGAACCGTCATGAACTGCCTCGCCCTCCAGGACTTCCTGGAGCAGGCCGGGGTGGAAACGCGCGTGCAGAGCGCCATCACCATGGGCCAGGTCGCCGAGGCCTACATTCCCCGCCGCGCCATCCGCCACATGGAAAAGGGCCGGGTTGTCATCTTCGGCGCCGGCGCCGGCCTGCCGTACTTCTCCACCGATACCGTCGCTGCCCAGCGCGCCCTGGAGGTCCACGCCGACGTCGTCCTGATGGCCAAGAGCGGCGTCGACGGCGTTTACACCGCCGACCCGAAAAAGGACCCGACGGCGGAGAAGCTGCACCACCTCAGCTACGACGACGCCCTGCGCCGGGACATCCGCGTGATGGACCAGACCGCCATGACCATGTGCAAGGACAACAACCTCACCATGGTGGTCTTTGGCATGGAAGGGGAGGGCAACGTCACCCGCGCCATCCTCGGCGAAGACCTGGGCACCGTCGTCACCCCGTAGCAACGGCTAGGATGTTTTCAGGACCTTTCCGCCGCTAGGCGGAAGACACACGCGCCGGGCGGAAGCCGCAGGCGCACAAGAAGACGTGCCGCGCCCCGGCCCCCGGGACGCACCAATTTCTGAGGAGAGACCGTGATCGAAGAAACCTTGCTCGAAGCCGGGGACAAGATGGACAAGGCAGTTGAGGTAGCCAAGGACGACTTCGCCTCGATCCGGACGGGCCGCGCGACGCCTGGCCTGTACAACAAGGTCATCGTTGAGTACTACGGCACGCCGACGCCGCTGCAGCAGCTGGCTTCTTTCGCGGTCCCGGATGCCCGGACGATCCTCATCACCCCGTACGACAAGACGGCGCTGCGCGACATCGAACGCGCCCTGAGCGACTCGGAGGTGGGCGCCAACCCCTCCAACGACGGCAACGTCATCCGGATCACGATTCCCGAGCTGACCAGCGAGCGGCGCAAGGAATACGTCAAGATCGTCAAGTCCAAGGGCGAGGACGCGAAGGTGTCCATCCGCAACATCCGCCGCAAGGCCAAGGAAACCCTGGACAAGCTCGTCAAGGACGGCGAAGCCGGCGAAGACGAAGGCGCACGCGGCGAGAAGGAACTCGACGCCCTCACCAAGGCGCATGTGGACGGCATTGACGAGCTGCTCAAGCGCAAGGAAGCTGAGCTGCTCGAGGTCTGATGGATCAGGCAAAGGAGGCCCCCGGGCCACGCGCCCGGAGGCGGGGGACACGGCGCGAAAACCCTACGCCCAAAGCTGGCCGGAACCTGCCCGCCGCCATCGGCTCTGGCGTTGGCATGCTCGTGTGTGTCCTCGGCGGCCTGCTGTTCCTGCCGCTCGGTTTCGTCCTGGTGACCACCACCTTCGCGATCTTCGGCGTCTGGGAAATCTACCGCGCGCTTGAAGCCGCCGGCACCCGCCTGCCGATCGTCCCGGTGATGGTCGGCACGGTCGGCATGCCGGTCGCTGCCTACTTCGGCGGCCTCGAGAGCCTGCTCTTTGCCATGCTCGTCAGCAGCGTGGCGGTGTTGTTGTGGCGGACTCTGGAAGGCGCCGCCGGATCGGCGCGGAGCATCTTCGCAGGTGTCTTCACGCTGTCCTGGGTGCCGTTCCTGATCAGCTTCGCAACACTGCTCCTGCACACCGCCGACGGCGAGACCCCCATTGGCCTCTGGCCTGACGGGGTGATCCCGCCCGGCGCGTGGCAGATCGCGACGCTGCTGCTCCTGGTGGTCGCCAACGACACCTTCGGCTACCTCGTAGGCGCATCCCTGGGCAAGCACCCGATGGCCCCCAAGATCAGCCCGAAGAAGACCTGGGAAGGCTTTGCCGGCTCGATTGCCGGGGCCGTGATCGTAGGCGTGCTCGCCATGATCTTCGTGCTCGGCAAGCCGTGGTGGTTCGGCGTCGTGCTCGCCGTGGGCATGGTGGCGGCGGCCACCGCCGGCGACCTCGCCGAATCCATGGTCAAGCGCGAGCTCGGCATCAAGGACATGAGCAGCATCCTCCCCGGCCACGGAGGCGTCATGGACCGCCTGGACTCGATTGTGTTCGCCTCGCCGGCGGCGTTCATCCTGTTCTCGGCCGTCGCTGGCAGCTAGAAGCACCCGGACCAGCCCCTCCGGCGCCTAGAATGGTGCCGAGCAAACCAGCCGAACGGCATCAAAGGAACAAAGTAACAGTGGACATTCAACGGCAGATTCCTGCGTCTTTTGACCGCGTGCAGCGGAACCAGTATGGCTACAACGCCAGGCAGGTCGACGATTTCCTGCAGCGCGCCAGGGTGTCATTCGAAACTCCGTCCCCGGCCGCCCGCGCCATCAAGAGCTCCGACGTCCGCGCAGTGTCCTTCGACCCGGTGAAGGGCGGCTACGCCGCAGCTGGCGTGGATGCCGCGCTGGACCGGCTCGAAGACGCCCTCGCCCGGCAGGAGCGCGATGAGCTGGTTGCCGAACGCGGCGAGGAAGCCTGGCTGCGTGAAATCGGCCGGCTCGCGGGCGTCCTGCGCGGGCGTCTGCACCGCCCGGACGGCGAGCGCTTCCGCCGCCCGTCGAAGGCCAAGGCCCGCAGCTACAACACCACTGACGTCGACGACTTGTGCCACGACCTGATCGGCTACCTCGAGGAGGACCAGCCGCTGAGCGTGGACAACGTCCGGCGCGCCGTGTTCCGCCCCGCCGTTGGCCGGGAAGGCTACGAGGAAAGCCAGGTGGACGCGTTCCTCGAGCGCGCCGTCGAGCTCATGGCCGCCATCGACTAGGTTCCTCGACTGATCCTGCCCGACGCCGGAATGCCGGCGGATCCTGCCTGACGCCGGGTCACCGCTCCGTCGCGAGCGGCCGCTCCGGGGTGTGCAGCCGGGTCATGATGCGCGTCAAGGTCCGCGGAACGCGGCCCTGCGTGGCCCGGGAGACCAAGACCGTGACGGCGAACGCCGCCGGGACCGTCCACGCCGCGGGCATCGCCAGCCACGACGGCGTCTGCGCAGCGCCCAGCACCGAGCCGGCCACCATTGCGCTGCCGCAGAGCACACCGCCGGTCGCCATGCCGGTGATGGCCCCGACGTCCGTCAGCCCGCGCCACCAGATGCCCAGCAGCAGCACCGGGCAGATCGTGGACGCGGTAAAGGCAAACACGAGCCCCACGCTGCCGGCCAGCGCCAGGGATTCGGTCATCGACGCGATCCCCAGCGGGACGAGGGCCGAGATCAGTGCGGCCAGCCGGAAACCCCGGACACTGCCGCCGAACACGTCCTGGCTGATCACACCCGCCAGAGAGACCACCAGGCCGGACGTCGTCGACAGGAACGCCGCGAACGCCCCGGCCACCACGAGCGCGGTCAGCAGGTCTCCTGCGAGCCCGCCGACCATCCGGCCCGGCAGCAGGAGGACCAGGGCATCGGCCTGGCCGCTCTGGGCAATGTCCGCGGCGAACAACCGGCCCAGCATCCCGTACGCGGTCGGGAACAAGTAGAAGACCGACAGCAGGCCCAGGACAATCAGGGTGGTCCGCCGGGCGGACTGCCCGTCCGGATTGGTGTAGAAACGCACCAGGACGTGGGGGAGCCCCAGCGTCCCAAAGAGCAGGGCCACCAGCAGCGAAATGATCTGGTACGGGCCCGCGGGGGCCAGCGCCGTCGGGTTGGCTGCCGGGGACGCCGCCGCGGCGTTGCTGCCGCCCAGCACAAACAGCAGGAACACGAACGGCACCGCCAGTGCGGTGAGCTTGAGCCAGTACTGGAACGCCTGGACAAAGGTAATGGAGCGCATCCCGCCGGCCACCACGGTGATGCACACGACGCCGACCACCGCCACCGGGCCCACCCAGGCCGGCAGGCCCGTGGTGATCCGGATGGCCAGGGCGGCCCCATGGAGCTGCGGGACGATGTAGAGCCAGCCGACCAGGACCACCACCAGGCTCGTGACGCGCCGGACGGCCCGCGAATCGAGGCGCGCCTCGGTGAAATCCGGAATCGTGTAGGCGCCCGAGCGGCGCAGGGGAGCCGCGACGAACAGGAGCAGCATCAGGTAGCCGGCCGTGTACCCCACCGGATACCACAGTGCATCCGTGCCGGAGAGCAGGATGAGCCCTGCGACGCCGAGGAAGCTCGCGGCGGAGAGATACTCGCCACCTATTGCCGAGGCATTCCACCATGGCTTGACCGTCCGGGACGCGACATAGAAGTCCCCGGTGGTGCGCGAGACCCGCAACCCGTAGAAACCGATGACGGCCGTGGCGAGTGAGACGGCAGCGAACGCCGCCACCCCGACGGCGGGGTTCACGTTCCGCTCACCCTGCCCGTGCCCCTCACTTTTCGCCGGCGAGGTCCCGGTAGCGGGCCTCGTTCCTGGCGGCGGTGCGCACGTACAGCCACGCGCTCAGGCCGATCACGGGATAGATTCCGGCACCGAGAAGGACCCAGTCGAAGGGAAGGCCGGCAATAGTGGAGCCGGCCAGGCCCGGAACCAGCCCCAGCATGAGCGGGAAGGCCAGCAGGATCAGCAGGAACCCCAGGCCCACCACCAGGGCCAGCCGGAGTTGGGACCGGATGAGGGAGCGGACGAACAACTGGCCGGCGTCGGATTCCTCCGCCGCCTCGCGTGCGGCCGCCGCGGAGTGCCCGCCGGCCAGGGCGGAACCGTTCGGTGTGGCACTGCCCGGCGAGGGGCTGCCCGCCGTGACGGTTCCTGCCTTGACGCTTCGGGGCGCCGTGACCCGGACCCGCGTCATGCCTGCGGCCGGATCCGGCTTGCTTCGAGCTTTTCCCGGACCGCCGGCAGGTGCCGGCGGCTGATGGGCAGTTCGGCCCCGGCCACGGTGACGCTGGGCCGCGCCGCAGCCAGCTTCATCTGGCTGACGTGGCTCAGCGCGATCAGGTAGGAGCGGTGGATGCGCAGGAATCCGGCGTCGGCCCACTGCTGTTCCAGGTCGGCCAGCGGAACCCTGACCAGGTAGCTCGCCTCCGCCGTGTGCAGCCGTGCATAGTCGCCCTGCGCCTGGACGTACGTGACGTCTTCGCGGCGGATCATCTTGGTGGTCCCGCCCAGGTCCACGGTGATCATTTCGGGGGCCGGGGCGCCGTCCTTGAGCAGTTCGCTGATGCGACCGATCGATTTCGCCAGCCGTTCTGCGCGCACGGGCTTCAGGAGGTAGTCCACGGCCGCGAGCTCGAAGGCCTCCAGGGCGCAGTCCTCGTCCGCGGTTACGAAGACCACGGCAGGAGGGCGTGCGCTGCGGGCAATGACCCGGGCAATGTCCAGCCCTGACAGGGCCGGCATGTGGATGTCGAGGAAGACGGCGTCGACCGTCTCGGCTTCGAGCGCCCGGAGGGCCTCGGCGCCGGAGGAGGCGCGGTGGATGGCGCCGATCCGGTCATCCTTGCCGAGCAGGAAGGCCAGTTCCTCGACGGCGGGGAGCTCGTCGTCGGCGACGAGGACGTTAATCATGGCTCTAGCCTACTGCGGCGGTCATTTTGACCGGCTCAGGCGTCGTGCCGGGGCTGGGACTTGGGGACGCGCATCGTGATCAGGGTGCCTTCCCCCGGTGCGGTCTCAATCACCAGGCCGTTCTCGTCACCGTAGACCTGCCGCAGGCGGGCGTCGACGTTGCGCAGCCCGACATGATCGCCGTCGCTGTGCCCGGCGAGGACGGAGCGCAGCTGCTCCGGGTCCATGCCCACGCCGTCGTCCTCGATCGTCACTTCCGCGAATGCGCCGGAGTCGTTCGCCGTGATGGAAATGTGGCCCGGTCCCTCCTTGGCCTCCAGGCCATGCCGGACGGCGTTTTCCACCAGGGGCTGCAGGCTCAGGAAGGGGATCACGGTGCTGAGGACCTCCGGCGCGATCCGCAGGCTGACCTGCACGCGGTCCCCGAACCGGGCCCGTTCCAGGAGCAGGTAGCGGTCGATGCAGCGCAGTTCCTCGGCCAAGGTGGTGAAGTCGCCATGGCGGCGGAAGGAGTAGCGGGTGAAGTCGGCGAACTCCACCACGAGCTCGCGCGCGCGTACCGGATCGGTGTTGATGAAGGAGGCGATCGCGTTGAGCGAGTTGTAGATGAAGTGCGGGCTGATCTGGGCGCGCAGGGCCCGGACCTCCGCCTCCATCAGAAGCGTGCGGGAGGCGTCGAGTTCGGCGAGTTCCACCTGGGTGGCCACCCAGTCGGCCACCTCGCCGGTGGCGCGGACCAGTCCGGCGCCGGCGGCCGGCGCGAAGGCGGCGACCACGCCCACCACGCGTGTGCCGGCTTTGATCGGGGCGATCACGACGGCGCGCTCCACCTCCGGCGCCAGCGTCCGGCCGCCGTCGCCTGCGGTGCGCAACTGGAGGTCGCCCGCCGGAATCACGGCGAGGTGGCCGCCGTCGAGCACTTTTGACGCGAGCCCCATCAGGGCAGGCTTGAGTTCCTCGCCGGCGCCGTCCCACGCGAGCACGCCGGTTGTGTCGGTGATGGCCAGGGCGTCGCAGCCCAGGAGGGTGCGCAGCTGCCTGCTGGCCTTGGCCGCGCCGGCAGGGTTCAGGCCCGTCCGCAGGTACTGGCCGGCGCGGGACGCCGCATGCAGCGTCTTGTAGGTGGCCCGCTCCGCATCAGTGCCGAGGTCACGGAAGGAACGGAGGACCTTCAGCCCCACGGCCACGACGACGGCAATTGCCAGGGCGATCACCGCGACTGCGGCGGCGGTGAACAGGGGAGAGTCCGGCATGGTGCCAGCCTACCGTCGCGGCCCGGCGGGCTCTTTTGGACGTCGCAGGGCACCGTTTGGCGCAGCATCGGGACCGTTGAGCGACGCAGGCCGCGCGGGTTCTGGAACGCAGCGCGAGCGAGGGTGCAGAGTGATCACAGTCACATTGGCGGGTGGGATTGTCTGCGGTTTCCCGCGATAAGCAAAGCAGCCGGTGTGGGCTCACCAGTCTCAATGAGGAGGAACGATGGGTCACGAAGCCCAAGAAACGGCCGCTAAGGCGGCCGTGGACTTCAAGGAAGTCCAGTCGACGGAGCGGTTCCAGGAACTGCGCACACGTCACCGCAGCTTTGTCTTTCCAATGGCCATTGCATTCCTGCTCTGGTACTTCGCCTATGTGCTGCTGGCCGACTACGCCGTGGACTTCATGTCCACCAAAGTCTGGGGCAACATCAACGTTGGCCTGATCATGGGCCTGCTCCAGTTTGTGACCACGTTCGCCATCACCGGCTGGTATGTCAGCTACTGCAACCGCAGGCTCGACCCCATCGCCGCCGAAATCCGCCACGGCATCGAAGGGCACGAATTCGACAAGCACGGCAACCCGGTAGGAGGGGCAGCAAAGTGACGCTTATGGTTCCCGCGGTCAATGTCGCCGCCCTCAAAGACACCACCCTGCTGAACATGGGCATCTTCGCCCTGTTCGTGGCGGTCACCATGGTGATCGTGTTCCGCGCCAGCCGCAACAACAAGACCGCGGCCGACTACTACGCGGCCGGACGATCCTTCACAGGATCCCAAAACGGCACGGCGATCGCGGGCGACTACCTCTCCGCGGCGTCCTTCCTGGGCATCACCGGGGCGATCGCCATCAACGGCTACGACGGCTTCATGTACTCCATCGGCTTCCTGGTGGCCTGGCTTGTGGCCCTGCTGCTCGTGGCCGAGCTGCTCCGCAACACAGGCAAATTCACCATGGCCGATGTCTTGTCCTTCCGGCTCAGGCAGCGCCCCGTGCGCATCGCGGCCGCCATCTCCACCCTGGCCGTCTGCTTCTTCTACCTGCTGGCGCAGATGGCCGGCGCCGGCAGCCTCATCTCGCTGCTGCTGGGCATCAGCGACTGGGGCGGACAGGCCCTGGTAATCATCGTCGTCGGCGTCCTGATGATCATGTACGTGCTGATCGGCGGCATGAAGGGCACCACCTGGGTCCAGATCATCAAGGCCATGCTCCTGATTGCCGGCGCCGCCGTCATGACCTTCTGGGTCCTGGCGATTTACGGCTTCAACCTCTCTGACCTGCTGGGCGGTGCCGCCGAAACCGCGAAGAACCCGGCCGTCCTGAACCCGGGCCTGCAGTACGGCAAGTCCGATACCTCCAAGCTCGACTTCATGTCCCTGGGCCTGGCGCTGGTGCTCGGCACCGCCGCCCTGCCGCACGTGCTGATGCGCTTCTACACGGTGCCCACGGCCAAGGAAGCCCGCAAATCCGTGGTGTGGTCCATCTGGCTGATCGGCATCTTCTACCTCTTCACCCTGGTGCTCGGCTACGGCGCCGCAGCGCTCGTGGGAGCCGACACCATCAAGTCCGCCCCGGGCGGGGTCAACTCGGCCGCGCCGCTGCTCGCGTTCCACCTCGGCGGACCGTTGTTGCTGGGCTTCATCTCCGCGGTGGCGTTCGCCACGATCCTGGCCGTGGTGGCGGGCCTGACGATCACCGCCGCGGCGTCCTTCGCGCACGACATTTACGCCAACGTGCTGGCCAAGGGGAAGACCGACGCCGGCACTGAGGTCAAGGTTGCCCGCCGCACCGTGGTGGTGATCGGCCTGCTGGCCATCGCCGGGGGAATCTTCGCCAACGGACAGAATGTGGCGTTCCTCGTGGCGCTCGCCTTCGCCGTGGCAGCTTCCGCCAATCTTCCGACCATCCTCTACTCGCTGTTCTGGCGCCGGTTCACCACCCAGGGGGCCGTCTGGAGCATGTACGGCGGATTGTCCGCGGCCATCATCCTGATTGCGCTCTCCCCGGTGGTATCGGGGGCGAAGACGTCCATGATCCCCGGCGCCAACTTCGCCGTCTTCCCGCTGAGCAACCCGGGCATCGTGTCCATCCCGCTGGCGTTCTTCCTCGGCTGGCTCGGCACGGTCCTGGACAAACGGAAGGAAGATGCGACGAAGCAGGCCGAGATGGAGGTCCGTTCCCTGACCGGTGTGGGTGCCGAAAAGGCCACCAACCACTAGGGCAGGCGCCGCAACGCAAGGAGCTCCCGTGCATCAGCACGGGAGCTCCTTGCTTTCGGGTTCGGGTTCGGGCTCGAGCCCCGTGCCTCGAACCCCGTGCCTAGTGGCCGTGGTGCTGGCCGCCGAGGGCGGGGATCCCGTGGCTGCCGTGAGGCACCGCGAATTGGCCCGCTGTGGAGGCGGCCAGGCCCGGCGTGGCCACTGCCGCCACCAGGACCGCGAAGCCAAAGGCCGCGAGCAGGAGCCGCCCGGGCCGGAGCCCGGCCGTGTCCGAGCCCGCCGCCGCGCCACTGCCGGCCGACGTGTCCGTGCCGTTGCCCTGCCGGCGCAGCCAGCCTGCGGACGCCACGATCATCAGGGTCAACAGCAGCGCGGCAAGTTGGCTGACCACCAGTGAGCTGCCGTTCTGCGATTGCCCGTCCGGCGACCCGCCGTTCAGCCCTTGCCCGGCCGCAGCGGCCGCGTGCACGAAGGCTGCCGCCACGAGCACTCGTATGGTTCGGGCGGCCCATGGTATCTGCCCCTTGCGGAGTGTCAGGACGGTCCAGGCAAGAAGGGCGCACCCCCAGAGTCCGGCGGCTGCTCCCGCCGCAATGGACAGGCCGTTGACCGGCGGCGCGCCCGCGCCGGAGGCGGGCGCCAGCAGCAGGCTCGCTGCGATTGCCAGGTTCACCGCTCCGGCGCCGAAGCCGGCGAAGCCCGCGAGCAGACCAACGGCTGCGGCCTTCGTGGCGCCGCCGGCCGGGCCGGTCGTGGCCCCAGGGTGCTCGCTGTCGCCGTTCTCCCGCTGCAACCGCGGCTGGGGGAACTGTTCCGGGAGTGCATTGGTGTTCAGCGGAACAGAACTCATCTCGCCCGTCCTTTCGCGTTGTGGGGGAGCGACGTCACTGGGACGCCGGGCCGGGATGCTGGGTGGGACCCGGAGTCGGTGTCCAGCATGGATGTGGATCAGTTGCGGTACAGAACGCTTGCCTTAGACGCGGGCGCGGGCGCGGGCAGGGGCGACTGCCTTGTCCATGGACAGCCCGACGCCCAGCAGCAGCACGGCGCTGGCAAGGTGCAGGACGTTATCCGGGCCGTTGAGGGCGATGATGTTCAGCGGCGAGCTGAGCAGGAAGAGCCCGACGATGCCCACCAGCAGGTAGACGGCACCCACAGCGGTGTTGATCGACTTGGACAGGGCCACACCTTGCAGCCCGGCGTAGAGCAGGGCGGCGCCGATGGCGAGGTGGATGACGTTGTGCAGCGGATTGACCTCGAAGATGATCAGGTTGGCGCCCTCGGTCGCGGCGAAGCCCACGCCGGAGGTGACCACAAAGCCAAGGAGGCCAACCAGCAGGTAGACGGCACCGAAAACGGTGGCGATCAGACGGTTCGGTGAAGTGCGCATGGTCCGAATCCTTTTCTGTCGGGCCGACTGGAACATCGGCCGGGGAGCGGGGTCCCGGGCGGGACTCTCTGAAGGCGATTCGGACCACTTGCGCCTGTGGATGGGCGCCGGCTGCGAGAGAGTTTTCCGAGGTCAGCGCTGCGGCCGCAGCCGGATGTTCACCATTTTCAGCTCGTCGCGGCCCTCGAAGCGGTAGGCCAGCTCCACATGCTTGGTGTCGCAGTCAATGGATCCCGCGACGTCGGCCGCGTTGGCGCCGTTGTTCGAGCTGACGTTGAGGCTTGAAAAGTTTGGCTTGCAGCTGCCGTCCAGTTCCAGGCTTTGCACCCCCGTGGCGAATTCCTCGCGGGAAATCTTCTCCATCAGGGCCGGATCCAGGTACTTGTCATACGCTCTGTTTAAGTTGCCGGCGATGATGAGCTTGGTGAAGTCGTCTGCGATACCCCGGGCGTGGTTGGTGGCTCCGCCCACCACGTTGAGGAGGACGACGACGCCGACTGTCACCAGCAGGAGGACGCCTCCGACGATCCCCAACACGATCCACAGGGCCTTGCGGCTCTTTTTCGGCGGCGGCTGGCCCGGGCCCCCGTAGTAGGGCGGCGGGCCGTAGTTGGCGGGTGGCCCGTAGTTCGGCTGCGGGTAATTGGAGGGTGCGCCGTTGGCGGGCGGTCCGGGCGGGGCCGCGTAGTACGGAACGGGCGGCTGTCCGGGCGCCGGGTGGCCGGCCGCAGGCTCGTGCCCGGGCTGCGGCGGTACCGGGCGGTGTGGTTCCTCGGGGCTGCTCACGGTTCAAGCCTTTCCGGCAGTCCAGACAGCCACTGCCTGTTGCACAGGGCCGCGTGCGCGGCCCCAAAGAACTCAAGGGGACCCAACGGACACAGCCTAGCGCCGCGGCCGCCCCGAGCACAGATGTCCCGAGCACAGATGTACAGCACAGATGCCCCGAGCACAGATGTCCCGAGCACAGATGTACAGCACAGATCCGGGGCGCGGCTCCGGTCCCTGAGACTTGGCTCAGGTGTCGGCGGATCCGCGTTCCAGCAGCGGTTGCATTCGGAACGGGATCAGCTCGCTCATGGCCAGGGCGGTATCGGTCCGGTCCACGCCGTCGCAGGCCAGGATCTTACCGTTGATCCGGAACAGGTCCTCGGCGTCGAGGGCCACCACCCGCAGGAGAAGATCGGCGGAGCCGGTGAGGCCGAAGCCCTCAAGGATTTCCGGAATCCCGGCAAGTTCCACGGCAAGGGCGCCGAGTTTCTGTTGCTGGACGTGGACGGAGATGAAGGCCATCAGCGGGTACCCCAGAGACGCCGGGTTGATGCGCCGCTCGAAGGAGAGGAAGACGTGCTTCTTCTCCAGCTGGGCCATCCTGGCCTGGACCGTATTGCGGGAGAGCCCGAGCTTTTGGGCGAGGGCAACCACGGTCCGCCGCGGGTCCCGCGCCATGGCCGAAAGCAGGCGGGTGTCAGTGCCATCCAAGGGTTGCATAATGCGCAAGATTAGCACGGTCTGGTGGCAGCAAATAGTGCATAATGCTCAGTATTTTTACCGGTGGTTGTGCCTGATGAGCATTGTGAGTAGGGTCACAATTATCCGGGGCAACGGCGCCCGGACGGCTGGCGCGCCGCGGGATCACGAGTCCTGCGAGTTCCGGTCAGACGACGTCAGAAGGTGTGGACAAACAGTGTTTACCGACGACGCGGGCAAGGGCGGCATTTCCGCCGGGGGCCCCGGAAACAGTGAGAATTCAGCGCGGCGGACGGGCGGCGATCTCGTCCAGCTCATCACACCGGCGGGCGAGCGCATCAGCCATCCGGAGTTCGATTCCTGGCTCCAGGACGTCAGCGACGAGCAGCTGTGCGGGCTCTACGAGGACATGGTGGCCATCCGCCGGATCGATGCCGAAGCCACTGCCCTCCAGCGGCAGGGCGAGCTGGCCCTCTGGCCGCCGCTGCTCGGCCAGGAAGCATCCCAGATCGGCTCGGCCCGCGCTCTGCGCGAAGACGACTTTGTTTTCCCCAGCTACCGCGACAACGGTGTCGCCTATTGCCGGGGAGTGAAGCCGGAAGACCTGGTCCGGGCCTGGCGGGGCAACGCGTCCGCCGGCTGGGACCCGTTCACGGTCAACGTCGCCACCCAGCAGATCATCATCGGTGCGCAGAGCCTGCACGCCACCGGCTATGCCATGGGCATCCAGAACGACGGCGCCGACTGTGTCGCCGTGGCCTACTTCGGTGACGGCGCCACGAGCGAAGGCGACGTCAACGAAGCCATGGTTTTCGCTGCGAGCTTCCAGGCGCCGGTGGTCTTCATCTGCCAGAACAACCACTGGGCCATCTCGGAGCCCGTCCGGCTGCAGTCCCACATCCAGCTGGCGGACCGCGCCTCAGGCTTCGGCATCCCCAGCATGAGGGTCGATGGCAACGATGTCCTCGCCGTCATGGCGGCGACCCGCATTGCCCTGGACCGCGCCCGGCACGGCGGCGGCCCCACCTTCATCGAGGCCGTGACCTACCGGATGGGCCCGCACACGACGGCGGATGACCCCACCCGCTACCGGGACGCCAACGAGCTCGAGGACTGGGCCGCCAAGGACCCGATCAGCAGGATGAAGTCGCTGCTGGACCGCAAGGGGCTGCTGACAGCGGACCTTGAGGCAGCCGTCGCCGCGAAGGCCGACGCCGTGGCCAAGGAACTCCGGGCCGGCACCATCAACATGCCCGAGCCGCAGCCGCTGGATATCTTCAAGCACGTGTACAGCACGCCCAACTCCTGGCTGGACCGCCAGCAGGAGCACTACTCCCGTTACCTGGCTTCCTTCGGCGATCCCGCAGAAGCCTCTTCTGAAGAAGGTGCACGCTGATGACGCAGATGACCTTTGCCCGAGCCATCAATTCGGGCCTGCGCAAGTCCCTCGAAAACGATCCCAAGGTGGTCCTGATGGGGGAGGACATCGGCGCACTCGGCGGTGTCTTCCGTGTCACCGACGGCCTGCAGAAAGACTTTGGCAAGCACCGCGTCGTGGACACCCCGCTGGCAGAGTCGGGGATCATGGGCACCGCGGTCGGCCTGGCCTACCGCGGCTACCGCCCGGTGGTGGAGATCCAGTTCGACGGGTTCATCTACCCGGCGTTCGACCAGATCGTCAGCCAGGTCGCCAAGATGCACTACCGCACGCAGGGCGCCGTCAAGATGCCCATCACCATTCGCGTCCCGTTCGGCGGCGGCATCGGATCTCCGGAGCACCACTCGGAATCGCCCGAGGCCTACTTCACCCACACCTCGGGGTTGCGCGTGATCAGCGTGTCCAACCCCCAGGACGCCTACACCATGATCCAGCAGGCCATCGCCTCCGACGATCCTGTCCTGTACTTCGAGCCCAAGCGGCGCTACCACGACAAGGGCGAGGTGGACGAGACCGTCGACCTGAGCACTGCGCTGTCCATGGAAAAGGCCCGCGTGGTCACCGAGGGCAACGACGTCACCCTTGTGGCCTACGGTCCGCTGGTCAAGACTGCCCGCGATGCCGCACTGGCGGCCGCGGACGAAGGCGTTTCGGTCGAGGTCATCGACCTCCGCTCGCTGGCTCCGCTGGACTTCGTCACCCTTGAGGCATCGGTCCGCAAGACCGGCCGGCTGGTCATCACGCACGAGGCCGGCCAGTCCGGCGGCCTCGGCGCCGAAGTTGCCGCGAGCATCACCGAACGCTGCTTCTACCACCTCGAAGCCGCCCCGGTCCGCGTAACCGGCTTCGACGTTCCGTACCCGTACTCCAAGCTGGAAATGCACCACCTGCCGGGCCTGGACAGGATTCTCGACGGCGTTGACCGCGCCATGGGCCGCCCCAACTCCCTCAGCGGGCTGGAAGGATGAGCGCCACCATGATCAAGGAATTCAGGCTCCCGGACCTCGGTGAAGGACTGACGGAATCGGAAATCGTCGCCTGGAAGGTCGCGGTGGGGGATACGGTCACCCTCAACCAGATCATCGCCGAGGTGGAGACGGCCAAGGCCGTCGTCGAGCTGCCCTCGCCGTTCGCCGGTGTGGTCGCGGCCCTGCACGAACAGCCCGGCACCGTGGTTGAGGTCGGGAAGCCGATCGTCTCCTTCGAGATTGAGGACGACGGCTCCGCAGGCTCCGCACCCGAGGCGGCCGCGGCCAAGCGTGAGCCGAACCTTGTGGGTTACGGAGCCGTGCTCGAAGCCTCAGGCCGGCCGGCCCGCCGTGCCCGCACGTTCGCAGCCCCGGCAGCTCCGGCTGCAGCTCCGGCGGCTGCTCCAGTTGCGCCGGTCCGCGCGGCCGAGCCGGTTGAGGCCAAGCCTGCCGCCTCGGTGCCGGGGGAGCGTCCGCGGTCCACGCCGCCGGTGCGCAAGCTGGCCAAGGATCTCGGCGTCGACCTCGAAGCGGTGACCGGCACGGGCGAACATGGCCTCATTACCCGCGAGGACGTCCAGAACTTCGCCGGCGGCGACCAGTCCGCGGCCGCTCACGAACTCGCCGGTGCGCCGGCGCAGGCCGTTGCGCCCCAGGCCCGGGGCGAGCGGGAGACCCGCACGCCGATCAAGGGCGTGCGGAAGTTCACGGCCGCCGCCATGGTCGCCAGTGCCTTCACCGCACCGCACGTCACCGAGTTCCTGACCGTCGACGTCACGCCCACGATGGAGCTGCTGGCACGGCTGAAGGCGAGCCGCGCGTTCGCCGGGTACAAGCTCACGCCGCTGACGCTCGTCTCCAAAGCGGTGCTCATTGCCCTGCGCAACCACCCGACGCTCAACGCACGGTGGGATGAGGCCAACCAGGAGATCGTCCAGTTCAACTACGTGAACCTGGGCATCGCCGCCGCGACCCCGCGCGGGCTGACGGTTCCGAACATCAAGGACGCGGACCGGATGTCCCTCCTGGAGATCTCCTCCGCCCTGACGGAACTGACGGACACGGCCCGGGCCGGGAAGACAAGCCCCGAGGCGCTCTCCGGCGGCACCATCTCCATCACGAACATCGGCGTCTTCGGCATTGACGCCGGCACGCCCATCCTGAACCCGGGCGAGGCCGCCATCCTGGCCCTCGGTGCGGTCCGGAAGATGCCGTGGGAGTACCAGGACGAGGTCGCCCTGCGCCAGGTCATGACGCTCAGCCTCTCCTTCGACCACCGCCTGGTGGACGGCGAGCAGGGCTCACGGTTCCTCCAGGACCTCGGCGCCATGCTGGCCGATCCGGGCATGGTCCTCGCGATGGTCTAGGCTCCGGCCCACCACGGCTGCCGGCTGCTCCTTCCGAAAGGAACGAGCGGCCGGCAGCTTTGTTGTGTGCGGGGTGTCTCCGCCGGTGCCTCCCTCCGGGGGCACTTTGGGCGCCATGCCCGACGGCGGCGGCCCAATTGACGGCGTGTCCACGCCAAACTGCCCCCGGAGTGTGCCGCAGCGGGAAAACGCCGGGAGCGGAGTGTGCCCGGACGGGGACTGGTCAGTCGGGCGGGAGCGTCAGTCTGCCGGCGGCGCGGCCGGTGCCAGGAGCGCGGCCAGTGCCATGCTTTCGAGCAGCGGCCGGGCGCGGCGGACGCCGACCCGGCGGCCGTGGCTGCGTACCGAGTGCGGGGTCGAGTTGATCAATCCAAAGGTGGCATGTGCCCGCATCCGCAGCTCGGCCGCCTCCGTGCCTTCATGCAGCCCAGCCAGCACTTCCACCCAGAGTTCAACGTAGTTGCGCTGGAGTGTGCGGACCTCGGCCTGGTCCTCGCCGGCAAGGTTGCTGAAGTCCTGGTCCTGGACCCGGATGACGTCGGGATTGCTCAGGGCAAAGTCGACGTGGAAGGCCACGAGGCCGCCCAGCGCCGCCAGATCGCCGTCGGAATCGGCCACCACCTTGCGGCCGCCGTCGAGCAGGTCCTGGCTGACGCTGAGGAGCAGCGCACCGAGGACTGCCTGCTTGCCGGCGAAGTGGCGGTAGACCGCCGGCCCGCTGACGCCGGCCGCGGCCCCCAGATCCTCCAGTGAAACGCGGTTGAAGCCCTCCAGGGCGAAGAGCGCGGCGGCCGCGGACAGGAGGGCCTGCCGCCTGTTCGCCTTGGCCTGGCTGCGCTGTGTGGAGGGGACCGGACTGGAGAGGGCCGGGGTGGAAGCCACCGGGACTGTAGGAAGCTGGGTGGTCAGGCTGGGCTCGGTCACCGGCGCATCCCCTCGTTGCAAATGATCCCTGTGTTGGACATCACAGTTAATAGAGACTAACCTAAATCTCAGTTATGCGGTACTAACCGAAATATTTGCGGAATCAGCCGAAATATCCGGGCGGCTGTAGCCGCCGAACCGGCACTCAGGTCAGGGAACGGAAGCAGTCAATGGAGACAATCGCCAGCCGGGTGGATGCGACAAGCGCCGCCTTTGCCGCGAACTGCCAGGCCCAGCTGGGCCTGGCCGGCGAACTGAGGGAACGGCTCGCCGCTACGGCGCTGGGCGGGCCGGCAAAGTCCCGCGAACGCCATGTGGCCCGCGGCAAGCTCCTCCCGCGCGAACGCATCGACCGGCTGCTGGATGACGGCAGCCCCTTCCTGGAAATCGCGCCGCTCGCGGCCAACGGCATGTACAACGATGACTCCCCGGGCGCCGGGGTGATCGCCGGGATCGGCCTGGTGCACGGCCGCCAGGTCCTGGTCATTTCCAACGACGCCACGGTCAAGGGCGGCACCTACTATCCGATGACGGTGAAGAAGCACCTCCGGGCCCAGGAAATCGCCCTGGAGAACCGGCTGCCCTGCATCTACCTCGTGGACTCGGGCGGGGCCTTCCTGCCCAAGCAGGACGAGGTCTTCCCGGACAAGGAGCACTTTGGCCGGATCTTCTTCAACCAGGCCAGGATGTCCGCGGCGAAGATCCCGCAGATCGCCTCCGTGATGGGTTCCTGCACCGCCGGCGGCGCCTATGTCCCTGCCATGAGCGATGAGACGGTCATCGTCCGCAACCAGGGCACCATTTTCCTGGGCGGCCCGCCGCTGGTGAAGGCCGCGATCGGCGAGATCGTCACGGCCGAGGAACTGGGCGGCGGAGACGTGCACTCGAAGATTTCCGGCGTCACGGACCACCTGGCCGAGAACGATGAGCATGCCCTCCAGATCGTCCGGGACATCGTGGCCACCCTGCCGCGGCCGGCCGCGCCCGTCTGGGACGTGGACACCGCCGTCGAACCCGTCGCGGATCCGGCTGAGCTCTACGGCGCCGTTCCCACGGACGTCAACGCCCAGTACGACGTGCGCGAGGTCATCGCCCGGCTGGTCGACGGCAGCAAATTCCATGAATTCAAGAAGAACTACGGCACCACCCTGGTCACGGGCTTCGCGAAGCTGCACGGCCACCCGGTGGGCATCGTGGCGAACAACGGGGTGCTGTTCAGCGAATCCTCGCTCAAGGGCGCGCACTTCATCGAACTGTGCGACCAGCGCGGCATCCCGCTGATCTTCCTGCAGAACCTCTCCGGCTTCATGGTGGGCAAGGACTACGAGCAGGGCGGCATCGCCAAGAACGGCGCCAAGATGGTCACCGCCGTCGCCACCGCCCGCGTCCCCAAGCTCACGGTGGTGATCGGCGGCTCCTTCGGCGCGGGCAACTACTCCATGTGCGGGCGGGCCTACTCGCCGCGCTTCCTGTGGATGTGGCCGGCGTCGCGGATCTCCGTGATGGGCGGAAACCAGGCCTCCAGCGTGCTGGCCACCGTGAAGCGGGACCAGTACGAGGCCCGCGGCGAGGAATGGTCCGCCGCGGACGAGGAAGCCTTCAAGGCCCCCATCAAGGCCCAGTACGAGGACCAGGGCAGCCCCTACTACTCCACCGCCCGCCTCTGGGACGACGGCGTGATCGACCCCGCGGACACCCGCACCGTCCTGGGACTGGCGCTCGACGTCGTTTCCCGCACCCCGCTGCCGGAGACCTCCTTCGGCCTGTTCCGGATGTGAGCCAGCAATGACAATTACTTCCTCTTCATCGAGTGCACCCTCGACCCCCCGCAAGCCCCTGTTCGGCACCGTGCTGGTCGCCAACCGCGGCGAGATCGCCTGCCGCGTCATCCGGTCCCTGCGGGCCCTGGGCATCCGTTCGGTGGCGGTCTATTCCGACGCCGACGCCGGCGCCCGGCACGTGCGCGAAGCCGACGTGGCGGTGCGGATCGGCCCGGCCGCGGCCACCGAGAGCTACCTGAAGATCGAGGCCATCATCCAGGCCTGCCGCGACACCGGGGCCGAGGCCGTGCACCCGGGCTACGGCTTCCTGAGCGAGAACGTCGACTTCGCCCGTGCCCTGGCCGAAGCCGGGATCACGTTCATCGGCCCGGGCGTGGAATCCCTGAATGTCATGGGCGACAAGATCCGCTCGAAGAACCACGTCACCGGCTACGGCGTCCCGGTGGTCCCGGGCATCGCCGAACCGGGGATGACGGACGCGCAGCTGATCGAGGCCGCGGCCGGCGTCGGCTTCCCGCTGCTGATCAAGCCCTCAGCCGGCGGCGGCGGCAAGGGCATGCACATCGTCGAACGCCCCGAGGACCTGGCAGCCACCCTGGCCACGGCCCGCCGGGTCGCCGCGAGTGCCTTCGGCGACGACACCCTGTTCCTGGAACGGCTCGTGCTCACCCCGCGCCACATCGAGGTCCAGGTCCTCGCCGACAACCACGGCAACGTCATCCACCTGGGGGAGCGCGAGTGCTCGCTGCAGCGCCGGCACCAGAAGGTCATCGAGGAAGCTCCCTCCCCGCTGCTGGAATCCCTGCCCGACGGGGCGGACATCCGGGCCCGGATCGGCGAGGCCGCCTGCAACGCGGCCCGCAGCGTCAAGTACTCCGGCGCCGGCACCGTCGAGTTCCTGGTCTCGGACAACGCCCCAGACGAATTCTTCTTCATGGAAATGAACACCCGGCTCCAGGTCGAACACCCCGTCACCGAGATGGTCACCGGCGTCGACCTCGTCGAATGGCAGGTCCGGATCGCCGCCGGCGAGGAACTCACCGTGACCCAGGACGACGTCGTCCTCACCGGACACTCGGTGGAGGCCCGCGTCTACGCCGAGGTGCCGGAGAAGAATTTCCTGCCGTCCACGGGGCGGGTGGTCCTGCTGGACGAAATGCCCGATCACGCCGATGGCCAGGTCCGGGTCGACTCGTCCCTTGTCGAGGGCCTCCAAATCTCCTCCAGCTACGACCCCATGATTTCCAAGGTCATCGCGTGGGGCCGGAACCGCACCGAAGCCCTGGACACCCTGGACCGGGCGCTCGCCGGGTACACGGCGCTGGGCATCGACACCAACATCGAGTACCTGCGGCTGCTGATCAACGACGCCGACGTCCGCGCCGGCCGGCTCGACACCGGCCTGATCGAGCGCAAGATGCCGGAGTTCTCTTTCCGCCGCGTGGGCGACTTCGAGGCAGCTGCCGCCGCGGTATTCGCCGCTGCGATGGAGGAACGCGATGCACGGAACCCCGGGGGAGGCCCGTGGAGCCGGCGCGACGGCTGGCGGATCGGTGTGCCTGCCCCGCGGCGGATCAGCCTGGGCACGCCCGGCGGCGGCGTCGCCACGGTGACGGTGTCCGGCGCCGTCGGGCAGGGCACCGCGGCGGTGAGTGTCGACGGCGGGCCGGAACGCACGGCATCGCTTCGTTTCCCCAAGCGCAACCACGCCGAGCTGACCCTCGATGGCGAAGCACGGGAATACGCGCTGGTGTCGACGCCTGAGGGCCCGGGAACACCGGACCAGAGCGGCCCGGCCTCCGGCGACCCACACGAGCTCTTCCTCGGCAACGAGGGCTGGTCCTGCCGCCTGGAGGTGCTCACCCGCGAGTCCCGGCTCGCCCGGGTGCTGGCCGCGATCGAACGCGAGGAAGGCGCCGCCGACCCGGCCGTGCGCTCGCCGATGCCAGGGACGGTGGTGTCCGTCTCCGTCAGCGACGGCGACACGGTGGAAGCCGGCCAGGTACTGCTCTCCGTGGAGGCGATGAAGATGGAGCACCAGCTCGTGGCGCCGCTCGAGGGAACAGTCCACATCAGCGTCGGTCCCGGGGACCTCGTGAAGGCAGACCAGGTGCTCGCCACCGTCCACCCCGCGGTCCATGCTCCGTCCCCGGCGGAGAACGCCGCCGAGGACACGATCGAGGAAGCCGTGATCGCAATGGGCGCGGCCGACTAACAAACTTTCTGACCGGGCGGCCACGGAGCAGCTTTTGCAGAAAAACAGCAGCACACACCATCACCAGACACCATCACCAGACCGCGGATTTACATCAGACAAAGGAGTCACCCCCATGCCGGATTTTGAGCTCAGCGAGGACTACCAGGACCTCAGCAACACCGTCCGCGAATTCGCCGACGAAGTAGTGGCCCCCGTTTCCGCCAAGCACGACGAGGAACACAGCTTCCCCTACGAGGTCGTCTCCCAGATGGCGGACATGGGCCTCTTCGGCCTGCCCTTCCCGGAAGAGTTCGGCGGCATGGGCGGGGACTACTTCGCCCTGGCCCTCGCGCTGGAACAGCTCGGCCGCGTGGACCAGTCCGTCGCCATCACCCTGGAGGCCGGCGTCTCGCTCGGCGCCATGCCGATCCACCGCTTCGGCAACGACGCCCAAAAAGAGGAATGGCTGCCCCTGCTCGCCTCCGGCAAGGCGCTCGCCGGCTTCGGCCTGACCGAGCCCGAGGCCGGCTCGGACGCCGGCGGCACCAAGACCACGGCCAAACTGGGCGGCGGTGAATGGGTCATCAACGGCAACAAGGCGTTCATCACCAACTCCGGCACGGACATCACCAAGCTCGTCACCGTCACGGCCGTCACCGGCCAGGAAGAACGTCCGGACGGCAGCATCAAGAAGGAGATCTCCACCATCCTGGTGCCCACCAACACCCCGGGGTTCACGGCGGAGAAGGCCTACAACAAGGTCGGCTGGAACGCCTCGGACACCCACCCGCTCACGCTGGACAACGTCCACGTCCCCGAAGCCAACCTGCTCGGCACCCAGGGCCGCGGCTACGCCAACTTCCTGTCCATCCTGGACGAGGGCCGGATCGCGATCGCGGCGCTGGCCGTCGGCGCGGCCCAGGGCTGCGTGGACCAGTCGGTGAAGTACGCCAAGGAACGCAGCGCGTTCGGGCAGAACATCGGCAAGTACCAGGCCATCGCGTTCAAGATTGCCCGGATGGAAGCCCGCGCCCACACGGCCCGCCTGGCCTACTACGACGCGGCCGCCCGGATGCTTGCCGGCAAGCCGTTCAAGACGCAGGCGGCCATCGCTAAGATGGTCGCAGGCGAGGCAGCCATGGACAACGCGCGGGACGCCACCCAGGTGTTCGGCGGCTATGGCTTCATCAACGAATTCACCGTGGCACGCCACTACCGCGACTCCAAGATCCTCGAAATCGGCGAAGGCACCACGGAGGTCCAGCTGATGCTGATCGCCCGCGAACTGGGACTGTAGCCGGCCGGAAGGATCCTGATGATCAACAAAGTAGTCGCCAGCGCAGCCGAGGCTGTCGCGGACATCCACGACGGCGCCTCCCTCGCCGTGGGAGGGTTCGGGCTCTGCGGCATCCCCGTGACCCTCATCGAGGCGCTGCACCAGCGCGGCGCCACGGATCTGGAAACCGTGAGCAACAACTGCGGCGTGGACGACTGGGGACTCGGGATCCTGCTCAAGGACGGCCGGATCCGGCGCACCATCAGCTCCTACGTCGGGGAGAACAAGGAGTTCGCCCGGCAGTACCTTGCCGGTGAGCTCGAGGTGGTCCTCACCCCGCAGGGCACCCTGGCCGAAAAGCTGCGCGCCGGCGGTGCCGGCATTCCCGCCTTCTACACGCCGGCCGGCGTCGGGACCCAGGTCTCCGACGGCGGGCTGCCGCAGAAGTACGACGCCGAGGGTAACGTCGCGATCGCCTCCGCCCCGAAGGAGGTCCGCAGCTTTAACGGCGCCGACTACGTGCTGGAAGAGTCGCTGACGCCCGACTTCGGCCTGGTGCACGCCTGGAAGGGGGACCGCCACGGCAACCTCGTCTTCCACGCCACCGCGATGAATTTCAACCCGCTGTGCGCCATGGCCGGGAAGATCACGATCGCCGAGGTCGAGGAACTTGTGCAGCCGGGGGAGCTGGACCCGGAGCACGTCCACGTTCCGGGGATCTTCGTCCAGCGCGTGGTCCTGGCCCCGCAGGGGGAGAAACGCATCGAGAAGCGGACGGTCGCAGTTTCGGCTGCCCCCGGCACACCAAACCAGGCAGGAGCATAGCCGTGGAAACAAACAACGCCCAGGGCGCGCCGCCCCGTCCCGAGGCCGTGCGCCACGAATACCGGCGCTCCGCCGTCGAACACGCCCCCGGTACTGAAACAAAGGGCTGGAACCGCAACGAACTCGCCGCGCGGGTGGCGCAGGAGCTGCACAACGGCCAGTATGTCAATCTTGGCATCGGGATGCCGACGCTGATCCCCAACTACATTCCGGCCGGCGTCGAGGTGGTGCTGCACTCGGAGAACGGCATCCTGGGCGTCGGGCCGTACCCGGCTGAGGATGAGATCGATCCGGACCTGATCAATGCCGGCAAGGAAACTGTCACGGTCAACAAGGGTGCGGCGTTCTTCGATTCCGCCGCCTCCTTCGGCATGATCCGGGGCGGGCACGTCGATGTGGCGGTGCTGGGCGCCATGGAGGTGGCCGCCAACGGCGACCTCGCCAACTGGATGATCCCGGGCAAGATGGTCAAGGGCATGGGCGGCGCGATGGACCTCGTGTTCGGGGCCAAGAAGGTGATCGTGATGATGGACCACGTGGACCGCAACGGCAAGCCGAAAATCGTTGAATCGTGCACGCTGCCGCTGACCGGCAAGGGCTGTGTGGACCGGATCATCACCGACCTCGCCGTGATCGACGTCGTGACCGAGGCCGGGCAGTCCCGGCTGGTGCTGCGGGAGCTGGCTCCCGACGTCACCGTTGAGGACGTCGTGGCCGCCACCGGAGCCGAACTTTTCGAGGAAGACCAGGAACTGACTGTATGAGCGACGCCGACCGGCCCTCCCCAAGCCCCGATGCCGGCACCCCCCGGGTGATTGAACAGCGCGGCCTCTATTTCGACGAGCTCCAGGAGGGCGTGGTCTACGCCCACCGGCCGGGCCGGACGGTCACGGAGACGGACAATGTCCTGTTCACCACCATGACCATGAACACCCAGGCCCTGCACCTGGACGCGGCCTGGAGCGCCGGGCAGCCATTCGGCCAGCGGCTGATGAATTCGATGTTCACCCTCGCCACCGTGGTGGGCCAGTCGGTGCCTCAGCTGACCCAGGGCACCATCATCGCCCAGCTGGGACTGACGGACGTGTCCTTTCCGCGCCCGCTGTACCACGGGGACACCCTCTACACGGAGACCGTGGTCACCGGGAAAAGGCTGTCCGCGTCCCGCCCCGGGCAGGGCATCGTGACCATGCAGCACACCGGACGCAACCAGCATGGCGAGGTGGTGGCGCTGGCTGCCCGCAGCTGCCTGATGTGGACACGCGAGGCCCACGCGGCTGCCGAGCTGGAAGCGGCGCAAAAGGGGACAATAGAAACATGAGTTTCCTGATGGGTCCTGCCCTGCTGTTCTGCCCCGCCGACCGCCCTGAGCGGTACCAGAAGGCCGCCGAGCGCTCCGATACCGTGATCGTGGACCTCGAGGACGCCGTCGCGCCCGCCGACAAGCAGCGGGCCCGCGGCGCCATCCTCGCCCAGCTGGGCGCTACCGGCGACGTCCCGGAACTGGACCCGAGCCGCACCATCATCCGGGTCAATCCCGCCGGCACGGACGAGTTCGAGAAGGACCTGCACTGCCTCAAGCACACGCCCTACCGGCACATCATGCTGGCCAAGGCCGAGAGCGCCGCCCAACTCAAGGAACTCCAGGGCTACAGCGTGATTGCCCTCTGCGAGACGGCCGCGGGAGTCCTCAACGCCGCAGCCATCGCCGCCGAACCCAACGTGGTGGCCCTGATGTGGGGCGCGGAAGACCTGCTCGCCTCGCTCGGCGGAACCTCCAGCCGGTTCGAGGACGGCAGCTACCGGGCAGTCGCGCTGCACGCCCGTTCCAGTGTGCTCCTGGCCGCCGGCGCCTTCGGCAAGGACGCGATCGACGCCGTCTATGTCAACATCCCGGATCTTGCCGGGCTGGCCCTGGAATCCCGTGACGCCGTGGCGTCCGGGTTCTCTTCCAAAGCCTGCATCCACCCGGACCAGGTGGCCGTGGTCCGCGAAGCCTACGCGCCCACCGAGGCCGACGTCTCGGCGGCCGCCGAGCTGCTTGACGCCGCCTCCGCGGCAGGCACGGGCGTGTTCGCGTTCAAGGGCAAGATGATCGACGGGCCCATCCTCAAGCACGCCGCATCGACGCTGCGCCGCGCGGGCCACGTCAGCTCCTGACCCTCGGCGCCCACCCTCGGCGCCCAACGCCTGGATCCTTGGCTCCGCAATCTCAGCGGCGCCAGAGGTAGCGGTTCTCCGGCCGGCCCGCCGCTCCGTAGCGGGGCGTCAGCCGGGCATGGCCGTGAACCACAAGGTACTCAAGGTAGCGGCGGGCGCTGACCCGGGACAGGCCCAGTTGCAGCGCCAGGCCGGCGGCGGATACGTCCTCGGGGCTGGCCTTCAGCGCCTCGATGACCGCGTCCAGGGTGGGACGGGAGAGCCCCTTGGGCAGCCGCAGCGCAGCCTGGCCCGGCGGCTGGGCCGGCTCTGCCGGCGCGGACCGGCGGGAGGGAGCCACCAGGCGGTCGATGCTGGCCTGGTCCAGCGGCCCGGCGGCGCCCGAGGCCAGCTCGTCCCGCAGCATGACGTACTCGTCCAGCCGTTCGTTCAACGCCTGCGAGGAAAAGGGCTTGACCAGGTAGTGCAGCACCCCGCCGGCCATCGCGCCACGGACCGTATCCAGTTCCCGGGACGCGGTAATGACCAGGACATCCACCGGCCGCCGGTGCCCGCGCAGCCGCTGCAGGACATCCAGGCCGGACATGTCCGGCAAATGAATGTCCAGCAGCACCAGCTCCGGCGCCAGCTCGGCGGCCAGATCGATGCCCTGCTGCCCGGTGTGGGCCATGGCCACGACGTCGAATCCGCCGCGTGCCAGCAGGAACCCGTGATGGATCCCGGCCACTGCTACGTCATCGTCGATGATGAGGGTGCGTATGGCGCTCATTGCTTCTGTAGTTCCGCCTCTTTTGTCCTGAGCACCACCAAGAAGCAGGCTCCGCCCAATGCCGATGAGGATACCGCGGCCCGGCCTCCGCGCCGGAGGGCAACCCGCTGGACCAGGGCCAGCCCAAACCCGCGGCTGTTGATCCCCTCGGCCTCCTTGCTGGTCACACCGGGCTCGAACACTTTAGCGCGTTCCGCAACGGGGACGCCGGGCCCGTCGTCCTCCACCACGATGGTCCGCTCGCCGTCGGCGCTCTCGCCGAGCCGGATGGCCACGGTGCTGTCGAAGCCCGCGGCGTCCACGGCGTTGTCGACCAAGTTGCCCAGGACCGTGATGACGTCGCCTGAGTCATCGGCGGAGCACACCGAATCCGGGCTGACCACAATGTCGATGCCGCGCTCGGCGCAGACTGTGGACTTGGCTATCAGCAGGGCCTGGACCCCGTGGTCGGTGATTCCGGGCGCCAGCGGCCGGTTCGCGAAGACGGCGTCGTTGTGGCTGCGGCCAAGGTATTCGATGGCCTTGTCCTGCTTCCCGAGCTCCAGCAGTCCGGAAATAACGTGCAGTTTGTTGGCGAACTCGTGCGCCTGGGCGCGGAGGGCCTGGGTTACGTCCACGGCGCCGTCGCGGTCACGCAGGACGGTGTGCAGTTCCGTGCGGTCCCGCAGGATCAGCACCTTGCCGACTTCCCGGTCGTCGACCGTGGCGGCATTGACCTTGCCCAGCAGGATCCGCTCTCCCGAGAGCACCAGTTCCTCCGTGGCCGACCCGGCCGAGAGCAGACGGTGGACCGCCGGCTCCAGGCTTGCCGCGGCGGGCGTCCCGGTGATATCCGCTGACAGTCCGAGGAGGCGCCGGGCCTCGTCATTGACCAGCGCGATCCTGCCGTCTGCGTCCACCGCCACGAGCCCTTCGCCCAGGCCATGGAGCATGGCGTCGCGCGTTTCCAGCAGGGCAGCGATGTCCTCGGGCTCAAGCTTGTAGATCCGCCGCCATACCAGTTTCGAGACGTACATCGCGCCCAGTGAGCTCAGCAGCGCGGCCCCGAGCAGCCAGGCGAACAGCTGTGGCATGTCGTCGTGGAGGTCGGCGGCCAGCGTGCTCTCCAGCACCCCCACGGAGGCGGAGCCGATCACGGTGCCGGTCCGGTCGAAGATGGGGACCTTGACCCGCCAGGACTCGCCGAGGGTTCCGGTCTGGGTGCCCACGTAGATCTCCCCGGACAGGGGCACGGAGGGATCGGTGGAGACCGGCCGGCCGATTTCCGCAGGGTTGGGGTGCGACTGCCGGACGCCGTGCCGGTCTGTCACCACCACGTACGTGACATTGGAGGCCTGCCGGATGACTTCCGCGATCGGCTGGATGGTCTGGGCCGGCGAGGGCGTTCCGAACGCGCTGATGACCGAGGGCAGCTGTGCGACACTTTCGGCGACGCCGATCAGCCGGCCCTTGTACGCATCCCGGAGCTGTTGTTCCTGCATCCGGATGGTCACGGCCCCCACCACCGTGAGGACAGCCAGCACGATGCCCAGCTGCAATGCGACCAGCTGGAACCGTAGGGGAATCCTGTGAAACATGTCACAAGTTTCCCATCGGCAGCGGCGTCCGCCCGCCAAAAAGACGGCCGCGGCCGTGACCAATATGACCACTACTACCTCTAAGGCCAAATTCTGTTGCCCGTCGCCGGGCGCTCCTAGGGTCAGTGACGTGATTCCAATGATGTGCATCACATTCGCCCAAGGAGAAACCATGTCTGGCCAGTCCACTCTCACGCAGTCCACTTTCACGCGGCCCACTTTCACGCGGTCCGCCTACACCCGCCGCGCCGCCCTCATCGCCGGTGCCGCCGGAGTCGTCCTGGCCATGTCCGCCTGCGCTGGAAGCGGAACCGGCACGGCTGCCGGCACGGCCGCGGGCGCCGACCCGATCAAGAAGCTCAGCATCATCGTCCCGGCCAACCCGGGCGGCGGTTGGGACCAGACCGGACGCGCCATCCAGCAGGACCTGCAGACCAACAAGCTGGTCTCTTCCGCCCAGGTCACCAACATTGGCGGCGGCGGCGGAACCAATGGGCTCGCCAAGCTTGCCACCGAGAAGGACGTCAACACCCTCATGGTGATGGGCTACGTCATGGTCGGCGCAGTTGAGACCAATGGCGCCAAGACCCGGCTCGAAGACACCACCCCGATCGCGCGGCTCACCGAAGAACCGCTGGTCCTCGTAGTGCCGGCGTCGTCAAAGTACCAGTCCGTCGCCGACCTCGTGGCGGACATCAAGACCAACGGCAAGGGCGTGGCCATCACTGGCGGCTCGGCCGGCGGCGCGGACCACATCCTGGCCGGGCAGATCCTGAAGTCCCAGGGCGTGGAGGCGGACAAGCTGAACTACATCGGCTACTCCGGCGGCGGCGAATCCATCGCGGCGCTGCTCGGCAACAAGGTCCAGGCCGGCATCTCCGGCGTGGGCGAGTACGCCGAGCAGGTCAAGGCCGGCAAGGTCCGGGCGCTCGCCGTCTCCGGCAAATCCGAGGCCCCGGCGCTGCCCGGCGTCAAGCCGCTCAAGGACCAGGGGATCGACGTCGTGCTGACCAACTGGCGCGGCGTGGTGGCCCCCGGCTCCATCGACGACGCCCAGCGCGCGAAGCTGACCGACGTCGTCACCAAGCTGCACGCGTCCGAGGCCTGGAAGTCCACCCTGACCAAGAACAACTGGGACGACGCCTTCCTCGCCGGCGACGGCTTCAAGACCTTCCTGACCGAGGACATCGCCAAGGTCAAGACCACGCTGACCCAGATCGGCCTGGTCAAGTAACAATGTCCGTACAAGCAACAACGCCCGCCAAACGGCCGACGGGCGAGATCCTCTTCGCCCTCGTGTTCGTCAGCGTGGGCGCGGCGGGGCTGCTGACGGCGGGATCCATTCCGATCCCGCCGTCGGAGACCGGCATCGGCCCGCGCGCCTTCCCCTACATCGTGTGCGGCATGCTGGTGCTGTGCGGCGCCGGGGTGGTCCTGCAGGTCCTCCGCGGCAAAGTCGGCCAGGCCGAGGACAGCGAAGACCTCGACGTGACGGCCAAGACCGACTGGGTGGCCCTGGCCAAACTCGTGGGCTTCGTGGTGCTGCACATCTTCCTGATCGAACCGGCCGGCTGGCCGGTGGCCGCCGCCGTGCTCTTCAGCGGTGCCGCCTGGTCCCTGGACGCCAAACCCCTCTGGAAGGCGATCATCATTTCCATCGTCCTGGCGCTGGTACTGCAGTACGTCTTCGGCGGGCTCCTGGGCGTCTCCCTGCCGCCGGGCCCGCTGCTCGAGGGGGTGCCGTTCCTTCATGGATAGCTTCATGCTCCTGCTCGAAGGATTCACCACCGCGCTGCAGCCGGTCTACCTGCTCTACGCCCTGGGCGGGGTGTTCGTCGGCACCGCCGTCGGCGTCCTCCCCGGCATTGGTCCCGCCATGACCGTGGCGCTGCTCATGCCCATCACCTACGCCCTGGATCCTGCCGCCGCGCTGATCGTGTTCGCCGGAATCTATTACGGCGGCATGTACGGCGGTTCCACCACCTCCATCCTGCTGAACACGCCCGGCGAATCCTCCTCGATCGTCACGGCGCTGGAGGGAAACAAGATGGCCAAGGCCGGCAGGGGAGCGGCGGCCCTGGCGACGGCGGCGATCGGCTCCTTCATCGCCGGGACCATCGCCACGGTCCTGCTGACCTTCCTGGCGCCCGTGGTGGCCGACTTCGCCGTCGGCCTCGGTCCGGTGGACTACGTCGCCCTCATGGTGGTGGCCTTCCTGACCGTCGGTGCGCTGTTGGGCGCCTCAGTCCTGCGCGGCCTGGCCTCCCTTGCCCTCGGACTGTTCATCGGCCTGATCGGCATCGATGACAGCACCGCCCAGCAGCGCTTCACGTTCGACAACCCCACCCTGGTGGACGGCATCGACATGGTCCTCGTGGCCGTGGGCCTCTTTGCCCTCGGGGAGGCGCTGTACGTCGCGTCCAAGCTGCGGCACGGCCCCGTGGAGCTCATCCCGGTCAGCAAGGGCAAGAACGCCTGGCTGTCCAAGGAGGACTGGCAGCGGTCCTGGAAGCCATGGCTGCGCGGAACCTTCATCGGGTTCCCGATCGGCACCGTCCCGGCAGGCGGCGCGGACGTCTCCACGTTCCTGTCCTACGCCGCCGAGCGGAAGCTGGCCAGGGGCGCCAACAAGGCCCAGTTCGGCAAGGGCGCGATCGAAGGCGTCGCCGGACCGGAGGCGGCGAACAACGCCGCGGCTGCCGGGGTCCTGGTGCCGCTGCTGACCCTCGGCATCCCGACGACGGCGACGGCGGCCATGATGCTCACGGCGTTCCAGCGCTACCAGATCCAGCCGGGGCCGCTCCTGTTCGAAAACCAGGGGGCGCTGGTCTGGACCCTGATCGCCTCGCTGTATGTCGGCAACCTCATGCTGCTGGTGCTGAACCTCCCGCTCGTGGGCCTGTGGGTAAAAATCCTGCAGATCCCCCGGCCCTACCTCTACGCAGGCATCCTGGTGTTCGCCGCCCTGGGCGCGTTCTCGGTGAACTTCTCCCCGAGCGACGTCGGCATCCTGCTGGTGGTGGGCATCCTGGGCTACTTCATGCGCCGCTACGGCTACCCCGTGGCGCCTATGGTGGTGGCGATGATCCTGGGCCCGATGTTCGAGGTGCAGCTGCGGCGCTCGCTGCAGCTGTCGCAGAACGACCCCACGGCCCTTTTCGGCTCGCCGTTCGCCCTTGTGGTGTACATCTCCATGGCGCTGATCTTCGTCGCCTCGTGGTGGCTGCGCCGCCGCCAGGCAACACTGGAGGCCGCACCGGCGAAGGAAGAGGTGTCCGTCTAAGCCGGGGTGTGTCACTGATTCGCCGCACATGGCCGGAATGGCAACCCCATTCCGGCCATGTGCGGCAAACGCGCCTCAGCGCTCCGGCGGCAGCCTCGACGGCGGGATGGCGACGTGCAGCAGGGTCCGGTTCCAGCGCTGGCCCGTCGCACGGAATTCGGCCCGGGTGGTGAACCGGTAGAGATAGCTGCTGGCACGCACCCAGCGGGGCCGTTCGCCGTCGAACGGGTCGTAGCGCAGCAGGCGCAGCATGGGCCGGTCCGCCTCCAGCAGCTTGGCCAGGAACGCATAGAACCACTCTTCGTGGACGGTCCGCAGCGGCAGGAACCACATCAGCCAGTCCAGCCGCAGGTGGTACGGGGCGAACTGGCGCGGCAGCCGCCGGAGGTCTCCCGGCTTGCCCTTGAAGCCGTACTCCCGCCACTCGGCGTCGTCCCCTGGTTCCTCCTCGAGGGTCCCCGCCACCACAATCTCGATCCGCCGCTTCGTGACGGTGCCGAACGCGCCGTAGGTGTTCACCAGCTGCCAGCGGTTGAACGAGGCGTTCATCAGCTGATGGTGGGAGAAGAGGTTCTCGATCGGCCGGTAGCTCAGCACCACCAGGAACACGGTGGCGAACGTGACCACCACGAGCCACGGGACCGGCGCCTGGCTTCCGACACCCGATGCGGCACCGGATCCGGCGCCTGATCCCGCTCCTGCGGACGCGGCGTGCCAGTCAAGCGGGAGTGCCGGCACCACGGCGTGCGCCACGGGATCGCTGACCGCCGCGAAGGCCAGGATGATCGCCATCCAGTTCAGCCAGGCGAAATTGCCGCTCGCCACCAGCCACAACTGCGTAAAGATGATGATCCCGGCGGCGGCGCTGGCCAACGGCTGCGGGGCAAAGAGGAAGAACGGGACCACGAGTTGGGCGAAGTGGTTGCCCAGGACCTCCAGCCGGTGCCATGCCTTGGGCAGCAGATGGGCCTGACGGCTCAGCGGCCCCGGCATCGGCTGGCTTTCGTGGTGGTAGTACAGGGCCGTCAGGTCCCGCCACTCGGAACCGCCCCGGATCTTGATCAGGCCCGCGCCGAACTCCAGCCGGAACACCAGCCAGGCCAGCAGGATCAGGATGGTCCGGGGCGGGGGAGTCTGGTCTGAGCCGAGGAACCCCACAGTGAACCCGGCCTCCAGGAGCAGGATCTCCCAGCCGAAGCTGTAAAAAGTCTGCCCCACGTTCACAATCGACATGTACAGCAGCCACAGGGCCAGGAACGCGAGCAGCGGAACCCACGGCGGGCCGAGCTGGGGGAGCCCGGCAACGATCGTGGCGGCAATCGCCATGCCACTCCAGCAGACCGTCCGCAGCAGCCGGTCCGAGTAGCGCCAGCGGAACAGGCTGGGCCGGCCCAGCCGGTTGAAGCCCTCGAGGTAGTCCGGCACGGGCAACAGGCCGCGCTCGCCGAGGAGGGCAGGGAACTGGTTGAGCGAGGAGAGGAAGGCCACGAAGTAGAGGGTGGCAGTGCCGCGCTGCAGCACCTGCCGGGCGAACTCGTACTCTGGCGCGTCGAACCACGCGGTCCACTCCACGTTTTCCACGTTACGCCTCAACTAAGTCGCCGTCGCCGTGCGGGATACTTGAACCATGCAGCCGCGCAAAATCGTCCTCCTCGGGTCCACCGGTTCCATCGGCACACAGGCGATTGACGTCGTCGACGGCGCCCCGCACCTGTTTGAGGTCGTGGCGCTCAGCGCCGGCGGCGGCAACCTCGAACTCCTGGCCCGGCAGGCCGTGCACACCCGCGCCTGGGCCGTCGGCGCCGCCTCCGGGGAGGCCACCGCCCTTCGGGACATGATCGACGACGCCGCCCGCGCGGCTTCCGTGACGGGCTACCGTCCCGAGATCATCACCGGCCCGGACGCCTCCACACGGATCGCGGAAATCAGCGCCGACGTCGTCCTCAACGGAATCACCGGCTCCATCGGCCTGGCCCCCACGCTGGCTGCCCTCAAATCCGGAGCCACCCTGGCGCTGGCGAACAAGGAATCCCTGATCGTCGGCGGCGCCCTGGTCAAGGCCGCGGCGCGCGAGGGGCAGATCGTCCCCGTGGATTCTGAGCATTCGGCCATTGCCCAGTGCCTGCGCTCCGGCTCCGCCGCCGAAGTGGACCGGCTGGTCCTGACGGCATCCGGCGGCCCGTTCCGAGGCAAGACCCGCGAGGAGCTGCATGACGTCTCGCCGCAGGACGCCCTCGCGCACCCCACCTGGGACATGGGCCTCATGGTCACCACCAACTCCGCCAGCCTGGTCAACAAAGGCCTGGAGGTGATCGAGGCGCACCTGCTCTTCGACATCCCCCTGGAGAAGATCGACGTTGTGGTCCACCCTCAGTCCGTGGTGCACTCCATGGTCCAGTTCGTCGACGGCTCCACGATCGCCCAGGCCTCGCCGCCGGACATGCGCCTGCCCATTGCCCTGGGCCTCGGCTGGCCGGACCGGGTCCCCGGGTCCGCGAGCGCGTGCGACTGGAGCAAGGCCACCAGCTGGACATTCGAGCCGCTGGACGGTGTCGCCTTCCCCGCCGTCGCCCTCGCCAAGGCCGCCGCCCAGCAGGGCAGCACCTTCCCGGCGGTGTTCAACGCCGCCAACGAGGAGGCGGTGATGGCCTTCCACGCGGGGCAGATCCGCTTCACCGACATTGTGGACACGATCGACGCCGTGCTCAGCGAACACACAGGATCCTCCGGGCTGACGGTGGAGTCCGTATTGGATGCTGAAAGATGGGCACGTGCCCGCACCCACGAACGTTTAGCCGTCAGAAGCGTCTAGGAAGCAGCAGATCACGCACATGAGCCCCGTCCTCCTCTTTATCCTCGGTGTCGTCTTCGTGGCGATCGGCATCGCCGTGTCCATTGCCCTGCACGAAGTCGGCCACCTGTTGCCGGCCAAGCTGTTCAAAGTCCGCGTCACCAAGTACATGATCGGTTTCGGACCCACTGTCTGGTCCAGGAAGCGCGGCGAGACCGAATACGGCCTCAAGGCCATCCCATTGGGCGGCTACGTGTCCATGATCGGGATGTACCCGCCGAACAAGGAAGACGGCACCGTCCGCCCGTCCAGCACCGGCATGTTCCAGTCGCTGGCGACCGATGCCCGCTCCCTTGCCCACGAGGAAATCGGCCCCGGCGACGAAAACCGGGTCTTCTACCGGCTGCCGGTCTGGAAGAAGGTCATCATCATGCTCGGCGGCCCCGTGATGAACCTGCTGATCGGCGTCGTGTTGACCGCCGTGCTCTTGATGGGATTCGGGACCGCCAGCCAGACCACCACCATCGCCGATGTCTCCAAGTGCCAGGTCAAGGCCGGCGAGACCGTGGACCCGGACTCGGCGGACTGCAAGCTCACGCCCGCCGCGGCCGCGGGGCTGAAACCGAATGACACCGTCACTTCCTTCGACGGCAAGGCCGTGACCAGCTGGGACGAACTCACCGGCTGGATCCGCGCCTCGGCGGGCAGGCAGGTCAGCATCACCGTGGAGCGCGGCGGCGCCACGGTCAACACCACGGTCACGCCCGTGCTCTCGTCCCGGCCGGTGATCGGCGCCGACGGCCGGCAGGCCAAGGCCGCCGACGGAAGCCTCCAGTACCAGGACGTCGGCTTCCTGGGCATCGGCGCCCAGACGGCGCTGGTGCAGCAGCCGGCGTCGTCCGTGCTGCCGATGGCGGGGGAGAACATCGCGCAGGTGGCCGGCGTTGTGGTCAACCTGCCCGCCCGCGTGGCCGGGGTGGCCAAGGCGGCCTTCAGCGAGGAGCCCCGGGATCCCAACGGCCCCATCAGCGTGGTGGGCGTGGGCCGCGTGGCCGGCGAGGTCGCCGCCATGGAGCAGGTCCCGCTGCAGTCCCGCTTCGCCGCCCTGATCGGCTTGCTGGCCGGACTGAACTTCGCCCTGGCCGTCTTCAACCTCATTCCGCTGCTGCCGCTCGACGGCGGGCACGTGGCGGGCGCGCTGTACGAGGGGGCCCGCCGCCAGATCGCCAAGCTGTTCGGCCGCCCGGATCCCGGCGCCTTCGACATCGCCAAGCTGCTTCCGGTGACGTACGTAGTGGCGGTGCTCTTGATGGGCATGGGGGCGCTGCTGATCTACGCGGACATCGTCAAGCCGGTCAACCTCTTCGGGTAGCGGCCTTCACGCAGGCCGCTCCAGCCGGCTTCAGCTGATTTTCATACATAAGCTTATTTCGGCTGATTTAGAATAATCAGTTGAAAATGATTGATTATTTAGAATCACCTCCCTAGGCTGGGGTCATGTACGTCATGACTATCGACCAGCGGGGCAGCACCGGCGACGTCGACCGCGTCCCGGGCCTCCTGAAGGAACTCGGGAGCCTCTCCACCAGCGGGCGCTTTGAGCGTTCGGTTGGCGACGAGGTCCAGGGGGTCGTGGAACGGGTCGACGAGGTTGTGGACATCGCACTTCACGCCCTGCGCAGCGGCCGCTGGTACGTCGGGATCGGCGTGGGGGAGGTGGATCTGCCGTTGCCCGCCAGCCCGCGGGAAGGCTCCGGACCGGCCTTCGTGGCTGCCCGGGCCGCCGTCGACCGGGCCAAGGGGGCGGCTGCCCACGTGCCGCTCGCCGTGGTGGCCGGCGGGGCCGCCCGCAGGGCAGGTGCCGCGGCGGCCGCGAACGGCGCGGCCAGGTCCCGTGCGGCGGGCGCCTGTGCCAATGCAGAGGCGGTGCTCCGGTTGATTGGCCGGCTGGTCCAGGACCGGACAGCGGCGCAATGGAAGGTGGTGGACGTGCTGCGCTCGGTGCGGCACGGCACCAACGGCACTCACGGGACTCAAAAAATTGCCGCCCAGAAACTTGGAATCACCGAGCAATCGGTGAGCCGCGCGGTCATGCGCTCCGGCTGGCAGGAAGAATGGGCGGCGAGGCCGGCGGCAGAAATGCTGCTGGCCCTCGCGGACAGCCTGATGACCGGCATGACAGAAGGAGACACGTGAACGCCCTCTGGATCACGCTGGCCCTGCTGATAGCAGGCTTCGCCGGCTGGCCGGTCACCGCCGGGGTGTTCCGCCTCGCCCGCACCATTGACGACCGCACCCTTGACGGCAGACCCGGTGACAGACCCGGTGACAGGGGGAGCGCTTCCGGCGCGGACACGGCCGAGGACCCCTCCGCCGATTCCACCACTGACCCCGAAACACGGGCCGGCCAGGAGCCGGCCCCGGACGCTGTCCCGGCGCGTGACGCGGCCGGGCCTGCCGAGACCGTCAGCAGCGCCCGGATCCTGCGAGGCGGCGCCATCATCGGCATCCTGGAACGGTTCGCGGTGTGCCTGGCCATCCTCGCCGGCCAGCCCGTCGCCATCGCCTACGTCGTGGCCATCAAGGGCCTGGGCCGGTTTGCGGAGTTGAAGGAAACTCCGGTCGCCGCCGAGCGGTTCATCATCGGGACCCTCACATCCATGCTGTGGGCAGCCGGCGTGGCGGCTGCAGCCAAGGTCCTCTTATTCGGCTGACAGCGTGCCCTGGCGTCCCCGGATGGGAACCGGGCAAACAGGGCGATAGTGTATCCGTATGACTGTTTTTGCTGTGGAGTACGTGTACGACGCCGAATCTTCCGAGGTCCGCGATGCCAGCCGACCGGCACACCGTGAATGGACGGCGGGACTTGCCCGCGAGGGCGCCCTGCTGGCAAGCGGCCCCTACGGCGACGGTGCAGGTGCACTGCTCATCTTCAAGGCGGCCGACGAGGCGGCCTTGAACGACCTGTTGCGGCAGGACCCCTTCGCGGCCGCCGGTGCCATCTCGGGCACGCGCACCACGGTGTGGGCCCCGCTGACCGGTCTCCTGGCCGATCACGCCTAGCCCCTTCCGCCCACACCTTCTTTACATCGCTACTAAAAGGGAGTCCACGTGACCTCGGTCAGCCTGGGAATGCCGTCAGCACCGCCCCCCGTCCTTGCCCCCCGCCGGAAGACGCGCCAGATCAAGGTGGGTTCCGTGGGCGTCGGCTCCGACTCGCCCATCAGCGTCCAGTCGATGACCACGACGCCGACCACGGACATTAACGCCACGTTGCAGCAGATCGCCGAACTCACGGCCTCCGGCTGCGACATCGTGCGTGTCGCCTGCCCGTCCGCCGATGACGCCGAGGCCCTGCCGATCATCGCCAAGAAGTCCCAGATCCCGGTGATCGCGGACATCCACTTCCAGCCGAAGTACGTCTTCGCCGCGATCGAGGCCGGCTGTGCGGCCGTGCGCGTGAACCCGGGAAACATCCGCAAGTTCGATGACCAGGTCAAGGAAATCGCCCGGGCCGCAAAGGACCACGGCACCTCGATCCGGATCGGCGTCAACGCAGGATCCCTGGAACCGGGCATCATGAAGAAATACGGCAAGGCCACCCCGGAAGCCCTCGTCGAATCCGCCGTCTGGGAAGCCTCGCTGTTTGAAGAACACGGCTTCCACGACTTCAAGATCTCCGTCAAGCACAACGACCCGGTCATCATGGTCGCCGCCTACGAGATGCTGGCCGAAAAGGGTGACTGGCCGTTGCACCTTGGCGTCACCGAGGCCGGACCGGCCTTCCAGGGCACCATCAAGTCCGCGACGGCGTTCGGCGCCCTGCTTTCCCGCGGGATCGGCGACACCATCCGGGTCTCCCTCTCGGCCCCGCCGGTCGAGGAAATCAAGGTGGGCAACCAGATCCTGCAGTCGCTCAACCTGCGCCCCCGCAAACTGGAAATCGTCTCGTGCCCGTCCTGCGGCCGCGCCCAGGTGGACGTCTACACGCTTGCCGAGCAGGTCACCGCGGGCCTGGAAGGCATGGAGGTCCCGCTGCGCGTGGCCGTCATGGGCTGCGTCGTGAACGGCCCGGGCGAGGCCCGCGAAGCGGACCTCGGCGTCGCCTCAGGTAACGGCAAGGGCCAGATTTTCGTCAGGGGCGAAGTCATCAAAACTGTGCCCGAGGATCAGATTGTTGAGACACTGATCGAAGAAGCCATGCGAATCGCTGAAGAGATGGGGGACGCCGGTGGCGAAGATGCTGCAAAGGGTAGCCCCGTGGTTAGCGTCTCGTAGGGACGACGCCGCACCCGGCGTCGTCGTCAGGGCCCTGGGCGGCGCCGACACCGGAGCGCTGCTGGCGCTCGCCCACCGGGACGCCGTCGCCAACGTCTTCATCCTCTCGCACCTGGAGGGCGCCGGCACGGCGGCGCCCACGGCCGGGGGCGCCAGCATCTTTGGCGCGTTCGACGGCGGCACCCTCCTTGGCGCCTGCTGGGCCGGCGCCAACCTGGTGCCGATCGAGCTGGACGCGGACCTCGCCGGCCTCATCGCGATGGCCGCGCACCGCTCAGGGCGCCGCTACGCCTCGATCTTCGGGCCGGCCGAGCCTGTCCTGGCCATCCACTCGGCCTTGGAGCGGCTCGGCCAGGGCGCCCATGAAGTCCGGGACAACCAGCCCCTGCTGACGATCTCGGGCCCGCCCGCTGTCCGGCCCGAGCCTGCACTCGGCTTTGGCCAACTGGCCGACTTCGACAAGATCCTGCCCGCGTGCGCGGCCATGTTCGAAGAAGAAGTGGGCTATTCGCCCTACCTTGGCGGCCGGGAATACTACAGCCGGCGCGTCAAGAGCCTCATCCGCCAGGGCCATTCACTCGTGCACCTGAACGCTAACGGCGACGTCGTCTTCAAGGCCGAGCTGGGCGCCGTCACGCCGGAAGTGACCCAGGTCCAGGGCGTCTGGATGAATCCAGAGTTCCGCGGGCAGGGACTGAGCGCGGGCTACATGGCCGGTGTCGTCGTCCTCGCACAGACGCTGGCGCCGGTCACCAGCCTGTACGTCAACGGCTTCAACGCCAGGGCGCGGGCCACCTACGAACGGGTGGGCTTCCGCCAGGTGGGCACGTTCGCTACAGTGCTCTTCTAGCGGGCAGCTGCCGGCGACCGGTCTCGTTCTTGGGGGAAACATGAAGACGTCAGCGCTGCGCATTGCCGGTGCCTCGGCACTACTCGCCTGGGGCGCCCTGGGGCTGTCCGCGTGCGGCACCCCCGGCGGCTCGCCGGACGCCGCCAAGAGTGCGCAAGCCCAGGGTGGAAGCCCGGCGCCCAGCCAGGCAAGCACGCCGACTCCCACGCAGACGCAGGCCAAGGCGTACACGAGCGCCGAACTGACGGCCATCGTGGCGCAGTTGAAGGACGCGCAGGGCAAGCCGCTCACCATGATGTCGGGCGCCGACCTCCAGAAATCCATTGACCAGGCAAAGTCCATGCTGGCATCGATCTCGGTGGAACCCGCAGAGTGCGCGCCGCTGGCCCTGGGCGGGCAGGCGGCATCGAGCGAAGGCACGGCGGTTGCGGCGGGCGTGTCCCAGGACGCGGCGACAGGCGCCAGCACCGGGGTCTCCCTGGCCTACCGCGCCGACTCCAAGGTCCTTGAACAGGGAATCGCCCAGGGCGAGGTCCTCAACAAGTGCTCAGCCATGTCGTTCACCACCGGCGGGACCAAGGTGGACCTCAAACTGACCAAGCTGGACGGACTCGGCACCACCCCGGGCAGCGTCGCGTACCGGACGGACACCGCCCTGGCGGACGGCCGAAAGCAGTCCGCGATCACCGGGCAGGTGCTCCAGGGCGGCGTTCTCGTCACCGTCGTCGCCGCGGGTGGAGCCAGCGAGGCCGAGGCAGTGACCCGGGCGGGAAAGATGCTGGACGAGGCCGCCGCGCTGGTCGGGAAATAAGCCGCCCGGAGCCCGGACCGGTCCTACAGCGACACTGCTGAAATTAACCGGGTGCAGACTCTTGATTCCGGGCGCCGTGTCACATAGGTTCTACCTAGCCGTGTCGCAAAGGCGCGTGCATTCCCCGGCGAAAATTCCGGGGAAGGCGACGCCTGGAGGCGACACCAAGTAGCTCGCAGCCTGAGATCTGGGGGTGCTGGGGCCACGGGAGCCACGCCATGACGGGATGACCAGCTGGAAACGGCCAGGGGCTTCCATCAGTTATGGCGTGGCTCTTTCCTGTCATCTTCCGTGCCATGGGCGCTGCGGCGGCAGGCCACGCAACAGTGCATCGCGGCAGGGCATCGGGGCAAGCGGGGGCCTTCAGGACGGTAGATTAGTATCTAGACGCTTTTCTTAGGCTTTGCCCGCACTTCCCCAGAAACGGATACCCCACCTGTGGTCCTTCGACTCTCCCAGCTGTTCCTGCGCACCCTGCGCGAAGATCCCGCCGACGCCGAGGTGGCCAGCCACCGGCTCCTGGTCCGCGCCGGCTACATCCGCCGCGCGGCCCCGGGCATCTACACCTGGCTGCCGCTGGGACTGAGTGTCCTGCGCAAGGTGGAGCAGGTCATCCGCGAGGAAATGACCGCCATCGGAGCCCAGGAAGTCCACTTCCCGGCGCTGCTGCCCAAGGAGCCCTACGAGGCCACCAACCGCTGGACCGAATACGGCGAGGGCATCTTCCGGCTCAAGGACCGCAAGGGCAACGACTACCTCCTGGCACCCACGCACGAGGAAATGTTCACCCTGCTGGTCAAGGACCTGTACTCCTCGTACAAGGACCTGCCGCTGAGCATCTACCAGATCCAGAACAAGTACCGCGACGAGGCACGCCCCCGGGCAGGCCTGCTGCGCGGCCGCGAATTCATCATGAAGGATTCCTACTCCTTCGACGTCGACGACGCCGGACTGGACGCCAGCTACGCCGCCCACCGCGGCGCGTACCTGAAGATCTTCGAGCGCCTGGGCCTTGAAGTTATTCCGGTTGCTGCCACCGCCGGTGCCATGGGCGGGTCCAAGAGCGAGGAATTCCTGCACCCCACCGAGATCGGCGAGGACACGTTCGTGCGCTCCGCCGGCGGCTACGCGGCCAACGTCGAGGCCGTCACCACCGTGGTCCCCGCAGACATCGACTTCAGCAACGCACCGGCCGCTGATGTCCGGGACACCCCGGACACGCCCACCATCGAAACGCTCGTCGACGCCGCCAACGTCCTGGTTCCGCGGGCTGAGGCCGACGGCGGCCCCTGGACCGCCGCCGACACGCTCAAGAACGTCGTGCTCGCCGTGACGCTGCCCACCGGTGAACGCCAGCTCGTCGTGATCGGCCTCCCGGGCGACCGCGGCGTGGACCTCAAGCGCGTCGAAGCGAACATTGGATCCTTCCTGCCGATCGCCGGCGAAATCACGCTCGAAGCCGCCAACGACGACGACCTCAAGAAGCAGCCACTGATCGTCAAGGGCTACCTCGGCCCCGGCATGTCACTGGACGCGCCGCTGCTGGGCACCGAGGGCGCCGCGAAGCTGCTCTACCTCGTGGATCCCCGCGTGGTCAGCGGCTCCGCCTGGGTCACCGGCGCCAATGAGGCCGGCAAGCACGTGTTCGGCCTCGTCGCCGGACGCGACTTCGGCTGGGACGGCGTCATCGAGTGCACCGATGTGCGCGCCGGCGATGAGGCACCGGACGGTTCCGGCCCGCTCGAAACCGCCCGCGGCATCGAAATGGGCCACATCTTCCAGCTGGGCCGGAAGTACGCCGCGGCCCTGGACCTGAAAGTCCTGGACCAGAACGGCAAGCAGGTCGTGGTGACCATGGGTTCCTACGGCGTCGGCGTCACCCGCGCGGTGGCTGCCCTGGCCGAGTCCAACCACGATGACAAGGGCCTGGTCTGGCCGCGCGCCGTCGCTCCGGCCGACGTCCATGTTGTGGCAGTGGGCCGCGGCGAGGAGATTTTCGCGGCCGCAGAGAAGCTGTCCCTGGAACTGGAAGCCGCCGGCCTCGACGTCATCTATGACGACCGCCCCAAGGTTTCCCCCGGCGTGAAGTTCGGCGACGCCGAACTCGTCGGCGTCCCCACCATCCTCGCCGTCGGGCGCGGACTCGTGGACGGCGTCGTGGAGATCAAGGACCGCCGCAGCGGCGACGCCGAGAACGTAGCCGTTGACAAGGCTGTTGACTACGTGGTCAACGCCGTGCGCAACGGCTGATGCTGCACAGTTCCCACTAGTGGTTTCCGGTCTCGAGTCGATCCAGCTCGGCACCGTCGTCCTGGTCATTCTGGCTGGTCTGGCGGCGGGCTGGGTCGACGCCGTGGTCGGCGGCGGCGGGCTCATCCAGCTCCCGGCCATGCTCCTCGTGCCCGGCATCAGCCCGGTGCAGGCGCTGGCAACCAACAAGATGGGGTCCATCTTCGGCACCACTACGAGCGCGGTCACGTATTACGGCCGCGTCCGGCCCGATCTGCGCACCGCCCTGCCTATGGCGGCGATCGCGATGGCGGGCAGCTACGGCGGGGCGGTGCTGGCCGCTAACCTGCCCGCGAGCGTCTTCAAGCCAATCATCGTGGCCGCACTGATCGCCGTCGCCCTCTTCACCGCCTTCCAACCCAGCGTCGGCCAGCTGACCAAACTGCGCCACGAAGGGCACCGGCACTATGTGGTGGCCTGCCTGATCGGTGGCGCGATCGGCTTCTATGACGGGCTGATCGGACCCGGAACGGGCTCGTTCCTGATCATCGCGCTCGTCTCGGCCATGGGCTACGCCTTCCTGGAGGCCAGCGCCAAGGCCAAGATCGTGAACGTGGCCACGAACGCCGGCGCCCTGCTGTTCTTCGTGCCTCACGGCGCGGTGCTGTGGGGACTGGGGCTGCTGCTGGGGGCGGCAAATATGGCCGGCGGCTACATCGGTGCCCGGACCGCCGTCCGGCAGGGCAGCCGCTTCATCCGCATCGTCTTCCTGGTGGTCGTTGCCGCGCTGATCATCAAGCTCGGCTCCGACGTCTGGCAGGACAACTTCACCTAATCAACGGCTCCGCGAGGGGCTCCCGGTCCGCTGGCGCCGGGCGTAGCATGCAGCTATGTCAGCAGGCGAGGAACGTTACAGGGATGCCCTCGAAGCCGCGGCCCGGCACGCACGCCGGTGGCTCGAGAGCCAGGGCACACGCCACATCGGACCGCAGGCCACGGCCGCCGAGCTGGCCGCCGACTTCGGCGGTCCGCTGCCCCAAACCGGCATGCCGGCCGCCGAAGTGGTGGATTACCTCGCGGCGAAGGCCGAACCCGGGCTGATGGCCATGCCGTCCGGACGGTTCTTCGGTTGGGTCATCGGCGGCACGCTGCCGGCGGCGCTGGCGGCGGACTGGCTGGTCAGTGCCTGGGACCAGAACGCCGGGCTGCGCTTCGCCACGCCCGCGACCGCCGCAATCGAGGAAGCCGCCGGCCACTGGATCCTTGAGCTTCTCGGGCTCCCCGAAGAGTCCGGCGTTGGTTTTGCCACCGGCGCCACCATGGCCAACTTCACCGGCCTCGCCGCCGCCCGCTGGCGGCTCATGGCCGATGCCGGGTGGGACCTCGACGGCGACGGACTCGCCGGCGCGCCCCGGATCCGCTGCTTCGTGGGACAGGAACGCCACGACACCATCGACCTTGGCCTGCGCTATCTGGGCCTGGGACGTCCCGCCCTGGTGCCCTCCGACCGCCAGGGGCGCATCATCCCGGCCGAGCTGGATTGTGCCCTGGACCTCGCGCTCAGTGCGGGGGAGGGCAGCCCGGTCCCACTGCTCGTGTGCCTGCAGGCCGGGAACCTGCATTCGGGCGCCTTCGACCCCTTCGTCGAGGCCATCGCCGTCGCGAAGGCCCATGGCGCCTGGGTGCACGTGGACGGGGCCTTCGGACTCTGGGCAGCTGCTGTGCCCGAACTGTCCGCCCTGACCGCCGGACTCGGGCTCGCCGATTCGTGGGGGACGGATGCGCACAAGACCCTCAACGTGCCGTACGACTGCGGGATCGTGATGGTTCGTGACGCCCAGGCCCTGCGGTCCGCGATGGGGCTGCACACCAGCTACCTGATCCAGGCCGCGGACGGAGCCGGCGACCCGTTCGAGAGCGTGCCCGAGCTCTCCCGGCGGGCACGCGGCGTGCCGGTGTGGGCGGCGCTGAAATCCCTGGGCCGCGACGGCGTCGCCAGCCAGGTCCGGACGCTGGTGCAGCGTGCAGCGCAGTTGGCCGAACAGCTTGCGGCGCTGGACGGCGTCGAAGTGCTCAACGACGTCGACTACACCCAGGTGTCCCTGGCATTCGGGGACGATGCTCTGACGCGGGCCGTGACGGAGCGGATCATTGGCGACGGCCGGGTCTGGATGTCCGGTTCACGCTGGCAGGACCGGGACATCCTTCGGATTTCGGTGAGCAACTGGAGCACGGACGACGCCGACGTCAGAGTCGCCGTCGACGCCGTCCGCGACGCGCTGGCGGCAGTGCGGGGCTAGCCTCCTGCCGCGTCCCATTGAACTTCGCCGTAGGCTTCCCCGGGCGCCCGGAGCTCCTGCGGGGCGGGCAGCCCCGGAAGTGTCCGGCCCGCCAGCGTGCTCGCCACCCAAAGGGAACGGGCCAGATCGCCCTCATGATGACGCAGTGAGGCATAGGAGAGGGCGTTCTCCACCTCCCGCGCCAGGCTCCACTGCCGGGCGGTCTCGGCGTCGAGGCCGGCTGCCGCACTGAAATCAGCGCAGCGGGCGAGCAGGGCGCGCCCGGGATCCCTCTGCGGCAATTCCCGGAGCCTGTTCCACAGCAGCGGGGCCACGGCAAACTCCGCCTCGCCGATCAGCGGCTGGGGATCGATGGCGGCGTACGACTCCAGCTCCGCCGCCTGTCCGTTTCCTGGTTCCGGCACGCCGGGCCGGGCCAGGACGTTCAGGTAGTGCAGGTCCGCATGGACCAGGACGTCCTTCCCTGACCGCCTGCCCACGGCGCCGCGGGTCTGGCAGACCTCCAGCGCCGCCTCGAGCAACCACCGCGGGAACGGCCGCCCCAGATGTTCCCACGTTGCGGGTAAGTCATCGCTCCACTGTTCGGCCCGGGCCGCCACGTGGTCTATTTCCTGCCACTGCGGGCGGTCGTCCGGGACCACGCTGAGCTGGCGGACCAGGCCACCCCACACCGTCACCGCCGTCTCCAAGGGGACATCCAGAAGCGAACGGCAGGCGTCGAGGCGCTCCAGGAGCATCGCGCAGGATCCGGCGTCGGCGGCCAGCAGCCGCACGGCGCCACGGCCTCCCCACAGGGCCAGGGCGTGGTGCTCGCGGGTGGCTTCCTCATGCGGAAACGCCACCTTCAGTACGGCGGCGTTGCTGAAGCCGTCGGCGCTGCCGTGATCGGGGGATCCATCCGCGTCCCGGCGCCGCACGGGGATGACGACGCCGCCGTGACCGTTCCAGGGCAGGGCCCCCGGCTCCAAATCCGGCACCAGCGCCCACTCATCGAGGAATTGTCCGATCAGGCCCGGAAGCGACGCCAGCCAGGCACGTCCGTCCTGTGTCCGGCCGTAGCGGCGGGAGAGATCGGGTGGAATGGGAACGTCTTGAATGGGGCTCACCGGACCTATCGTAGGTGCTGGCGCACTTCTTGCGGCCGGATTGGCTGCCCGGCACCGGGCCCGGCGGGCCTAGACGATGCCGCTCGCTCCGAGCGCGCTGCCGATCGCGAAGGTGCCCACCAGGGCCAACGCGCCGCCAATCACCACGCGGACGGCGGCTTTCAGCTTCGAGCCGCCGCCAATCCACGCGCCAACGGCACCTGTGGCCGCCAAAGCCACGAGCACAGCCACGAAGGTCAGCGGGATCCTGATGCTTTCCGGCGGCAGCAGGATGGCCAGCATGGGCAGTACCGCACCGCAGAGGAATGCGACGGCCGAAGCGAACGCCGCGTGCCACGGACTGACGATGTCGGCCTCGTCAATGTTCAGTTCGGCGGAGAGGTGTGCGCCGAGGGCATCGTGGGCGGTGAGTTCCTTGGCTACCGTGCGCGCCGTCGCGGGGCTGAGGCCCTTGCCCTGGTAGATCGCCGCGAGCTCCTCGAGCTCCTCCTCCGGCTGTTCCGCCAGTTCCCGGCGCTCCTTCTCGATCAGGGCGTGCTGGCTGTCCTTCTGGCTGCTGACCGAGACATATTCGCCCAAGGCCATTGAGATGGCGCCGCCCACCACCCCCGCGGTGCCGGCGAGCAGGATGGGACCGGTATCGGATGTGGCGCCGGCGACGCCGACGACGATCGCGGCGACGGAGACGATGCCGTCATTGGCACCGAGGACGCCGGCGCGGAGCCAATTGAGGCGCTGCGCGACGTCGTTGTTGTGAGGCTCGTTCTCATGCAGTGCTGCGTCGCCGATCGTGTCCATGCCTACAGCAAACCACCCGGGCCGGAGCACTGCCAGTATTCCAAGGCTTACCAAAATTAGCCGAGGCTTGCCCGGCGTGTGGCCCGCTGCTTCAGCCCGCTACATCACCCTGCTGCTTCAGCCGGCCGGGTCAGCCGGCCGGCAGCGATTCCAACGCCGCGCGGTCCAGGCCCGGCAGGGCGCCGGGATCCGCGCCCCACAGCACGGCCCGCTTCCCCGAGCCGAGCAGGGCCGCGATGGCCCACTGCCGGGTCTCGCCGTCGCTGAGGGCCACGAGGTCGCCGTAGGCGGGAAGGGCGGCGGCCTCCAGGCTGCCGAGGCCCGCCGCGGGGGAGGCCAGGAAGGACTTGCCAAGCGCATAGCCGGCCTCGCGCGGCGGAACGGCGGCGCAGTGCAGCCGGCTGAGCATTTCCGCATCGCTGAGGAGCTCGTCGTGGCGCGCCAGTTGCTCGGCCGCGGATTTCGCGGCGTCCCCGCCCAGCCGGGGCAGCGCCACCTGGTAGCCGTAGATGGTCTGGGCCTCGGTGCGGGCCACCGCCGCCAGGGCATCCCCAACACCCGATGCCGCTGCGGACTGCCCGGTTGATGACTGGTTTTTGGCGGACTGGTCTGTCGTGGACTGGTCTGTGGCCGACTGGCCGGCAGCGGATTCGGACGGGCACGTGCCGGACAACTGCGGGAAGGCTGCGTCGGCGGGTGGCGCCACGGTTCCGGTGCCGGCCGCGAGGGCGGACGCCTGCAGCAGCTGAGCGGTGCCGACGGCGGCCAACAGCCTGGCCATGCCGCCGTCGGCCACGGCAGCGTCCGCGAGGCGCTGGGTGCCACTGTGTGCGAGGGCAGTTGCCAGCCCGGCGGGGGTCGAGGGCAGGGGTGCGGCGGACGGTGCGGCCGACGAGCCTGTGGACGGTGCCGGCGTGCCGGCGGGAGTTTCGGAGGCCGAAGGCGTTGCCCGGCCCGAGTCCGTGGCCGCCGCGCCGGATGGATCCGACAGGCTTTCCCCCGGTGCCAGCAGCGCGTGCGCCTGGGTTGTCAGCAAGGTCACAGTCCGTTCGACGGCAGGGTTCCCGGCACCGGCCGAGCGGTCCGATTTCCCTGACTGGTCGGCCGAATTGTCCGCAGAATTGCCTTCAGTGGCAGTGCCAAGCTGGCTGCCGGCGGCCAACAACTGCAGGGTTTCAGCCAGCGCGGAGGCGCGTGCCTGTTCGGAAAAGGGCGGTTGCGCGGGTTCCGGGGGCCTGCCCGGCATCAGGGCCACCCCCAGGCTCACCACCACCAAGGCAAGGCACGCCAAAAGCGCGTAGCGGGGGAGCGTCCGGGGAATGTGATCCTGCCATCGCTTTTCCCTGGTGTCGTCGTTCACAACAGACCATGTTGTCATGCCGGCCCGGGACTGAAGTGCACCACGTCGCCCGGAAAATCGCTAGGCTAGTACACACAACATCATCTAGCGGGAGGCGGCCGGCATCATGACCAACGCAGAAGCCACGACTTCAACAGACCGGACCGGGACGGGGAAGGCTGAAGCCGCATCCGTTAACGTCGAGGCCGAGCGCCTGTATGCACTCCTGGAACCCGCCGTGCTGGCGAACCGGTTGTACCTGGAGGACGTATCCATCCATGTCGCCGGCGCCAACCGGGTGGTCCACGTAGTGGTGGACCTGCCGCAGGAGGAAACCGGCGGCGTCGGACTCGACGTCATCGCGGAGATCTCCAAGACCCTTTCGGACACCCTGGACAACGATCCCAGCATGGACGCCCGACCCTATGAGCTCGAGGTCTCGTCCCCCGGCGTCGGACGCCCCCTGACCGAGGAACGGCACTGGCACCGCGCCCGCGGACGGATGGTCAACGTCAACGTGATCCAGGGCGACAACGTCACCGGCAGGGTCCAGTCCGTGGACGATGGGGGAGTCACCCTCGTCCCGGAAATTGCCGTCAAGAAGGGCATGAAGCCCAAGCAGGGCGAGCCCGTCAAGCTTCCTTTCGACAGGATCCGCAGCGGAAAAGTCGAGATAGAGTTCAGCCACCTCGAAGAGGCCGGTCTGGAAAAAGCAAACAATGGACCTTCTGAGGAGGCCTGATGGATATTGACATGAGCGCGCTGAGACTCCTGGAGCGTGAGCGTGAAATCCCGCTGGATCTCCTGATTCCCACGATCGAGCAGGCACTGCTGGTGGCCTATCACAAGACCCCCGGCGCCTTCGAAAAGGCCCGCGCCGAGCTCGACCGCAAGAGCGGCCACGTGACCATCTGGGCCACCGAGATCGACGACGACGGCGCCCCGATCGGCGAATTCGAGGACACCCCCGCGGGCTTCGGACGCATCGCTGCGAGCACCGCGCGGCAGATCATCCTGCAGCGCCTCCGGGACGCAGAGGATGACAACGTGCTGGGCCAGTTCAAGGGCCGCGAAGGTGAGCTCGTGGCCGGCACCATCCAGCAGGGCAACAACCCGCACATGATCCAGGTGAACCTGGGCACGGTGGAGGCGCTGCTGCCGCCGCCCGAGCAGGTTCCCGGCGAGAAGTACATCCACGGCAACCGGCTCCGCGCCTTCGTGATCGACGTCCACCGCGGCACCAAGGGCCCGTCCATCACGCTGTCCCGCTCCCACCCCGGGCTCGTCCGGAAGCTCTTCGAACTGGAAGTTCCCGAGATCGCGGACCGTTCCGTCGAAATCGTGGCACTGGCCCGCGAAGCCGGCCACCGGACCAAGATCGCCGTCAAGGCAAACACACCCGGCGTGAATGCCAAGGGTGCCTGCATCGGCGAAATGGGTTCGCGCGTCCGGGCGGTCATGACCGAACTGAACGACGAAAAGATCGACATCGTTGACTTCAGCGACGATCCCGCGACCTTCATCGCCAGCGCCCTCTCGCCGTCGCGCGTGAATTCGGTCACCATCACCGACGAAGCGACCCGCTCCGCACGTGTGGTCGTCCCCGATTACCAGCTTTCCCTGGCCATCGGCAAGGAGGGCCAGAACGCCCGCCTCGCCGCCAAGCTCACAGGGTGGCGGATCGATATCGTCTCCGACGCCGCGGTCAACAGCGGCAAATAGCCCGGAGCACGCAAGCGCCGGCAGATGCACAGCGGGCCGCCGTGGCGGCCCGCTGTGCGTGCTTCATCTCACCGGTCAGCCGTGATGTCCCGGCTGCCCGGCACGCCCGGGTTCGGGACCCGGGCGCCGGAGGGGCTAGAATAGACATGACCGCGCCTAACGGCCGGTATCCGTGTGTCTTTGGCGCGTCTGGGTTTTCCAGCTTGCCGGGGACGCGGTGATACACCAAGCAGTTGAACTGGCAGGAAGATACTCGAACGTGGCACATGTGCAACACCTCGGGGATCAGCCGCAGCGCACTTGTATCGGATGCCGACAAAAGGGATCGCGGTCGGAGTTACTCCGGCTCGTCGCCGGCGCCGGCGGTTCGTCCGCCGTCGTGGTGGATGAACGACGCCGGATGGCTGGCCGGGGAGCATGGCTGCACCCCAGCGAAAAGTGCCTGGCACTGGCGGTCAAACGTCGAGCGTTCGGTCGCGCCCTCAATGGCGCTACCGGTACAGCCGACGTGGAACGCCGGATCACTGCCGGCATGGAAGCCGTGGGCACCCCGGTGGCCGCAGCAACAACCGTCCAACCTGAAAGCGGGTCAGAAAACTGATGGAAACCCGATGAGTTCCCAGCGATGAGTGCGCAACGATGACAACTTTGTTGCGCTCTGCAATGGGCCTTTCAGCTGCATTCGCGGCGGAGGCCCGCAGTAAGAAGTAGACGGTTCGTGCCTGGCTCGGTGCGGACCGAGACAGGAGAAATGTGGCCAAGGTCCGCGTACATGAGCTTGCTAAAGAGCTCGGTATTACTTCCAAAGACGCAGTAACCAAACTGCAGGAACTGGGCGAATTCGTTCGCTCCGCCTCTTCAACCATTGAGGCCCCCGTTGTGCGGAAACTGCGCAACGCCTACCCCGACGCCCCCGCAGCTTCGAAGTCCGAAGCTCCGGCGTCCGCCCCCCAGGCACCTGCCAGCCCGGCAGCGACCCGTCCGGCGCCTGCGCCTGGCCCCGCTGCGCCCAAGGCAGCCGAACCCAAGGCTGAAGCTCCGGCTCCGGCCGCTGCGGCTCCGGCTGCTGCGGCACCTGCCGCCGCGCCCGCCGCTCCGGCAGCCCCCGCCGCGCAGGCTCCGGCAGCCCCCGCTGCCCAGGCCCCGGCTGCTCCCTCGACCGGCGTCAAGCCCGGCGCGCGTCCCGCCCCCAAGGCTGAAACCCCGGCTGCTCCGGCACGCCAGGGCGGTTCTGCACCCCGTCCGGGCGGTCCCCGTCCCGGCAACAACCCCTTCGCCACGTCCCAGGGCATGCCCCGCGGCCGCGGCGGCGACAACGAACGCCCCTCGCGTCCGGGCAACAACCCGTTCGCTCCTTCCCAGGGCATGCCCCGTCCGGGCGGAAGCCGCACCGAGGGCGAACGCCCCGGTGGTCCGCGCCCCGCAGCAGGCGCAGGCGGCCCCCGTCCGGGTGGTCCCCGTCCGGCAGCAGGCGCAGGCGGCCCCCGCCCCGGCGCTCCGCGTCCGGCTGGCGCCCCCGGTGCCGGTCGTCCGGCAGGAGCCGGCGGCAACCGCCCGACTCCGGGCATGATGCCCAACCGCACCGAACGTCCCGCACCCGCTGGTGCCGGCCGTCCCGGCGGCGGAGGCCGTGGCCCGGGCCGTCCGGGTGGCGCTCCGGGTACCGGTGCTCCCGGTGCCGGTGGCGGCGCTCCGGCCGGCGGCGGCTTCGGCAAGGGTGGCCGCGGTCGCGGTGGCACCCAGGGTGCCTTCGGTAAGGGCGGCGCAGGCCGTGGCAAGCAGCGCAAGTCGAAGCGTGCCAAGCGTCAGGAACTCGAGCAGATGAGTGCCCCGTCGCTGGGTGGCGTGAGCGTACCCCGCGGCGACGGCAACACCGTAGTCCGGCTTCGCCGTGGCTCGTCCATCACGGACTTTGCCGACAAGATTGAGGCGAACCCCGCAGCGCTGGTGACGGTCCTCTTCCACCTCGGCGAAATGGCCACGGCCACGCAGTCGCTGGATGAAGAGACCTTCGCGCTGCTCGGCGAGGAGCTTGGCTACAAGCTCCAGGTTGTGTCCCCGGAGGACGAGGAGCGCGAGCTGCTCTCCACCTTCGACATCGACTTCGACGCCGAACTGGAAGCCGAAGGCGACGAAGACCTTGAGGCACGTCCTCCGGTTGTCACCGTCATGGGTCACGTTGACCACGGTAAGACCCGACTGCTCGATGCCATCCGCAAGTCCGACGTTATGGCGGGCGAGCACGGCGGCATCACGCAGCACATCGGTGCCTACCAGGTCACCCACGCCCACGAAGGCGTCGACCGCAAGATCACCTTCATCGATACTCCGGGCCACGAGGCGTTCACCGCCATGCGTGCCCGTGGTGCGAAGGTCACCGACATCGCCATCCTGGTGGTCGCAGCGGACGACGGCGTCATGCCCCAGACCGTTGAAGCCCTCAACCACGCCCAGGCGGCCAACGTGCCGATCGTCGTGGCCGTGAACAAGATCGACAAGGAAGGCGCCAACCCGGACAAGGTCCGCGGCCAGCTGACCGAGTACGGCCTGGTTCCGGAAGAATACGGTGGCGACACCATGTTCGTTGAGGTCTCTGCCCGCCAGAACCTCAACATCGAGGAGCTCCTCGGCGCCGTCCTGCTCACCGCAGACGCTGCCCTGGACATGCGCGCCAACCCGAACAAGGACGCCCGCGGTATCGCGATCGAAGCCAACCTGGACAAGGGCCGCGGTTCCGTGGCTACCGTCCTGGTTCAGTCCGGTACCCTGCACGTCGGCGACACCATCGTGGCAGGCACGGCCCACGGCCGTGTCCGTGCGATGTTCGACGACGACGGCAGCGCCCTGACCGAGGCCGGCCCGTCCCGCCCCGTGCAGGTGCTGGGTCTGTCCAACGTCCCGCGCGCCGGTGACACCTTCTTCGTGACCGCTGACGAGCGCACCGCCCGCCAGATCGCCGAGAAGCGTGAAGCCGCCGACCGCAACGCCGCACTGGCCAAGCGCCGCAAGCGGATCAGCCTGGAAGACTTCGACCAGGCCGTCGCCGATGGCAAGATCGACACCCTCAACCTCATCCTCAAGGGTGACGTGTCCGGTGCCGTGGAAGCCCTCGAAGACGCGCTGCTCAAGATCGACGTCGGCGAGGGTGTCCAGCTCCGCGTTATCCACCGCGGTGTCGGTGCGATCACGCAGAACGACGTCAACCTGGCAACGGTCGACAGCGCCGTCATCATCGGCTTCAACGTCAAGCCCGCCGAGCGTGTTGCCGAACTGGCAGACCGCGAAGGCGTGGACATGCGCTTCTACTCCGTCATCTACGCAGCAATCGATGACATTGAGGCAGCCCTCAAGGGCATGCTCAAGCCGGAGTACGAAGAGGTCCAGCTTGGCACCGCCGAGGTCCGCGAAGTGTTCCGTTCCTCCAAGTTCGGCAACATTGCAGGCTCGATCGTCCGCTCGGGTGTTATCCGACGCAACGCCAAGGCCCGCATCACCCGCGACGGCAAGATCATCGGCGACAACCTCACCGTTGAGACGCTCAAGCGCTTCAAGGACGACGCCACCGAGGTCCGCACGGACTTCGAGTGTGGTATTGGTCTTGGCTCGTACAACGACATCAACGAAGGTGACATCATCGAGACCTTCGAGATGCGCGAAAAGCCGCGCGTCTAAGGTGTCCTAGCGTTACAGGTGCGGGGCCGTTGGATTTTTTCCGGCGGCCCCGCCCCTTCGCCGGACGGTTTTCGATCTTCGATCGCAAACCGCCCGGCTCCGATAGGCCCGATGCCACTCCCCGGCCGCCGGAAAAAACCCAACGGGAGTCCGTCGTAGACTCGCCTTAGGCGCGTGGCATCAAAACCCAACAGTTGTGCGGCCACCGTTCCGGCGCCGTCGTACATCCAAATTTTTTAGGAGTGGAAATGGCTGATCCCGCACGGGCTGCCAAGTTGGCGCAGCGGATTAAGGTTGTTGTTGCGGAGGCTCTGGGCCGGAGGGTCAAGGATCCCCGGCTTGAGGGCGTTACCGTGACCGACTCGCGGGTCACCAACGACCTGCAGCACGCAACCGTTTACTACACCGTGTTCGGTGACGAAGTGGCCCAGGCCGACGCCGCCAAGGGCCTGGAGAAGGCCAAGGGCGTGTTGCGGCAGGAAGTCGGCCGGAACATCACCGTGCGGCTGACTCCCACCCTCGAATTCGTGGCCGACCAGATCCCCGTGAACGCCTCGAACCTTGAGGACCTGCTCCGCGAGGCGAAGAAGCGCGACGCCGAGGTGGCCGCGCTGGCCGAACGCGCCACGCACGCCGGCGACGCCGATCCCTACAAGAGCGACACGCCTCAGGACGTTGAGCTGGACGAGGACGACTTCGACGAAGAGGACCTGGACCTCATCGACAACGAAGCGATCGACGAGGACCGCAACAAGTAAGAATGCTTTTATGGCTGTGCCTTCACCAGCAGGGGCCGGATCCGGTAACGGGTCCGGCCCCTGCTGTCTCCTGGGGACCTTCGACTCTAGGCCCGTTCAGGGGCCCGGGAGTCTCATGGAGCAAATGACTGCAGGGATGCGGGAAAGCGCCGGAGTGCCGTGGAAACCAGCCTGACGAAGTGCCCGCGCTGCGGGAAGACCAACCGGATTCCTGCGGCCGCGCCCGGGCGCCCGCGCTGCGGCAATTGCGGGCAGGACCTTCCCTGGATCGTGTCCGCGGGCGATGCCGACTTCCCGGTTGTCGCCGAGGAGTCTGCCGTCCCGGTACTGGTGGACTTCTGGGCGGCGTGGTGCGGACCCTGCCGGATGGTCAGCCCGGTGCTGGACAAGCTGGCGAAGGAGCGGGCAGGGAAGGTCAAGCTCGTAAAGGTCGACGTCGACACCTCCCCGGGGTTGTCCCGAAGGTTCGATATCCAGGCCATCCCAACGCTGCTTGTCATCAAGCACGGGGCAGTGGCGGCCCGCCAGGCCGGGGCGCCACTGGCCGCGGCCCTCCGCAGCTGGCTGGATGAGGCACTGGCGGCAAGCCCGAGGTAACCGCCGGTTGAGCCGGGTTTGGCACGCAGATGCCGCCGAGACGGCAGATCACGGCAGTGCGCAGGAGAAACATTGCCGCTAAGTGCCATCTCGAGATGCCCTAACGGCGCCGGGAGCGCCCCACACCCAAGCCGCCCAGCACAGGCGATCCTGCGCCCAGGAGGAAACCGAAGTCGTACCAGTTCCCCGCGCGGGCGGAGTTGTAGAACGGGAACTCAGTCCAGGCTCCGAAAACATGGGCGATCAGGACGATCCAGGCCGTCAGCCCATTCCAGAAACCCCATAGCAGGTCTTGCCACCACACGATGTACCCCCTTGGCCGGAATTCCAGGGTGCCCGGACGAGCCGGGACAGCCCAAAGTCAGGATAACCGGGTCGGCTGGGAGCGCCGTGTGTTTAGGCTATGACTCCAGCGGCACCGGCAACAGGGCCGGTGGTCCCGGCGTGGTTTGCCGCCGGCTCGCGGGCAGGGATGCGGCCAAGGCCCTCCACAAGATCGGCCCTGTTGCCGCAGAGCGCAATGCGGATCCAGCCCTCGCCGATGGACCCGAACGCCGTGCCGGGAGCGAAGGCCACGCCGGAATCGGCCAGGAAGCGGCGAGTCCAGGCCCGGACATCCCCGCCGCTGGCATGCGACACGTCCGCCCACAGGTAGAACGCGCCTTGGGCCGCGAGATAGGGGATGCCGTGGGAGCTGAGCACTTCGGAGGCCGCGTCGCGGTTGGCCCGGTAGTGGGCGTGGGCGTGGCTGACATAGTCCTGCGGGCCGGTCAGCGCCGCCAGCGCAGCGTATTGCGACGGCGACGCCACGCAGGACACGATCGACTCCATGACGTTATTCATCTTTTGCTCCAGCCCCGGCGGGCAGATCAGCGCGCCAATGCGCAGACCCGTCAGCCCATAGGTCTTGGACAGCGTGAGCGAAGTGAACACGCGCGCTTCTCCCGGAACATCGCTGTCGAAGCGGGCCGGGCTGACATGCGGGACATCGTAGGTGAACGCCTCGTAGCATTCGTCGGAGATGACCCACAGATCGTGCCGCTTGGCCAGTTCCACAAGGCGGCGCGTCAGGTCCTCGCCCAGGACAGCGCCGAGCGGGTTGGACGGCGAATTCAGGATCAGCACCTTGGTCCTCGGCGTGATGAGCGCCTCGATGTCCTCTATCCGCGGCTGGAAATCGTGCTCCGGATACAGCGGGTAGCGGACGGGCACAGCGTGCAGCAGGCTGCTCGTCATCGCGAAGGTGGGGTAGCCGGGGTTGGGAATGAGGATCTCGTCCCCGGGGGAGAGCAGCAGGCTCATGGCGAAGTGCAGGCCCTGCTGGGCACCATCCACCACATAGACCCGATCGGCGCCGACCGGCGTCGCATTGTGTTCCCGGAAACGGGCCGCGAAGGCCTCCCGCAGCCCGGGAATGCCGGCGTTCGGGGTGTAATTGGTCTCGTCGCGGTCAAGGCAGGCCATCCCGGCCTCAAGGACATGGCGCGGGACGGCGAAGCCCGGCTCCCCGATGCTCAACACGATCGCACCCGGCGTTCCCCAGGCGGCTTCGGTGATCTCGCGGATCTGGTTGATCGGGACGTCGCGGACATGTGCGGCAAGCTCGGGCATGTGTGCCATCCTAACGCCCGGCGTCCACCCGGGTGAGGGCGGTCGGCGGCGGGGAGGTGGGCGGTGGGGCGCTGCTGGCCCGCATATACTGGGAGGCGTGCTTTCTGGACTGGTGATAGTTGACAAGCCGCAAGGATGGACCAGCCACGATGTGGTTGGACGGATGCGGCGGATCGCCGGTACCCGAAAGGTCGGCCACGCCGGGACGCTGGATCCCATGGCCACCGGGGTTCTGGTGGTGGGCATCAACAAAGCCACGCGGCTGCTGACTTACATAGTGGGCACGTCCAAGACTTACACCGCCACCATCAGACTGGGTGAATCCACAGTGACGGACGACGCCGAAGGCGAGGTCACTGCCACCCACAGTGCCGCCGGGGTCACCGATGATGCCATCCGTGCCGGCGTCGCCGCACTGACAGGGGACATCGAACAGGTTCCCAGCAGCGTCAGCGCCATCAAGGTCAACGGCGAACGCGCCTACGCCCGGGTCCGGTCCGGTGAAGAGGTCAAGCTCGCCGCGCGCCCCGTGACGATCCACCGCTTTGAGGTCCACGAGATCCGCCGCGGAAATGACGGAAGTGACGGTGACAGTGGCGCAGGCAGCGAGGCCGTGGATGTGGATGTCACGGTCGAGTGCTCGTCCGGGACCTACATCCGTGCCCTGGCCCGCGACCTCGGTGAGGCCCTCGGCGTCGGCGGTCACCTTACGGCACTCCGCCGGACCCAAGTGGGTCCCTACACCCTTGACCAGGCGCACACGCTCGAACAGTTGGCCGAGAAGCTGGACGTCCTCGAGATCTCGGACGCGGCCCGTGCGCTGATGCCCAACCGTGAACTCAGCGAGGCGGAGACCACCGAGATTTCCTTCGGCCGAAGGATCGCTGCCGGCGCCACGGCCGACACTCCGGAGGCTGCGACCGCGGACAAGCCCGCGGCGGCGTTCGCGCCCGACGGCACGCTCGTGGCCCTCCTGGCCGACGCCGGAAGCTACGCCAAGCCTGTCCTGGTATTCGCGCCAGATAATGAGAAGCACGGCAATGAAAAGTTGGCCGGCCAGTAGTGGACGCGTATTTTTACATCATTCTGGTCGTTGGCCTGCTCTCCAGCATCATCTGCATCGCAGCAGGGATCCTGAAGAAGGCGCCCAACGACACGACGATACTGTCGGTGGCCGTCGTCGAACTTGCCTTGCTGGTCTATCTGGTGGGCTCGATTGTCAGGGTGGCCAGCGGGGAGCAGATGGCAGGGGAGCCGTGGGAGTTCTGGGGCTACCTGGCGACGGCGCTGCTGCTCCCGATCGGCGCCGTGTACTGGGCCATCCTGGAGCGGACCCGCTGGAGCAACTTCGTCCTGGCCGCCGTCGGCGTCACCGCCCTGGTGATGGCGGCCCGAATGAACCAGATCTGGTATTGAGATGGAAGAGGCAGAAAACGTGACTGCAAAACCCTCGCAGGACGGCACTGGCAACCCGGCAGAGGCGGCCTCCGGGTCCACGGACGCTGCGGCGGATTCGACCGGGACGGCGGACACTGCACCGGTGGCGGCCAATACCCGCAACACCGGGCCGGGACGGTTGCTCATCGCGGTCTATGCCGTGTTCGCGATTTCGGCAACGGCCCGCGCCGGCTACCAGATTCTGACGAAGTTTTCCGAGGCGCCCCTGGCGTACCTGTTGTCAGCCTTCGCCGCAGTTGTCTACGTCGTGGCCACGGTTTCCCTCGCGAAGCCTGGCCGCACCGCATTCAAGGTTTCGGTGGTGGCAGTCCTGGTGGAACTGGTGGGCGTCCTCGTGGTAGGGGCACTGAGCGTGTTCGACTCGGTGAACTTCCCGCACGAGACCGTATGGTCCCTGTTCGGCCGCGGCTACGGATTCATCCCGCTCCTGCTGCCCATTCTGGGACTCATCTGGCTGTATCGCCGGCGCCCCGCGCCCCTGCACAGCTAGCCCCGGCTGTACCGTCCGGGACTGGCCCGTCGCCGGCCGGCTGGCCACCGGCTGCTGGCTAGCCTCGGCGGACGACGCGCCAGTGATCCGCGAGCCTGCTGCGCAACCCGGGCCACGCCGCGGCGAAACCGGGGTGCAGTTCCTTGCTGCCGACCTCCTCAATCTCCACCCATTGCAGTTCGAGGCTTTCCTGGTCGCTGATCGCGGCGTCGAACGGTTGCAGCGCTTCGGCAACCACCGTGGTGTATGTCCAATAGCCGACGTCGAACACCGACGTGAACAGGACGCGGATGTTCTCCGGAGGAACGGCCGCTTCTTCCTTTGCTTCCCGCAATGCCCCGTGGATTGCCTCTTCACCGTGGTGCAGGGCGCCGCCGGGGAGCCCCCACGTGCCGCCCTGGTGGCTCCACAGCGCGCGGTGTTGGAGCAGGATTCCCTTTCCAGGGTCGTGGAGTAGGAGCCCGGCGGAACCGAACCGTCCCCAGAACCGTCCGCGGTCGCCCTCGACCCAGGCGTCACCCGGATCGCGTGGACCGAGCGGGTGGCGAGGATCGCCCGGCGCAGGCAGCGCGAATGGTGATTCCCCGGCCCGCGGTGTGGCTGTGATGTCCATCCCTACAGCTTGCCACGCGACGGTCCTCGGAGGGGCGGGCAACCTACGCAGTGTTACGGGTGACGGCTGGGTGTTGCTGTCGGGGCCTCGGGTTCGTTGCTGCGTGGGCGTCGGGGCGCTGACCGATTCCGCGACCAAGGTCCTCAGCAAAGGCCGCCCGGGACCCAATTGAGCTGGAGCGAATCGTGCTGCGGCGCTTCCTACGGGGCGATTTCCTACGGGCGAAACCTCAGCAGGACCAGGTCCGTTTTTTGTCGTACCTCTCTGGCAGAGTTCAGTTATGGAAGCCATTGGAGATTTCGTCCCGGATCCGGCCCCGTGGGCCGGGCCGGTGGTGTCCTCCCTGCTGCCCCGGTTCGCGGCCTTTGATCCCTGGACTGAGGCAGTCGTCGGCGCCGGGAACGCCACGGCGACCAGTATCAGCTGCAGCGCAACTACAGACGCCGGGGAAACGTCTGTCGGCTCGGCGCTGAACTCTGCGCTGGCCCTGCTCGGGTCCTCGACCCCGACGGCGTGCGCCGAGGCGGCCCGGTTCGGCCTGCTGGAGGCCGCGGACTTCGCCGGCCGGATAGAGGAACTCTCCCGCAACATGGAATACCTGCAACTCGTAGCCGCCGCGGCGGTGGACCGGACACGCAAACAGTCAGCAGGGGCCCGGCCGGCCCTGTCCTGCCACGGGCCGGAGTCTGCGGCGCCGGAGGGCTGGCTCACCGGATGGAAACAGGAACCCAACGCCCGACAAAACGGCGCGACTGGCGCCGGGGCTGACAGCGGTTCTGACGCCGGATACGGCGCCGGGACAGGCCTCAGCGGCTCGGCCGGGCCGGACGCCCTGTCCGCGGCGGTGGACGACGGCTGCCGGAACGCCACAGAGTTCCTGCGGGTCCGGTTGCGGATCAGCGCCGCCGAAGCCCGGCGCAGGCTCATGCTCGCCGCCGAGCTGTTGCCCCACACCGGTATCGGCGGCCACACCGAGCCGCCGGCGCGGGTGGAGCTCGCCGCCGCCGTCGCTTCCGGCATGGTCGCCTCGCGCGCCGCGACCGTCATCACGCTCGCCCTGGACCGGGTCCGGCACATCTGCCGCCCCGAGGCCGCGGCCACGATGGAACGTGCCCTGACCTTGACGGCGCTAGAGAACGACGCCGACTTCCTGGTCCGGATCGCTCGGCGATGGACCGACGCCCTGGACCAGGACGGCGCGGAACCCTCCGAGGAACTGCTGCGCCGGATCCAGGGCGCCTTCATCCGCAAACCCCGGCACGGCCTGCACCACCTGGAAATCTTCGCCACCGCCGAACAGTACGAACACCTCGTCACCGTCATGAACACCGCCACCAACCCTCGCGCCGGCCTAGACACCGGCTCGGAAATGGGACCCGACATAGCAGAGGGCACGGTGACGGTCGCGGACGCCGCCACGGTCGCGGACGCCGCCACGGTCGCGGACGCCGACACGGGCGTAGGCCTGGGCGCCGCCATGGTAGCGAGCGCCGCCACAGGCGTAGGCCTTGGCGCCGAAACCGGAGCAGCTGACCTGCTCGACCAGCGCTCCCGGCCGCAACGGCTGCTCGACGGCCTCGTCGGAGCCTGCAAGGTGGCCCTCGCCACCGGAGGGCTGCCCGCAACAGGCGGTCTCCGGCCCCAGATCATGGCCACCATCGACTACCGCGACCTCCTCAAGCGGCTCGGCGGTGCGGGACCCGACCACGAGGGCACTGGATCGCTAACGTTCACCGGCCCCATCACCGCCTCGACCATCCGCAAACTCGCCTGCGACGCGGACATCATCCCGATGGTGCTCGGCGGGGACGGCCGGATCCTGGATATCGGCCGCGCTTCCCGGGTCTTCCCGCCCCATGTCCGCAAAGCCCTCACGGCCCGGGACCAGGGCTGCGCCTTCCCGCAATGCACCATCCCCGCCCCCTGGTGCGAGGCCCACCACATCACCTACTGGTCCCGCGGCGGCAGCACCGGCACAGAGAACGGAACGCTGCTGTGCTCGCACCACCACCACTTGATCCACAAAGAACAGTGGACCGTCCGGATGCGCAGCGGCACCGCCTGGTTCATCCCACCGCCGCACATCGACGCCGCCCGGACGCCACGCCGGAACCGCTATTTCCGCCTCGAGTGACCCTGCGTTTCGTCTGACCCCGCTGCCCGCGTAATCCCCAGACCGAGCTAGTTCTGCTGCGGGGGACGTTTCGAATGGGGACGTTTCGAATGGGGACGATTCGAACAGTGACGATTCGAATGGGCACGTTTCGAACAGGGACCTTTCGAAGGGGAGAGGATGCCCGTGGCATACCGCGCGCTCTGGGGGAAAGACTAGGGTGGAGGCATGGACCACCGCCGTCTGCTGCTGCGGGCCGTGAAGTCGATTCACACGATTGCCTGGTTCACGATCGAGGCCTGCATGGCCTACGTCCTGTACACCGGACTTAGGGGCCGAACCGACCGGAAAACAGGTGTGGCCGCCGTCGTGGTCGCAGGAGAAACGCTGGTCTTTGCGGCCAATGGCTTCCACTGCCCGCTGACCGCCGTCGCCCAGGACCTCGGCGATAGCGACGGCTCGGTGACGGATATCTACCTGCCGCGTTGGTTCGCACGGATGCTGCCCGGAATCCACGTCCCGCTGATCCTCGCCGCCGTCGTGCTGCACTGGCGGAACTGGCGGCATCATTCAGTCCGGGATAGCCAGCGGAGGCTGTTGCTCGGGCGATAGCCAGCGCTGGCCCCAGCACCCTCAACCTGCCGCCGCTACGTTGCCGCTCACGTTGCGGTCCCGCCGGGCGCGCCCCCGCCGCGTGCGCGCGACGCTGCACCAGGAGCCCGGCGAACCGTCCGGGAGCGGCCCGGATTGCGGGTAATCTTAGAGAGTTCCGGAGCCGGCACGGTCGCTCCGGAGGAGTTCATGGCAGGCAGCAAAAGGCGAGGTTGATGGTCCACATCTGGAACGATCTGTCCGAGGTCCCGGCGGACTTTGGTCCGTCGGTTGTCACGTTCGGCAATTTCGACGGCGTGCACCGCGGCCACCAGCAGGTGCTCTCGCAGCTCATCCGCACCGCCCGGTTGAACCACGCCCGCGCCGTCGCCATCACCTTCGATCCGCACCCGGCGCAAGTGCACCGTCCGGAGTCGGCTCCCGAGCTGATCATGGGCCTGGAGGACAAGCTCGTGGCCCTGGGAGAGCTCCGCCTCGACGCCGTCCTGGTGATGAAGTACTCGCTGGAGCTCGCCAGCCTGACCCCCGAAGAATTTGTCGCCACGGTCCTGGTTGACGGCCTGAAGGCGAGCCATGTGGTGATCGGCCACGACGCCCGGTTCGGCCGCGGCAATTCCGGGGATCTCGCCACCATGCAGGAGCTGGGCCGGAAGCTCGGCTTCGAGGTGCTGGTCATCAGCGAGTTCGGCTCGGAAGGCTTCCCGATCCACGACGACGCCGGGACGGACCGCCGCTGCTCGTCCACGTGGGTCCGTGAGGCACTCCGTGAGGGCGACGTTGCCACCGCCGCTGCCGTACTCGGGAGGCCACACCGGATGCGCGGCGAGGTGGTGCACGGTGCTGCACGCGGCCGCGACCTCGGATTCCCCACGGCAAACCTCGCCCCCACGGCCACCGGGTACATCCCCGCGGACGGGATCTACGCCGGCTGGCTGGTGGACCAGGACGGCACCCGGTGGCCGGCCGCCATCTCCGTGGGCTCGAACCCCACGTTCTACGGTGTGAGCCGCCAGGTCGAGGCTCACGTGATCGACCGCCCCGAGGAGTCCGTCGATGACTTCGATCTGTACGACCAGACAGTTGTGGTGGAATTTGTCACAAGGCTCCGCGGCATGGTGGCGTACCGTGGGCCTGAAGCTTTGGTGGAGCAGATGCGCCTGGACGTCGTCCAGGCTCATGACATCCTGTTCGCCCGCTAAAAACGGGGCCGGATCGGCGTCGACCCCCGCGCTGACGGCGTTCTGACTCACTGGAGCCGCGCACTGGTTCGCAGCCGTGCGGCAAGGAAGGCAAAAGACGTGACCATCGAGAAGAACACAAGGGAACTGGACCAGGACATTGTCCGGGACTTCAGCGAGCGGATGAGCTACGCGTCCTACCTGCAGTTGCCCACCCTGCTCAGCGCCCAGAAGCCGGTCAGCGCACCGGAACACCACGATGAGATGCTGTTCATCATCCAGCACCAGACCACGGAGCTGTGGCTGAAGCTGGTACTGCATGAGCTGCGCAGCGCCGCCGCCTGGCTGCGTTCGGACGACCTCGGGTCCGCCCTGAAGGCGATCGCCCGCGTCAAGCACATCCAGAAGACCCTCACCGAGCAATGGTCCGTGCTGGCCACACTGACGCCCACCGAGTACTCGCAGTTCCGCGGCTTCCTCGGCAACTCCTCCGGATTCCAGTCCAGCCAGTACCGGGCCGTCGAGTTCCTCCTCGGCAACAAGAACGCCAAGATGCTCCCGGTCTTCGAATCGGACCCCGAAGCCCACGAGATGCTGCGCGAACTGCTCGAAGCACCCAGCATCTATGACGACTTCCTCGCCTATCTCAAGCGCCAGGGCTTTGACGTCCCGGCATCGGTGCTGGAGCGGGACGTCACCAAGGCCCACGAGTTCTGCCCCGAATTGGTCCCGGTCTTCAAGTACATCTATGAGAACGCCGCGGACAACTGGGGCGCGTATGAGGCCTGCGAGGAACTGGTGGACCTCGAGGACAATTTCCAGCTCTGGCGATTCCGCCACCTCCGCACGGTCCAGCGCACCATCGGCATGAAATCCGGCACCGGCGGATCCAGCGGTGCGGCGTTCCTGCAGAAGGCCCTCGAGCTGACCTTCTTCCCGGAGCTCTTCGCCGTGCGGACGGAGATCGGCCAGTGAGCATCCCCGCCACCAACGACGCAACGGACAACCTGTGGCAGCGCGCCCTGGACCTCGACACCGCCGATCCGCTGGCCGGTTACCGTGACCACTTCGTCGGCACGGACACCGAGCTGTCCTACCTTGACGGTAACTCCCTGGGCCGGCCGCTCAAGCGGACCGTCACCGACATCAGCAGCTTCATCCAGGACAGCTGGGGCGGCCGCCTGATCCGGGGCTGGGACGAGGAATGGCTCGAACTGCCGCAGGCCATCGGCGACCAGCTGGGCCGCTCAGTGCTCGGCGCGGCACCCGGACAGACCATCATCGCCGATTCCACAACGGTTGTGCTCTACAAGCTCATCCGCGCCGCCCTGGCCGCGGTTACGGATCCGGCCCGGAAGGAAATCGTCCTGGACACGGACAATTTCCCCACCGACCGCTACTTGGTGGAGGGCATCGCCCGCGAAGAAGGCCTGACCCTGCGCTGGATCGACGCCGATCCTGCCTCCGGTGTCACCGTCGAACAGGTGCGGGCCGTCACCGGCCCGGCCACCGCCGTCGTGGTCCTGAGCCAGATCGCCTACCGCTCCGGCTTCCTCGCGGACCTGCCGGCCATCACGGCCGCAGTCCACGACGCCGGCGCCCTGGTGGTGTGGGACCTTTGCCACTCCGCCGGGTCGGTGGAGATCGCTTTGGACGACGCCGACGTCGACTTCGCGGCGGGCTGCACCTACAAATACCTGAACGGGGGACCGGGCTCGCCCGCGTTCGCCTACGTCAACGCCCGGCACCTGGCCGCGCTGCAGCAGCCAATCTGGGGCTGGATGGGACGTAAGGATGCGTTCGAAATGGGTCCCGGCTATGAGGCCGCTGCCGGCATCCGGGGCTTCCTCAGCGGCACCCCGGCCATTTTCGGGATGCTTGCCATGCGCGGCACGCTGGACCTGATCGAGGCAGCGGGGATGGCAGCGCTCCGGGCGAAGTCAGAACTGCTGACCGCCTTCGCCCTCGAACTCTACGATGCGTGGCTGGCACCGGCCGGAGTGCAGCTGTCCACCCCGCGGGACCCGGCACTGCGCGGTAGCCACGTCACGATCGACCACCCTGCCTTCCGTGAGATGACAGCTACGTTGTGGGACCAGGATGTAATTCCCGATTTCCGTGCCCCGCAGGGCATCAGGATCGGGCTGTCGCCGCTGAGTACCTCCTTCGCGGAGGTCTACCGGGGCGTCGCGGCGGTGCGCGAGCTGCTCGCGGGCCAGGACACCGCAACCGTTTAGCCGGTGGGCGCGGCCGGCGGTTTCGACAAGATCGCGGACGTGCCACTAAACTGGACGTTGGATCCGGCTGCAGTCCGTGGCGGCTGGTTCCTGTTGTGTACGGAATGCCCGGCTTCGGCGGGGGATTCCGGGACGGCACCCCCGGCAGTGAATTACTGATTCGGGCCTCACGGCACATCTCTAGGAGTTATTGTGGCACTTGAAGCCGCTGTAAAGCAGTCCATCATCAAGGATTTCGCAACGTCCGAGGGCGACACCGGTTCGCCGGAGGTCCAGGTTGCAGTCCTGACTCAGCGGATCAAGGATCTCACTGAGCACATGAAGGAGCACAAGCACGACTACCACACCCAGCGCGGTCTGCTGGCCATGGTTGGTCGTCGCAAGCGCATGCTCACCTACCTCAAGAACACTGACATCACCCGCTACCGTCAGCTCATCGAGCGCCTCGGCCTGCGTCGCTAGTCAGCTTTAAGGGGCGGCCCCTTCCGGACCGGAACGGGCCGCCCTCTTCAGGACAAAACTAAACAGGAGGATCAACCGCATCACGCATTCGCGGTCCTCGGTAGTGATCCCCGGGAACGGCCTCAAGGAATGAGGCCCGGCCCGTGGGTCTCGATCGATGACCGGGTGCAGTGCAGGCCAGTAGACAGATGCTGGACTGGGTTGATGCGGCTGGGCTCCGTGAACCATGAAACGGAGGTGACTCTCTATGGAGGGTCCCGAAATCCAGTTCTCAGAAGCAGTCATTGACAATGGCCGCTTCGGCAAGCGTGTAATCCGCTTTGAAACCGGCCGTCTTGCCAAGCAGGCAGCCGGCGCAGCGATGGTCTACATCGATGAAGAGACCGCATTGCTGTCCGCCACCACCGCAGGCAAGCACCCGCGTGAAGGTTTCGACTTCTTCCCGCTGACTGTCGACGTCGAAGAGCGCATGTACGCCGCCGGCCGCATCCCGGGCTCGTTCTTCCGCCGCGAAGGCCGTCCCTCCACGGAAGCCATCCTGGCCTGCCGCCTCATGGACCGCCCGCTGCGACCCGCGTTCGTCAAGGGCCTGCGCAACGAGGTCCAGATCGTCGTCACCGTGCTGTCCATCAACCCGGACGAGCTCTACGACGTCGTCGCGATCAACGCGTCCTCGATGTCCACCCAGCTCTCCGGCCTGCCCTTCTCCGGCCCGATCGGCGGCGTCCGCGTTGCCCTCGTCGCCGACGAGAACGGCTCGCAGTGGGTTGCGTTCCCGAAGCACTCCCAGCTCGAGAACGCCGTCTTCAACATGGTCGTTGCCGGCCGTGTCGTCGGCGGCGCCGAAGGCGATGACATTGCCATCATGATGGTTGAAGCCGAAGCCACCGACAACTCCTGGAACCTCATCAAGGAACAGGGCGCCACCGCCCCGACCGAAGAGGTTGTTTCCGAAGGCCTCGAGGCTGCCAAGCCGTTCATCAAGGCCCTTTGCGAAGCACAGTCCGACCTGGCAGCCCGCGCTGCCAAGCCGACCGTCGAGTTCCCGGTCTTCCTGGACTACCAGGACGACGTCTACGCCGCTGTGGAGTCCGCTGCCGCCGAGAAGCTGGCCGCTGTCTTCCAGATCGCCGACAAGCAGGAGCGCGACACCGCCTCCGACGAGCTCAAGGACGAGGTCACCTCCTCCCTGGCCGGCCAGTTCGAAGGCCGCGAGAAGGAGCTGTCCGCAGCGTTCCGCTCCGTCACCAAGCAGGTTGTGCGCCAGCGCATCCTCAAGGACCAGATCCGCATCGACGGCCGTGGCCTGACGGATATCCGCCAGCTCACCGCCGAGGTTGAGGTTCTGCCCCGCGTCCACGGCTCGGCCATCTTCGAGCGCGGCGAGACCCAGATCATGGGTGTCACCACGCTGAACATGCTCAAGATGGAACAGCAGATCGACTCGCTGTCTCCCGTGACGCGCAAGCGCTACATGCACAACTACAACTTCCCGCCGTACTCCACCGGCGAGACCGGCCGCGTCGGTTCCCCGAAGCGCCGCGAAATCGGCCACGGTGCCCTCGCAGAGCGCGCCATCATGCCGGTGCTGCCGTCCCGCGAGGAATTCCCCTACGCCATCCGCCAGGTGTCTGAGGCTCTCAGCTCCAACGGTTCGACGTCGATGGGTTCCGTCTGCGCCTCCACGCTGTCCCTGCTCAACGCAGGCGTGCCGCTGAAGGCTGCCGTTGCCGGTATCGCCATGGGCCTGGTCTCCGACCAGGTTGACGGCCAGACCCGCTACGCCGCCCTGACCGATATCCTCGGCGCCGAAGATGCCTTCGGTGACATGGACTTCAAGGTCGCCGGTACCTCCGAGTTCGTCACGGCCATCCAGCTGGACACGAAGCTCGACGGCATCCCCGCCTCGGTCCTGGCCGCAGCACTGAAGCAGGCCCGCGAAGCCCGCCTGCACATCCTGGACGTCCTGAACTCCGCGATCGACACCCCGGACGAGCTCTCCGAGTTCGCGCCGCGCGTCATCGCGGTCAAGATCCCGGTAGACAAGATCGGCGAGGTCATCGGCCCGAAGGGCAAGATGATCAACCAGATCCAGGAAGACACCGGAGCCGACATCTCGATCGAGGACGACGGAACTGTCTACATCGGCGCCACCAACGGCCCGTCTGCCGACGCAGCACGGTCCGCGATCAACGCCATCGCCAACCCGCAGATCCCGGAAATCGGTGAGCGCTACCTGGGCACGGTCGTCAAGACCACCACCTTTGGCGCCTTCGTTTCCCTGACCCCGGGTAAGGACGGCCTCCTGCACATCTCCGAGCTGCGCAAGATCGCCGGCGGCAAGCGCGTGGACAACGTCGAGGACGTCGTCTCCGTGGGCCAGAAGATCCAGGTGGAAATCACCAAGATCGACGACCGTGGCAAGCTTTCCCTGTCGCCGGTTGTGGCTGAAGAGGCTGCCTCCGCAGACGCTGACAGCGCTGAGGTCTCCGCGGACGCCGCAGAGTAGTCTTTCCTGACCAAATGGCGGGGCCGGTGGATCATCCACCGGCCCCGCCGTTGGTTAACAACGGTTAACACCCGGTTAGCCCAGGGGAGATGCCTGGGCCTGCCTCCGCCGGCACAGTGGTCCGCTGGTACGATGGCAGGCAGATTTGATGCGTTTTTTGACGGTTTTATGGAAAGGCCTTGATGACAGTCGTCCCCCTGCCGCTTGAGCAGAATCAGCACGCAGACACCCTGATCCACGGAGCCGACGGCGGTTCCGAGGTTCGCCGCTCGGTCCTTCCCGGTGGCGTCCGTGTGTTGACCGAGGCCATGCCCGGCCAGCGGTCGGCAACGATCGGTTTTTGGGTCGGCGTGGGTTCGCGCGACGAGGCCCCCGGGCAGCACGGCTCCACCCACTTCCTGGAACACCTGCTGTTCAAGGGCACCAAGCGCCGCACCGCCCTGGAAATCGCCTCGGCCTTCGACGAGGTGGGTGGGGAATCGAACGCCGCAACGGCGAAGGAGAGCACCTGCTACTTCGCCCGCGTGCTGGACAGCGACCTTCCCATGGCGATCGACGTTATCTCGGACATGATCACCGGCGCCGTCCTGGACCCGCAGGAGATGGAGCAGGAACGCGACGTCATCCTCGAAGAGATCGCGATGGACAGCGATGACCCGACCGACGTCGCGCATGAACACTTTGTGTCCGCCGTCCTGGGGTCACACCCCCTCGGCCGCCCGATCGGCGGCACACCGGCAGCCATCCGGGCCGTGGCACGTGACTCCGTGTGGGACCACTACCGCCGCTACTACCGTCCCGACGAGCTCGTGGTCACCGCGGCCGGAGGCCTGGACCACGACGTCGTCTGCGGGCTCGTGGTGGATGCCCTGCACACCGCCGGCTGGAACCTTGAGCCCGCTGCCGCGCCCGTTCAGCGCCGGTCCACAGAGCGCGCCGCGATCACCGGCACCGCCGGCCTGCATGTGGTGAAGCGGCCGGTGGAACAGGCCAACATCATCATGGGCTGCCCGTCGCTGGTGGCCACCGACGGCCGCCGCTTTGTCATGAGCGTGCTCAACGCGGTCCTCGGCGGCGGCATGTCTTCGCGGCTCTTCCAGGAGGTCCGGGAGAAGCGCGGCCTGGTCTACTCGACCTACTCCTTCGCCTCCTCCTATGCCGACGCAGGCTATTTCGGCATGTACGCCGGATGCACGCCGTCGAAGGTCCGGCAGGTCATCGAGCTGCTCGGCGCCGAACTGGACAAGCTGGCCGCGGACGGCATCTCGGACGAGGAGCTCCGCAAGGCCGAGGGGCAGCTGTGTGGCGGAATCGTCCTGGCGCTTGAGGACACCGGATCGCGGATGTCCCGGCTGGGCCGCGCGGAGCTGGTGTCCGGCGAGTACCAGGACATCGATGAAACCCTGCGCCAGATCAAGGCCGTCACCGCCTCGGAGGTCCAGCAGCTCGCCCGTGAGCTGGCGGCCGCGCCGCGGACCATCACCGTGGTCGGCCCATTTGAGGAAACCGAGACATTTGGGCTGTAGGTAATTCCCGGGCCCGTGCCCGGGAGGTGCTTCTGTACACGGCAGCATCTTTACACCGGCACATCTTTAGACTGGCACATCATTAGGCTGGCACATCTTTACACCGCGGCACGCCCGGCGTGATGATAAGGGCGGGGTCACTCGGGAGGAACTCCGTATGGGAGGACCCCTGGAAGGAAGACATGGACCGGCCACTGCCAGGCAGTGCAGTCGAGGCGCTTGAGGGTTTTCTGGGCCGGTGGACGGGGACCACGCACTGGGAGGCGACGGCGTGGGGTCCTGCGCGCAGCGCGGACACCGAGATCATCTTTTCCCTGGCCGCCGCCGGGCTGGCCGTCACGCACAGCTACCGCAACACGGATGCGGACGGGACCCGTTCCGAAGGCCATGGTGTTTTCACCATGGACCCGGACCACCCGGACACCTTGTGGTATCACGTCAACAGCATGGGACTGCCGCCCGAGGCTCCGGCGCGCGCCAGCCTGGAAGGTGGCACGCTGACCGTGGAACGGCGCAGCGACCGCGGCACGGCACGGCACACCTTCCGGGTGGACGACGGCGAACTGACTCACGCGGCCGGGCTCCGCCTGGGCAAAGCCAGCGACTTCACGCCTTTCATGACCAGCGTGTGCCGGCGGGTCGCCGAGGGCGCCTCCATCCCGGCCTAGGCCCGCCCCCGGCCTGAGCCGGTCACCCTGGCGAAGCCTGCGCTCTCAGGATGCGGCCTCGAGGATCCTGGTCTTTGGAGCCCCTTGCAGGGCCGGGGCGACGTCGGCGGAGTTCCAGACCTTCGCCTGAAGGTTGGCCAACATTGTTTCCGCCTGATCGCGCTGTTCGAAATCCAACTCGACCACCACATAGAGCGGGTCGTCCACCGGGCGGCTGATCCGGTACGCCGTGACCCCGGACGCTGCGCGGTTCACCGGGTCGCGGTCGAAGGCCGCTTTCCACATGCCGAAGTCCTTGATCCCATGCTCGATCTGCAGTGTGAACATGCCGCTCTCCTCATTGATGTTTGTCGCCTGCCACGGGGATATTCCACACTCTAGGACCGGTCTGGTCCACGCGATAGCCCCGGAATCCGGGAAAGCCTTCCCGGATCCACGTCCCGGCGGCGCCTACCCGCCGGCGAACGGCGGCAGCACATCCACGATGTCGGCCGGCTTGAGCGCCGCGGCGTGGTCGTGCACGGCAACTTCGTTGAGCAGGAAGCTGGAGCGGGACAGGATGCGGGCCAGCGGCGGCGTGCCGGCCGGCGGCTCGGGGCGCTCGACGGCGAGGATCGCCTCCAACAGCGAGGCGAGCGTGTCGCCGTCGTCGAGGTCGAAGCGTTCTTCATCCACGCCGGCGGCAGCGCGCGCGGCAGCGAAGTAGCGTACGTTCACGAAAAAGTCAGCCTCCGATGGCGCTCATGCTGCGGTCTGGCTGGACGAAGTCGGGGGCGTCGAGGCCCACGTGGTCCATGCCATGGGCCTTGGGCTTGATCCACATGGCATCCTGCCAGCGTTCGGTGAGCTGTTCGTCGCTTGCGCCCTCACGCAGCAGGCCCAGCAGGTCCACTTCCTCGCGCGAGAACAGGCAACTCATGATCTTGCCCTCGGCCGTGATGCGGGTCCGTCGGCAGTCGGAGCAGAACGGCTCCGTGACCGACGCGATGATGCCCACGGTGCCGAGGACGGGGCCGGTGGCCTGGTCGGTGCCGGGAACACGGGCCCGGACTTCGAACCGTTCGGCCGGGGCGCCGTCGCGGTCCCGCGGGTCGGAACTGAGCACGTAGTCGGCGGAGAGCAGCTCGCGGATCTCCGCGGCTGTGATCATGTTCCGTCGGGTCCAGCCGTGGTCCGCGTCGAGCGGCATCTGCTCGATGAAACGCAGTTCATAGCCGCGGTCCAAGGCCCAGGCCAGCAGGGCAGGCGACTCGGCGTCGTTGATCCCGCGCATGAGCACGGCGTTGAGCTTGACCGGTCCCAGGCCAGCAGCCCAAGCGGCATCGACGCCGGCGAGGACCTTATCCAGGAACGGGCGGCGGGTCAGCTTCGTGAAGGTTTCCTCATGCAGTGAGTCCAGCGAGACGTTGATCCGGGTCAGTCCCGCGGCCTTGAGCCCGGCGGCCTTCTTGTCCAGGCCGACGCCGTTGGTGGTCATCGAGATCGGCAGCCCCGGGTGGGCCCGGCGGAGCGCGGCGATGATGTCCACCAAGTCCGCGCGCACTAGCGGCTCGCCGCCGGTCAGCCGCAGTTCACGCACGCCGAGCATGTCCACGCCGATCCGCACGATCCGGACGATTTCCTCCGCGGACATCACCGCCTGCTTGGACAACCACTCCAGGCCCTCGGCCGGCATGCAGTACGTGCAGCGCAGGTTGCATTTGTCCGTCAAGGACAGCCGCATGTCCGTGGCACGGCGGCCGTAACGATCGACGAGCCCGGCGGGCAGGCCCTCGGGGCGCCCGGGCAGTGGGGCTGCAGCAGCTTCGCCCGTTCCGGGACTGCCTGCCACGCGGGGCTGGGGCATACCCAGTTGAACTGTCATAGTGTCAGGCTACGCCACGTGCCGTCCCACGTCACAGCCGCATGACGGCACGGATATTACGTGTTCGGGAAGGATGTCCTGCGGGGATCCGGAGCCCTGCCCGCGGCGGGACCGCGAACCTATGCTGGAAGCGTGAACAAGACCCAGCCGGCCCCGGACGCAACGGATCACCGGCGCATCCTGCTCGTCGAGGACGAGCCGACCATCGCCGGAGTGGTCCGTGACTACCTCGTCCAGGCGGGCTTCCAGGTGGACCTCGCCGCCGACGGCTTCACGGCCCTGCGCCTCGCAGCCGAACGCCGCCCGGACCTGGTGCTCCTGGACCGGATGCTGCCGGGCCTGGACGGCGTGGAAGTCTGCCGGCGGCTCCGGGCGACGCACAGCGTCCCGGTCATCATGCTCACGGCGCTCGGAACGGAGGATGACCGGATCCTGGGGTTGGAAGCCGGCGCGGACGACTACGTCACCAAGCCGTTCTCGCCCCGCGAGCTGGTACTGCGGGTACGCTCAGTCCTGCGCCGGAGCATTCCTGAATTCAGCCCGGAGCCCCCGGTCGAGGTGGGCGGCTTTGACCTCAGCCCGGCCGCGCGCACGGTGTCCCGCCATGGCAAGCCGCTGGCCTTGACCGCCCGGGAGTTCGACCTGCTGGCCTTCATGCTCCGCCGTCCCCGGCAGGTCTTCAGCCGCGAAGAACTGATGAAAGCTGTCTGGGGCTGGGACTACGGCGACCTGTCCACGGTCACGGTCCATGTACGGAGGCTGCGGGAGAAGATCGAGGACGACCCCACCCGCCCTTCCGTCCTGAAAACGGTCTGGGGAGTGGGCTACCGGCTGGACCCCAGCGACTCCAGCGACTCCAGCGAAGAGGAAGAGTCCGCCGGTGCAGATCTCTGAACTGCTCACCATCGTCGGCTGGGCCGTGGCCTGGGGAGCCGTGATCGGGGCCGCGTCGCTGCTTATCCTCAAGCCGCTGCGCAGGGCATCCTTCGCGGTCCAGATCTGCGTGGTGGTGCTTGCCGCCGTGGCGGTCCTGACGGCCGGTATGGTCAGCGCCTTCAACGCCATGTTCATTTCGGCACGGGATCTCGAAGTGATGTGGTACGTCCTGGCCGTGGCCTCGGCGGTTGCTGTGGCCATCGCCCTGGTGCTGGGATCGCGGGTGTCGCGCAACGCCAAGGAACTGGCCGAGGCCGCCCGGAGCATCGGCCGCGGCGAGAGCCCCGGCATCCAGTCCGCGGTCATGAGCCACGAACTTGCCGCCCTCGCGGCCGAACTCGAATCCAGCAGCAGGATGCTGGAGGCATCCCGGCAGCGGGAGGCCGCCATCGAGAACGCCCGCCGCGAGCTCGTCAGCTGGATTTCGCACGACCTCCGGACTCCGTTGGCGAGCATGCGGGCCATGGCCGAGGCCCTGGAAGACGGCATGGCGGCGGACGTTCCCGGCTATTACCGCAAGATCATCGCGCAGACCGACCTGATGGCCGGCATGGTCAATGACCTCCTGGAGCTCTCGAAAATCCACGCCGGAACGATGCGGCTCAAGGCCGAGCCGCTGGACCTGTACGACCTCGCCAGCGACGCCATTGCGGACCTCGCCGCGCTGGCGGAGCAGCACGGCATTACGCTCGACGGCGGCGGGCGCCGCGAAAGCCTGGCCCTCGCCGACGGTCCCTCGATGGGGCGCGCCATCCGGAATGTTGTGCTCAACGCCATTGTCCACAGCGCGCCCGGGTCCCATGTCACCGTCGAAGTTGGCAGGGACGGGGACCGGGCCGTCGTCGCGGTTACTGACGGCTGCGGCGGAATCCCGGAAGCGGACCTCCCGCACGTGTTCGAGACCGGCTGGCAGAAGGACCCGGCCCGGAGGCGGGCCGGCCGTTGGGCCGCCCCGGAAGGCCCCGGGATGGTCAGGACCGGGATGGACGGAATTGGGCTGGACGGAACTGGGATGGATAGGACTGGGCTGGGGAGCGCTGGGGTGCCCGAGACGGATGAGCCGGCGGGCGCCAAGCGTTACAGCGGGGCGGGGCTGGGCCTGAGCATTGTCGCCGGAATCGTCAGCGCCCATCAGGGCACGGTCACCGTTGAAAACGTCGACGGCGGATGCAGGTTCTCGCTGTTGCTCCCCGGGCAGGCTTCAGAGGGGCAGGCTTCAGAGGGGCAGGCTTCAGAGGGGCAGGGTTCAGACAGGCAGGGTTCAGACAGGCAGGGCTCAGACGGGCAGGGCTCCGCCGAACAGAGAGCCGCAGGGCACCCAGCGGACGCACAAGCTTCCGTTGAGCCGGCCGCCGGGGGAGTGCCGGGCAGGATTCCGCAAGGCTCGGCGGACGACAACATACGGACAGGACGGACACAGTGAGCAGCGGCGTGGGCTTTGACGGTCAGGGGCATGAAATGGGCGAGACAGTCGCCGGCACGGAACAGCAACGGACGGGAACGCAGGCGCAGCAGGGTCCAACCGGGCAACCGAGTTCCCCCGAATCGAGTACCTCCGAATCGACAACCCCGGAATCGAGGACCCCCGAACTGCGGACCCCAGGACCAGGGGCCCAGCAACGGCATGCCCGGCGACGGCGCGATTTATGGGCTGCCGCGGCCGGGCTGGTGGCTGTGGGGACCGCGGTGGTGCTCGGTGAGCTCACGGCCAGCCTGGTGAGCCCCACGGTTTCCCCGGTGACGGCCGTTGGCGGGGCAGTGATCGATACCGTGCCGCCGGGCGTCAAGGAGTGGGTCATCTCGCTGTTCGGCACTGCGGACAAAGTGGCACTCCTCGGCGGGATGGCGCTGGTCATCGCCGCGCTCGCGGCCCTGTCCGGGGTCCTTGAAGCGCGGCGCCGTTTCGCCGGGGTGGTTCTGATTGCGGTGTTCGGCGTTGTGGGCCTCGTGGCCGTGCTCAGCCGGGCCGACCTGACCGCCAACGGTATCCCGGTTCCGGTGCTCGTGGCGCTGGTGGGAATCGCGCTGCTGCGGTGGCTCATCCGGAAACTGCTGGAGTGGCAACCCCTGGAGACCGGAGCCACGGTAGACACAGCAGGTGAAACCGGGCCTGCCCGGCGCCGTTTCCTCGTGGCCCTCGGCGGGACCGCCGCGGTTGCCGCCGTCGTCGGTGTGCTCGCCTCCACCCTCAGGGGAGCGGCCGCCGTCGTCAGTGATGTGCGCAGCAAGCTGGTCCTTCCGGCGCCCGCCTCTCCCGAGCCGCCCGTACCCGCGGGAGCCGAGATCCGGCTGGCCGGCCTGAGCCCGCTGGTGACGCCAAACAGGCAGTTCTACAGGATTGACACTGCCCTGCGGGTCCCGCTGGTGGACCCACAGGAATGGTCCCTGAAGGTCACGGGCCTGGTGGATCGGGAGATCGAACTCGACTTCGCCACCCTCCTGGCCAAACCGATGACGGAACGCCACGTGACCATAGCCTGCGTCTCCAACGAGGTGGGCGGGGACCTGATCGGCAATGCCCGCTGGCTCGGCTGGCCGGTCCGCGAACTGCTCGCCATGGCCGGCCCCAAAGCCGGGGCGGACATGGTGCTGTCACGCAGCACGGACGGCTGGACGGCGGGCACCCCGCTCGAGGCCCTCACCGACAACCGGGACGCCCTGCTGGTCGTGGGAATGAACGGCGAGCCGCTCCCGCTGGAGCACGGGTTCCCGGTCCGCATGATCGTGCCCGGGCTGTATGGCTACGTCTCGGCCACGAAGTGGATCACCGAGCTGAAAGTGACCCGCTACGCGGACGACGTCGCCTATTGGACACCCCGCGGCTGGAGCGAACGAGGGCCCATCAAGACATCATCCCGGATTGACGTGCCGCGCGACGGGCAAAGCGCGACGGCGGGGACGGTGGTGTTCGGCGGGGTCGCGTGGGCACAGCACACGGGCATCGGCAAGGTGGAGTTGCGCATCAACCGCGGCGACTGGCACCAGGCCGAGCTGGCCCCGGGCATCTCCAAGGACACCTGGTACCAATGGAAGCTGGCGCTTCCGCTGACGCCGGGCCAGTACGAGGTCCAGGTCCGGGCCACCGCACTGGACGGGGTGCCGCAAGTGGAGGAGTCCACGCCGGTCGCGCCGAACGGAGCCACGGGTTACCACACGGTTAGAGTTGACGTGAAGTCCTAGCGAGCCGAGCAAAGGTCAGGAAACGCATGCACCGCACCGAGACAAGGCATGTCAGCGTGGAAGCACACCGGGACAAGGTGCGTGCACTGCTGGCGCCGCTCCTCACCGAAGCGCGGATGGAGCGCCTCCCGCTGCTCGACGCCTTGGGCCGGGGACTGGCCGCCGACATCGTGGCGCCCCTGGACCTTCCGCCCTTTGCCAATTCGCAAATGGACGGCTTCGCGATCCGCAGCGCCGACGTGCCCGACGGCGGCACGGAACTGCGCGTCGTCGCGCCCGTCCCGGCCGGTGCCTCACCCGTGGAACTTGCCGCCGGCACGGCGGCCCCGATCATGACCGGGGCGATGATGCCGGCCGGGGCCGACGCCGTCGTTCCCATCGAACAAGCCCTGCCCGATTCCTTCCCCGTGCCCGGGGAGCCCGCCACGGTCCGGGTGCCGGCGGCGGCCGCGGGCACATTCGTGCGCGCCGCCGGCAGCGACATCCGCTCCGGCGAGCTCGCCCTCGGCGCCGGGACCTTCCTCGGGCCGGGCCAGCTCGGACTGCTGGCGGCAATGGGCTACACGGAGGTGCCGGTCCGTCCATCCCTTCGGGTCCTCCTGGTCACTACCGGCGACGAAGTCGTGGAACCAGGCAGCCCGCTGGGACCGGGCAAGATCTTTGACTCCAACAGCACGCTGCTCGAGTCCGCCATGCGCCAGGCCGGGCTCCAGGTCACCCGGACCGGCGTCTCCGCGGACCGGCCGGACGAGCTCGCCGAGCTGTTGCGCCGGCATGGGCCCGCCGTGGACCTGATCGTCACAACCGGCGGCGTCAGCAAGGGTGCCTACGAGGTGGTCCGGCAGGCCATGGCGGATCACGACGTCGAGTTCGGCGCCGTGGCGATGCAGCCCGGCGGCCCGCAGGGAATCGGCAGCTTCGACGGTGTCCCTGTGCTGGGGTTCCCCGGCAACCCGGTGAGCTGCCTCGTGTCCTTTGAAATGTTCCTGCGCCCAGTCCTCACGGAGCTGATCGGCGCCCCGGCGCCCCGGCCCTCCGTCCGCGCCCGCCTCGCCGCGCCGCTGACCTCCCCGCCGGGCAAGCACCAGGTCCGGCGCGGCACGCTGGCTCCCGACGGCACAGTCCGGCTGGAGGGCGGCGCCGGCTCACACCTGGTCCATGCCCTGGCTCGTTCCAACGCCTTGGTCCACGTCCCCGAGGGAACGGCAGTGCTCTCTGCGGGCGATGAAGTGGAAGTATGGATCCTGTGAATGAAGCAGAAAACGCTGGAGCGGATGCCGCCTCAGCGGACCACCCCCACCTGACCCACCTCCGCCACGACGGCACGGCGCAGATGGTGGATGTGTCCAACAAGGCGCAGTCCACCCGGGAGGCCACGGCCACCGCGACCGTCCGCAGCACGGCCGAGGTCCTGTCTCTCCTCGGCGGCGGCGAGCTTCCCAAGGGCGACGCCCTGGCGGTGGCCCGCATCGCCGGAATCATGGCGGCCAAGAAGACGCCGGACCTCATCCCGCTGTGCCACCCGCTCCCGATCGCCAAGGTCACCATCGACTTTGAGCTCGACGCCGACTCCGTGACGATATTTGCCACGGTCAAGACCCGCGGTGTCACCGGGGTCGAGATGGAGGCACTGACTGCCGCGTCGGTCGCGGCACTGAGCGTGTACGACATGATCAAGGCCGTGGACAAACACGCGGTCCTGACCGACATCAAGGTGCTCGCCAAAAGCGGCGGCAAGAGCGGGGACTGGACCCTATGAACATGCCCGAACCGCACCGCCACGGCGAAGCCACCGGGCGGAAGGCCGGCGTCGTGATCGCCTCCACCCGGGCGGCCGCCGGCATCTACGAGGACCTCACCGGTCCGGTCATCGTCGACTGGCTGACCGAACACGGCTTCGAACCCTATCCGGCCATGGTGGTCCCCGACGGCGCGCCCGTGGGAGCCGCAATCCGTGCCCTGCTGAGCCAGCAGCCGGCCGTCATCATCACCAGCGGGGGAACGGGCCTGAGCCCCACCGACGCCACGCCTGAGCAGACCCTGCCCCTGCTGGACCGGGAAATCCCGGGCATCATGGAGGGCATCAGGAACGCCGGCATGGCCAAGACGCCGATGGCCATGCTCAGCCGGGGCCACGCGGGCGCGGCAGGGCAGACCTTCATCGTGAACCTGCCCGGATCCCCGAAGGGCGTGATGGATGGCCTGGGCGTGCTGGATCCCATTGTTGGGCACCTCTGCGACCAGCTGGAAGGAAGCCATGGGCACTGACACAGGATTTGAAATCGTTCATGCCGTGCTGAGCGCCGAGCCCATTTCCGTGGAGCAGGCCATCGCGGCGGTCGAGTCGGACACCGCAGGCGCGGTGGTCAGCTTCAGCGGCGTCGTCCGCAACCACGACGGCGGCAGGCAGGTTTCCCGGCTCAGCTACAGCGCCCACCCGACCGCGCACCAGGTGATGGTCGACGTCGTCGCCGGGCTCGTGGCGGAGCACTCGGTCCCGGCGGTCCCTGACCGGGCGTCCGATGCCGCCGACGCCGGCGCCGAAGGCTCCGGGGAGCAGCAGCCGGTGCGGATCTGGGCAGCCCACAGGATCGGGATGCTGGAGATCGGCGACCCTGCCCTGGTCTGTGCCGTCTCCGCGGCCCATCGCGGCCAGGCGTTCGCGGTTTGTGCCGAACTCGTGGACCGGATCAAGGCCCAGGTGCCGATCTGGAAGGAACAGTTCTTCGCCGACGGCACTGTCGAATGGGTCGGCGCCGGCGAGTAGGCACGGGACAGTGTTCGCCACTGGACCCGGCCGTGGCTCGCCTTCAGGAGGCAGAGTCAGGAGTCGAGGACCCTGCGGCGGGCCGCGGCCCGGTCGACTCCCAGTTCCTTCAGGAGCGAGGCCGCCGGATCATGTTCGTCGCGGTCCAGCAGCGACAGCAGAAGATTCGCGGTGGTAATATGTCGCGATTTCTGGGCAATGGCGTACCGCAGCGTGCCTTCGATTACCGACCGGGCCCCTGAGCTGAACGGCGGCTTCTTGCCGCGGCTGGGCATGGTGGCGCGTTGAAATCCCGTCGCGTCTATTCCGATTGACGCGAGTGCCGTGCGGTCCAGCGACGCTACCGCCGCCCTGGCCTGATCCAGCGTGATACCAAGGGTGCCGGCCGGACCTGGATCGTGAAGCGCCCCCAGGAGCAGATGATCCGTGCCCAGCCGCTTGTCGCCGCTGTAGCGGGCCTCTTCCATTGCAAAGCCAACGATCCTGCGGGTGTCGTCGGCGAATCGCTCAAACATGATTGATCTCACTCTCGGTATTTTGCGTGGACGGACTGCCTCGAGACGCCCAGGGCGTCCCCGATCTGCTCCCAGGTCCAGCCCTGTTCTCGGGCTGCCCTTACCTGCGCTGCCTCGACCTGTTCCGCCAGGCGATGAAGGGCGCCGACCGCCCGCAGGCCGACCGCGGGGTCAAGCGAATGAATATGCGCGGACAGGTCGTCAGGTTCCATGCTTGTCAGGTTAGACTGACAGACTAGTTTCGTCAATCCAGCCTGACAGGCTAGGAAAGGGGGCGGCCGGAGCCCGGGCGGGGATGGTCTGTAACCCGGGCCGCCGGTTCAGGAAGGCGACGGCCCCGGCGGTAGGGTTGATGGCATGACCGAACAACTCTCCGTCGCCGTGCTGGGCGCCAGCGGGCGCATGGGCGCCGAAGCCGTGAAAGCCATCGACGCCGCCGCGGACCTGACGCTCGTCGCAGCCCTTGGCCGCAACGATTCCCTGGACACGCTGGTCAGCTCCGGCGCGCAGATCGTGGTGGACCTGACCGTCCCCGAAAGCACCGAGGCGAACGTCCGGTTCGCCGTCGAGCACGGCATGCACGCCGTGGTGGGCACCACCGGCTGGGATGCCGGCCGGCTCGCGGGGCTGGAGGAACTCCTTGCCGACCGCCCCGGCGTCGGTGTCCTCATCGCCCCGAACTTCGCCCTCGGTTCGGTCCTGGCTTCCGCCTTCGCCGCCAAGGCGTCCAAGTACTTCGACTCCGTTGAAATCATTGAGCTGCACCACCCGGACAAGGTGGATGCCCCCTCCGGGACGGCCGTGCGAACGGCCCAGCTGATCGCGGCCGAGCGGACCGCCGCCGGAGTGCCCTCCAGCCCGGATGCCACTACCACCGAGCTCGCGGGCGCCCGCGGCTGCGACGTCGACGGCGTCCGGGTCCACAGCGTCCGGCTCCGCGGCCTGGTCGCGCACCAGGAAGTCCTGCTGGGCGGTCCGGGGGAGCAGCTGACGTTCCGCCACGACTCCTTCGACCGGGCCTCGTTCATGCCGGGCGTGCTGCTGGGGATCCGAAACGTGACCGCGCGCCCCGGTCTCACCATGGGGCTCGACGGCTACCTGGACCTGGGGATCTGAGTCCCGTGTCCGCTGCTCTGACTGCCCTGAAAGCCAACCGCACCAAGATCTGGGTGGGTGCCGTCACCCTGCTGCTCGTGTTCTACCTGGTGGTGTCCCTTCAGCGTTCCGTGCTCCTGATGACCGACCCCAGCCTCGTGGCCAAGGCAATCGGCGTCGCCTACCTGGTGCTGCCGGTCATCGGAGCCTGGGCGCTGATCCGGGAGCTGCTGTTTGGTGCCCGCACCGAGCGGTTGGCGAAGATCCTCGAAGCCGAGGGGGGCCTGCCCGAGGACACGCTGCCGCGCACGCCCGCCGGCCGGATCATCCGCGAAGCAGCGGATCTCGAATTTGAGAAGTACCGTGCCGAAGCGGAAGCCGCCCCCGATGACTGGCGCTCCTGGTTCCGGCTCAGCTGTGCCTACGACGCCGCCGGAGACCGCAAGCGGGCCCGTGCCTCGATGCGCGACGCCGTCCGGATGTTCCGAGCAGAGGCCCAGAAGCCGTAGCGGGACCCAGCGATAGCAGGACCCGGCAGCGGCTAGACCTGGCGATAGCTAGACCTGGCAACAGCTAGACCTGGCTGAAGCGGGAAGCTGAGGCGCGGCCGCGGTAATTGGCGCCTGGACCTGCCGGCACCTGGACCTAGCGGAAGCGGGATGTCTGGCGGATGGGGGCCGGCTGGTAGCGGCCCACCTGGTTGGCCGCATGGGTCACCCACTCCAGGGGCCCCCGCCAGGCCAGCGCCGCGAAGACCCCGCCGACCAGCAGCATTCCGAGCGCCTGCGCCCAGTACACGCCCTCCACGGTCCATCCGGGCGCCAGCGGCTGATCGTGGAGGGCCGCCATGATGCACAGATGGGCCGTGTACAGGCTAAGAGTCATGGCCCCGATTCCACGGATCGGGAGCAGCAGGTCAAGCTCCACCCATTCGCCCAGCCGGCCCAGCAGGAGGCACGCGCCGATCACGGCGGCGGCCACCCCCGAGGTGTGCAACAGATCCAGCGTGGTTCCCGCGTGCGGTGCGCTGGTGGCCAGCCACCACGCGGAGCCTGACTGTTCGACGCCGGCAAGGTTGACCTGCAGCAGGCTCTCCAGCGGGTAGGCGGGATCGCCGATCTGTGCCTCCAGTGCGCGCCGGCCGCCCCAGTCCTCCATCATGACTGTCCCCAGCCACTTGGAGCTGACGGCCACTGCGGTCCCGGCGGCCACCAGCAGGAACGGCACGGCTGCTTTGGACAGCGCCAGCCGTCCGATCGCCAGCCCCACCAGGAGATAGGCGATCCACTGCAGGACCGGGTAGTAGCCGGCGAGGAAGATGTCGCCCAGCAGTCGTGCCGGTGTGGCCAGGTCCTCCCAGCCGGGGTTGTGCCCCAGCCGCAGCGGGGGGTCGGCGGACAGCAGCCAGGGCCGCAGCAGGTAGGCCAAGGCGGGGGCCGCCAGGATCCAGCCGGCGGCGAATGCGAGCAGGCGTTTCAGGCCGAGCCCGACAAAGGGCAGCACGCACAGGAACAGGACGGCGTAGTGAACCAAAATAATGGCGATGTTGACTTCCAGCCCGCCCAGGGAGAGCCCGACGGCGCCGATCACGAGCGCCCTGAGGGCGATGCCGCGCCGTGCCGCCCGCAGCTCGGTGCCCTCCAGCGGTTGCTGCTTCCCCGTCGATAAGGCGAGACCCACACCGGCCAGCACCGCGAACAGGGCGGCTGCCCGCCCGGAAAACACAAGCCCGATCCAGGTGGGGGTCAGCTGCGGGTTCGACTCAAACGTGGCCAACACGTGGGTGGCCATCATGGCCAGCAACGCGAGCCCGCGGGCGGCGTCAATGCCGACCAGCCGGGCGCCGGAGGAAGTGCCCCTGACGGTCCGGGAAGCAGTCGGTGTTCCGCGCGTGGCCATCTTCTGATGGTCTCATGTTCGGCCGGGCCGCAGCTTCAATTCCTCCCCCCGGAAAGCCTTGTGTTCGAATATATGTTCGAATACAGTGAGCGCATGAACAACGCCTCCGAGCCCACATTCCTGACCCCAAAGTCTTCAGGGCGACAGTCTTCAGACCGGCAGTCTTTAGGCCGAGAGGTTTCAGGCGGAACTTCTTCGGGGCGGGAATCGCCGGGCCGGGAGTCAAAGTCAACAGGCAAAGCATCCCCAGGTCAGGCCGTGACGGGCCGGGAACTGACGGGTGGGGAAAGTCCGGATCGGCAATTCGCCGGCCCGGAACGGAACAGCGCCCCACCTGGGGGACCTTCCCGCGGCGGCGAAGCCGTATCAGGAGTCCTCAAGGCCATGAGCCCGGGCGTGGTGGACTTCCTCTTCCGCCGGTTGGTCGCCGGAGAGCCGGCAGAGGATGTCCAGTGGGGAAGCGAAGGAACGGCCCTGGACATGCAGCCGCCGGGAGCGGAACTGGCGCGGCGGCTGGCCGAAACAGACCTGGATGCCCTCACGCCAACGGAGTTGTTCCATTACGTGCGGGCGGCCCAGCGCCTTGCAGCGTGGGCGGAGGTCCTGCGGGAAACCGCCGTCGAGCGCTACTGCTCGGCTCCTGCGGCACCCTCCGGCGGGGCTGCCGCTTCGACCTGAGGTGGTGTGAGCGGCAGCCGGCCTGAGCAGCCGGCCTGAACAGCCGGTCTGTGCAGCCGGCTAGTCGCCGGTGTGACCTGGGGCGCAGTTTCTGATTATCGAAAGAGGAGGTGCCTAGGATGGCAGGGTGACCACTAGCTCAATCACTGATCTGACGCTTTCCGTCGTCCAGTACGAGGCCCTGGATGGCGGCGTTGCCGCGAACGTACCCGAACACATCCGGCTGATCGAGGACGCGGACTCGCACGGGGCCCGGCTGGTCATCTTTCCCGAACTCTCCCTGACCGGGTACCGGCTGGACCTACTGGAGGGCCCGCAGGAGTGGGTGAACGCGGCTGACCCGCGGCTGGACGGCATCCGGGAAATCTGCCGGCACACCGGAATTACCGCCGTGGTCGGAGCCGCGTTCAAGGAGGAGGACGGCAGGCCGCGGCTGGCCTCCCTCGCCGTCCATCCCTCGGGCGTCATCGACGCCAGCTTCAAGACGCACCTCCATGGTGCGGAACGGGATCTCTTCGTTGCCGCCAGCCATCCCGCGGTCCTGGAGATTGACGGCTGGAAGGTCGCCTTGGCAATCTGCTTCGACGCCGCCCGCCCCGGCCACGCCGAATGGGCCGCCGCTGCCGGTGCGGACATTTACGCCGTCTCGGCTCTCTACACGGCCGGCGACGACCACCGGCTGGGACTGCATCTTGGCGCCCGGGCCATGGACAACCGGATGTTTTCCGTCCTGGCCAACCTCGCGGGGCTCACGCCGCTCGGAGCCTCCTGCGGGCTGAGCGGGTTCTGGGGTCCGGACGGGCTTTCGTTCCGGCAGGCCCATGGCACCGGCACCGAGGTCTTGACGGCAACCCTCCAACACAGTGTCCTGACGCGGTTTAGGCGGCCCTGAGCCGGGACAATCGGCGGAAACGTGACGCGGGGGCGGGCGAGTTTGACGTTCGTCACACCGCCGCCATTGTCCTAACATGCCGCGGACAAGGTAACGTTTTTCATATGGCTGACTCTGATATTCGCTCTTACACGTTCGGGACCCTCGTGACTGCCATGGTCACTCCTTTCACTTCGGACGGTGAGGTCGACTACAAGCAGTCAGCGGAGCTGGCGAGCAAGCTCGTCGACGACGGCAATGATGCCCTCGTTATCTCCGGCACCACGGGCGAGACCTCGACGCTCGAGGACGACGAAAAAGAGAAGCTCTTCCGCGTTATTGTCGAGGCCGTCGGCGACCGGGCCAAGGTTATTGCCGGAACCGGCACCAACCACACGTCCCACTCGATTGAGATGGCCAAGCGCGCCGCCAAGGCGGGAGCCCACGGCCAGCTGATCGTCACGCCGTATTACAACAAGCCGAGCCAGGCCGGCATCCAGGCGCACGTCGAGGCCGTGACTGACGCAGCGGACCTTCCCGTCATGGTCTACGACATTCCTGGCCGCGCCGGCGTGGCCATCGAGCCGGAGACCATGATCCGGCTCGCCGACCACCCGAAGATCGTTGCCCTGAAGGATGCGAAGGCCGATTTCGCCGCCGTCACACGGGTTCTGGCGAACACCGATCTTGATGTCTACTCAGGCGATGACGGCCTCACGCTGCCGTGGATGGCCGCCGGCGCCGTCGGCCTGGTCAGCGTCTCCGCGCATGTCGCGTCGCGGCAGTTCCGCGCGCTGATCGATGCCGCCCTTGCAGGCGATTTTGCTACCGCCCGCACCATACATTTCGAACTGGACCCCGTGGTCCGCGCAGTGATGACCCACATTCAGGGTGCTGTCGCTGCCAAGCAGGTTCTTAAGTGGCAGGGAGTCCTGCCCAACTCGGTTGTCCGTTTGCCCCTCGTGGAGCCGGGCGAGGCCGAGATCGCAATCATCCGCGAGGATTTGGCGGAAGCGGGGATGGTCTTTTCCTGATCCGGAGCCACTCCTGATCGTTAAGAACCAGCCCGGCATCTGCCTGGAAAGTAGTGCACTATGACCCAAACCGCCCTTCCCGGCCTTGTCACGCCGCCGCGTCTCCCGAAGAACACCCTGCGGATCGTGCCGCTCGGCGGACTCGGGGAAATCGGTCGCAACATGACCGTCTTCGAGATCGATGGCAAGCTCCTCATCGTTGACTGCGGGGTGCTCTTCCCCGAGGAGACCCAGCCAGGTGTCGACCTGATCCTGCCCGATTTCTCCTACATCGAGAACCGCCTCCAGGACATCGTCGCCGTCGTCCTGACCCACGGTCACGAAGACCACATTGGCGCCGTCCCCTACCTCCTGCGCCTGCGCGCCGACATCCCCATCGTGGGTTCGCAGCTCACGTTGGCCCTCATCGAGGCCAAGCTGCAGGAACACCGGATCAAGCCCAACACGAAGATTGTCGTCGAGGGTCAGGTCGAGAAGTACGGCCCCTTCGAATGCGAGTTCGTCGCCGTCAACCACTCCATCCCGGACGCCCTGGCCGTGTTCCTCCGCACCTCGGGCGGCACCGTGCTGCACACCGGTGACTTCAAGATGGACCAGTTGCCGCTCGATGGCCGCATCACCGACCTCCGCCACTTCGCCAAGCTGGGCGAAGAGGGCGTGGACCTGTTCATGTCGGACTCGACCAATGCCGACGTCCCGGGCTTCACCACCGCCGAGAAGGAAATCGGCCCCACCCTGGACCGTTTGTTTGGGCAGGCCTCCAAGCGCATCATTGTCGCTTCCTTCTCCTCGCACGTGCACCGCGTCCAGCAGGTCCTCGATGCTGCCGCCAACCACAACCGCAAGGTCGCCTTTGTGGGCCGCTCGATGGTCCGGAACATGGCCATCGCCGCGAAGCTTGGCTACCTGGAGGTGCCGGCCGGGATCCTGGTCGACATCAAGAACATCGACAACCTCCCGGACAACCGCGTGGTGCTGATGTCCACCGGTTCCCAGGGCGAGCCCATGGCGGCCCTGTCCCGCATGGCCAACGGCGACCACCGCGTCGTCGTCGGCGAGGGCGACACCGTCATTCTCGCCTCGAGCCTTATCCCGGGCAACGAAAACGCCGTCTTCCGCATCATCAACGGCCTGCTGAAGCTCGGTGCCGACGTCATCCACAAGGGCAACGCCAAGGTGCACGTCTCCGGCCACGCCGCCGCCGGTGAACTGCTCTACTGCTACAACATCCTTGAGCCGCTCAACGCCATGCCGGTGCACGGCGAGACCCGCCACCTCATTGCCAACGGCAAGATCGCCCTCGAATCCGGCGTACCGGAGGAAAGCATCCTGCTCGCGGACAACGGCACCGTGATCGACCTGCGCGACCACCAGGCAGACATCGTCGGCCAGGTCGAGGTCGGTTTCGTCTACGTTGACGGCTCCAGCGTGGGCGAAGTCACCGAAGCCGACCTCAAGGACCGCCAGACCCTCGGCGATGAAGGCTTCATCTCGATCATCACCGTCATCCACCGCGCCACCGGCAAGGTGGTGTCCGGTCCGGAGATCCACGCCCGCGGCGTGGCGGAAGACGATTCCGTCTTTGACGAAATCATCCCCAAGATCAACGAGGCCCTCGAGGAAGCCGTGCAGAACCGCACGGACCACACGACGCACCAGCTCCAGCAGGTTGTCCGACGCGTCGTGGGCACGTGGGTCAACCGCAAGCTGCGCCGCAAGCCCATGATCATCCCGGTGGTCCTTGAGGCGTAAGCCTCAGGTGGTTCGCCGGGCGTAAGCCTCAGGTGGTTCGCCGGGCGTAAGCCTCAGGTGGTTCGCCGGGTGTAAGCCTCAGGTGGTTCGCCGGGCGTAAGTACTTTCTGCGTACCGGGCACATGCCTGGAGAACGGCCTTCCCGGCCAGCCGCAGCCTAAGGGCTGAGGCAGGCGGGGGAGGCCGTTTCCCGTTGCGGCGGCCGGCAACATGATCCCGGCCGCCCCGGAAATTCGGGGTTTTCTGGCCGGCATCCGGTACCGTGGCGGGTATGGCGACTCGTACTTCTTCCGCGCCTAGAGGAAACTCAAGCGGCAAATCAGGCAGTTCTCCCGGCCGGGGGTCCAGTCCCGCCGCATCCAAATCCGCCCGGCCGCGGACCACGGCAGGTAGGACAACAGCCACGGCGCGGACGCGGCAGTTGCCTGCGGTGGAGGCACGCCAGCCCTGGGTCGTACGCGTGCTGGCCGGCGCCTGGCTGGGTGTCGCCCACGTGATCGGCGCGGGCATCCGGCGGGTCGGCCACGACGTCAGCGACCTCGCACCGGAGGACCGCCGGGACGGCGCCGCCCTGTTCAACCTTGCCCTGGCCATATTTGTCGCCACTTTCGCGTGGTGGGGGTTCCAGGGCTGGCTCCCCGATCTCATCTTCGCGATCGTCAACGGCACGTTCGGCTGGATGGCCCTGCTTCTGCCCCTGATGCTGTTCGTGTGCGCGTTCCGCCTGTTCCGCCAGCCCGACGACGGCCGCGGGAACAACAGGATCGGCATCGGCTTCCTCATCATGACCTTCGCCGGGACCGGACTGGCCCACATCATCGGCGGACAGCCGACGGTCGCGGACGGTTTCGACGGCCTGCGCAGGGCCGGCGGCATGCTCGGCTACCTCGCCGCAGCCCCGCTTGCGGCCCTGCACCCCGCCGTCCCCGTGGTGGTATACGGCCTGCTGGCCTTCACCTCGCTGCTGATCGTCACCGCGACTCCTTTCGGCGCCATCCCGGGCCGGCTGCGGGACGCGTACGAGCACCTGATGGGCATCGACCTGCAGGACGACGACGCCGACGACCGGCACGACCGCAGTTACCTGTACGAGAACGACGCCCCGGCCGCGCCCAAGAAGAGGCGCAAGCGCCTCTTCGGCAAGGACCAGGAGGACGAGTCCGGCCTGGAAGGCTATGTCGGCGATGAGGCGTTCGAGCGTGCCCTCATCGCGGATGAGGAAGCGGGCGACGCGCCCCGCGCCAAGGGCGCGAAGGGGGCCAAAACGCCGTCGGGCGCCGCGGCCGATGTCGCTCCCGGCGTCCGCCGCCCCACCCAGGCCGAGATCGCCGTCGAGAAGATCAAGGCCGCCCAGGGCCTGGGCGCAGCAGCATCAGCGGCCGGTGCCGCGGGGTCCAGCGGCGAGGGCGCCACCGAGGCCATTCCGCTGGTTACTCCCGGAATGGTGGCCGCCGGATCACTCAATGCCGCCGCCGTGGCCGCGGCCGTTCCGGCGAACCCGGTCGCGCCGGCACCCCTGCCCACCCCGATTCCGCAGCGCACCGAACAGCTGTCTCTGGCCGGCGACGTCACCTACACGCTGCCGGCGTCGGACGTGCTGACGCCCGGGTCCATCCCGAAGGAACGGACCGAGGCCAACGACGCGATTGTCGCCTCGCTGACCGAGACCCTCAACCAGTTCAACGTGGAAGCGCAGGTCACCGGCTTCAGCCGCGGTCCCACCGTGACCCGTTATGAAATCGAGCTGTCCCCGGGCACCAAGGTGGAACGCGTCACCGCCCTGTCCAAGAACATCTCCTACGCCGTCGCCAGTTCCGATGTGCGCATCCTCAGCCCCATCCCGGGCAAGTCCGCCATCGGCATAGAGATTCCCAACACGGACCGCGAGACGGTATCCCTGGGCGACGTGCTGCGAAGCCAGAACGCCCGCCGCACCGACCACCCCATGGTCATGGGGGTCGGCAAGGACGTCGAGGGCGGCTACGTCGTGGCCAACCTCGCCAAGATGCCGCACTTGCTGGTGGCCGGTGCCACCGGCGCGGGCAAGTCCTCGTTCGTGAACTCGATGATCACCTCGATCCTGATGCGGGCCACACCGGACGAGGTCCGCATGGTCATGGTGGACCCGAAGCGCGTGGAACTCACGGCTTACGAAGGGGTCCCGCACCTCATCACGCCGATCATCACCAATCCGAAGAAGGCAGCCGAGGCCCTGCAATGGGTGGTCCGCGAAATGGACGCCCGCTATGACGACCTCGCCAATTACGGCTTCAAGCACATCGATGACTTCAACAAGGCCGTCCGGGCCGGGAAGGTCCACCCGCCGGTCGACTCCAAGCGCGTCATCAAGCCCTACCCGTACCTGCTGGTGATCGTGGACGAACTCGCCGACCTCATGATGGTCGCCCCGCGCGACGTCGAAGACTCCATTGTCCGCATCACCCAGTTGGCCCGCGCGGCCGGCATCCACCTGGTCCTCGCCACCCAGCGCCCGTCGGTGGACGTCGTGACCGGCCTGATCAAAGCGAACGTGCCCTCCCGCATGGCCTTCGCCACGTCCTCCGTCACCGACTCCCGCGTGGTCCTGGACCAGCCGGGCGCCGAAAAACTCATCGGCCAGGGCGACGCCCTGTTCCTGCCGATGGGTGCATCCAAGGCGATGCGCGTCCAGGGCGCCTGGGTCACCGAGTCCGAGATCCACAAGGTTGTCGAACACGTCAAGGGCCAGCTCAAGGCCGTCTACCGAGACGACGTCGCGCCGGAGGCGCAAAAGAAGCAGATCGACGACGACATCGGGGACGACCTCGAGGTGCTGCTGCAGGCCACGGAGCTCGTGGTCACCACCCAGTTCGGCTCGACCTCGATGCTGCAGCGCAAGCTTCGTGTCGGCTTCGCCAAGGCCGGCCGCCTCATGGACCTCCTCGAGTCCAGGGGAGTGGTGGGCCCCTCCGAGGGTTCCAAGGCGCGCGACGTGCTGGTCAAACCGGACGACCTCGCCGCCGTGCTGGCCGCGATGAAGGGGCTCGACGCGCCCGCCGCCGCCGACTCCCAGACGGCGGCCCTGAGCGATAACGCCAATGCGAACATCGCCCAGGGCGGTTACGCGGAGGACCTCGTGGCGGCCGACCTAGAGAACCGCACCCAGGCCATCGAGTACCACGACGGCGCCGACGGCGGCTCCGACGAGGACGGCTCAGAGGACGCCTGGTCGCTCACCGGACGCTAGCGAGGGAAGCGGGTAGCCTAAGAAGGTGAATAGCGCCAAAGCCAACGCCGGGTCCACCTCGCAGATCTGGAACCTGCCGAATATCCTGACGATGCTGCGGATAGTGCTGGTGCCATTCTTCGTCTGGTTCCTCATCCTCGACGCACCGGGGCTGCACGCCCAGAACGGCCCCTGGCGCTGGGCGGCCGCCGTCGTATTCGCAGTCGCCATCTACACAGACAAGCTCGACGGCGACATCGCCCGGTCCCGCGGCCTCGTCACCGACTTCGGCAAGATTGCCGACCCGATCGCTGACAAGCTCCTGATCGGCTCCGCGCTGGTCATGCTCTCCCTGCTCGGCGAACTGCCGTGGTGGGTCACCATCCTGATCCTGGTCCGCGAGTGGGGCATCACCGCCCTTCGCTTCTTCGTGATTCGCTACGGCGTCATTCCGGCCTCGCGCGGCGGCAAGCTCAAGACCGTAGTGCAGACGGTGGCCATCTTCCTCTACGTCCTCCCGCTGGCATCACTTGCTCCGTGGCTGGGCGTTGTGGCGTTCATTGTGATGATGGCTGCCGTGGCCATCACACTGTGGACCGGCGGCGAATACGTCATCGAGGCCCTCAAGCTGCGGGCTGCCGGCATCAGGGCAGCGAAAGAACGGATAGGGGAGAACAAGCCATGAACCATCCGAATCCCAATCTCCACCCCAATCTCCACCCCAATCTGCACCGCCTGGCGGAGCAGGCCGTGACCGGCGCCATCGGCCGCGGAATGACGGCCGCCACCGCCGAATCCCTCACCGCCGGGATGATCTCCGCCGTGCTGGCCGACACCCCCGGCGCCTCCGGGATGCTGCAGGGCGGCGTGGTGTCCTACGCCAACTCGGTCAAGTCCGATGTCCTGGGCGTCCCTGCCGAGCTGCTCGACGCCGTGGGTTCCGTGGACGGCCAAGTCGCCGCGGCCATGGCCGACGGTGCGCGCCGGATCTGCCGGGCCGACATCGGCGTGTCCACCACGGGCGTCGCCGGGCCCGAATCGCACGACGGCAAAGCCGTCGGCACGGTCTTTATCGGGATCGCCACGGCGGGAGGCTCGACGTCGTACCCCTACTCATTCGAGGGGACCCGCGCCGAGATCCGCGCCCTCGCGTGCGGTGCGGCTCTGGAACGCCTGCTTGAAGCCCTATCTTCCGAAGGCTACCCGGCGTAAAGTTGCCGGGAACAAAAGTTGATTCCGAATAGTTGTTACATTGTGTCGCTTCCAAATAAGGGAGGCGCCTAGGATGAAATCATCAGCAGAGTCCGCCCCCACCGGCGGACTCGACAGTACGAGGAGCAAGGCGATACAGATGGTAAAGCAGCCCGTATCCGTAAACGGCGTTGTCCGCTGGAAGGATGTGGGCCTCGCCGATCAGGCAAAGAGCGAACAGAAGGAGCGCAAGATGGTTGTACTTCGTCACGAAATCGGTGATGTCCTGCGCGATGTCCGCCAGCGCCAAGGCCGTACGCTCCGCGAAGTCTCGCACAGTGCCCGTGTTTCCCTGGGCTACCTGAGTGAAGTGGAACGCGGCCAGAAGGAAGCATCCTCTGAGTTGCTGTCCTCGATCTGCTCGGCCCTCGATGTTCCGCTTTCGAGCATGCTCCGCGAAGTCAGCGACCGCGTTGCGGTCGCCGAAGGTGTCGCCGTTCCGGACACCGTCCCGCAGGAGTTCGCGCAGCGCTATGGCCGCGACCTCGACCGAGAGCTCAACGCCGACCTTAACGACGAGCTGGCGAAGGGCCTCCTTTCCGGAGCACGCTAGCCGCCAACCCACCTAAGACCTAAGAAAGGACCCCCGGCCCAGGCCGGGGGTCCTTGGCGTCTCCCGGGCGTGATGCCGCGTTCCGGGGCGGATAGATCAGACGGGCTCGTCCCGGGGGAAGCCGTCGCGTTCGTAGGTGGCATTGAGCTTCGCCATGTACATGGCAAGAGCCTGCAGCTCCTCAGCGGGCCATTCTGCAAGGCGTTCCCGGAAGACCTCGCGCCTGGCGTCCTGGACCTGGTGCATCCGCTCCTCGCCTTCGGGGGTCAGGCGGATGGCCTGCGCCCGCCCGTCCAGCGGGTCTGCCTCCTTCGATACCAGGCCGAGACCCTCGAGGAAGGCGATCTGCCGGCTTACCGAAGGCTTGCCGACGCCGATGCAGGAGGCGAGCTCGGTCAGCCTGATGGGGCCCTGCTTGCGGATCACGCTGAGCAGCCCGTAGGCGGCCGGCTCCATGTCCGGGTGGACCTGGCGCGAGAGCTGATGGGAAATCGACCGGCCCCGGCGCCAGAGCAGGCTCAGCTGGTCCTCGACGGCGTCCAGGGCGGCGTCTGTGCCGGCATTTCCGGGATGCGAATCTCCCGCGGCCTCAGTTGGGTTGCTCATGGCAACCATTCTAGAGTCCCGCGCCGTGAGAGACTTTACTGGTGCGAATCAGTGACTTTTGGCGGCTAATGGACGACGAGTTCGGCGCGGGCTACTCCCGCGTCCTGAGCAGCTCGCTGGTCCTGGCCGGGGTCGGCGGCCGCACGGCGGACCAGGCGCTCAGCGCCGGCATCCCGCCCCGCCAGGTTTGGCTTGCCGTGTGCGATGTCCAGGATGTCCCGCAGGAACGCCGCCTCGGCCGGGACGTCAAGCCCCGCGACAACGCAGGACCCCGCTGACCCCCGAGACGCCGCCGGCATGGGCTAACGCCTGACACGCCGCACACTTGTTCGAATATCTGTTCGGATGGGGATATGCTTTTTTCAGAGCGTTTTCACTCACGTGTTTTCCACATACACGGTTCTCCCGGCAACTTTGTCGGAGGGGGCCAGTAGCGTCAGTGATGACAGACGAAGGGCCTCCAAGGCCACTCCACAGCGAGAAAGTATTAGAGGTGTGAATCATGGCCGCAGCCCCGGATCGCCAGAAGGCGCTCGACGCAGCGCTTGCCCAGATTGACAAGCAGTTCGGTAAAGGCTCGGTCATGCGCCTTGGCGACGAAGTCCGTGCGCCTATCGAGGTCATTCCGACCGGCTCCATCGCGTTGGACGTCGCCCTGGGAATTGGCGGCCTGCCCCGCGGCCGTGTCGTGGAAATCTATGGTCCGGAATCATCCGGTAAGACCACGGTCGCGCTCCACGCGGTTGCCAACGCCCAGCGCCTGGGCGGCATCGCGGCCTTCATCGACGCCGAACACGCCCTCGATCCGGAATATGCCGCGAAACTGGGCGTCGACACCGACGCGCTCCTGGTCTCCCAGCCGGACACCGGCGAGCAGGCACTGGAAATCATGGACATGCTCATCGGTTCGGGCTCCCTTGACGTGATCGTCATCGACTCCGTCGCGGCCCTGGTTCCGCGCGCGGAAATCGAAGGCGACATGGGCGATAGCCACGTGGGCCTGCAGGCCCGCCTGATGAGCCAGGCCCTCCGTAAGATCACCGGCCGCCTGAGCCAGACCAAGACCACGGCCATCTTCATCAACCAGCTGCGCGAAAAGATTGGCGTCTTCTTCGGCTCCCCGGAAACCACCACCGGTGGTAAGGCGCTGAAGTTCTACGCCTCCATCCGCATCGACGTCCGCCGCATCCAGACCCTGAAAGAGGGCGCGGACTCTGTCGGCAACCGCACCAAGGCCAAGATCGTCAAGAACAAGATGGCACCGCCCTTCAAGATCGCCGAATTCGACATCATCTATGGTCAGGGCATTTCCCGTGAGGGTGGCATTATCGACATGGGTGTCGAGCACGGACTGATCAAGAAGTCGGGCTCCTGGTTCACCTACGACGGCGATCAGCTGGGCCAGGGCATGGAGAACTCCCGCCGCTTCCTGCGCGACAACCCGGAGCTGGCGGCCGAACTTGAGCGCCTGATCAAGGAAAAGCTCGGCGTGGGCGTGAAGGCCCCCGCCGAGACCGAAGAATCACCGAAGCTGAAGGCCGTTGACGGCTTCTAACGGCCGGCGGCGCAAAGGGGCAGGATTCCCACCACGGAATCCTGCCCCTGGCTTTGGCGGCGGCGACCAGTCCGCAGAAGGGTCCCCGGGCGCGGGTCCGCCCGCCGAGCAGGACCGGGACGCCGACCCCGCGGCGGTGGCACGGTCCATCGTTCTGCGGCAGCTGACGAATTCGCCCAAGAGCCGTCTGCAGCTCTCGCGCAAGCTGGCCGAGCGCAACATTCCGGAGGACGTCGCCGAGGCCGTGCTGGACCGCTTCGAGGAAGTGCGCCTGGTTGACGATGCAGAGTTTGCTGATATGTGGGTCCGCGGCCGGTCCCAAACGCGCAAGCTCGCCAAGGGGGCCCTGCGGCGCGAACTTGCGGACAAGGGCATCGACGCCGAGACCGCTGCCGGCGCGCTGGATCAACTCAGCGACGCCGACGAGGAGGCCGCGGCCCGTGAACTCGTGGAGCGCAAGCTGCGGGGCTTCACCGGCGCCGAGGACCGTGCGGAGCGCGACAAGATCACCCGCCGCCTCGCCTCCATGCTGGCCCGCAAGGGATACCAGCCTTCGCTCGCCTTCCGGATAGTCGGAGAGGTTCTCGATTCCGTCGCCGGCCGCGGCGAGCCTGGGACTGAAGCCTGGGACTAGGGCCGCCGATCAGAAGTCATCCAGGAGTCAGCGCAGGCCCGCGCCGACCCGTTACCCTTAACAGGTGAGTTTTACCATTCCCTCCCCAGCAGCCGGCACGCCCTCTCCAGCAGCGCTTGCAACATCCAGCGCCGACACAGCTGCCACCGAGGACCATTCCGGGCCCGCCCAGCCCCGCACCTACCAGGTGCGCACCTTCGGCTGCCAAATGAACGTGCACGATTCCGAGCGGATGGCCGGCATGCTGGAGGCCGCAGGCTACGTTCCGTCCGCCGGTGAGCTGGCCGACGTCGTGGTCTTCAACACCTGCGCCGTCCGGGAGAACGCAGACAACAAGCTGTACGGCAACCTCGGCATCCTCGCCCCGGTCAAGGCAGCCAACCCCGGGATGCAGATCGCCGTCGGCGGATGCCTCGCGCAGAAGGACCGGGAGACCATCCTCAAGAAGGCGCCATGGGTGGACGCCGTGTTCGGCACCCACAACGTCGGTGCGTTGCCGGCGCTGCTGGACCGGGCCCGCCACAACCACGAGGCCCAGCTGGAGATCCTCGAGTCGCTGGATGTCTTTCCGTCGACCCTCCCCACCAAGCGGGACTCCGTCTATTCGGGCTGGGTATCCATCTCCGTAGGCTGCAACAACACCTGCACGTTCTGCATCGTCCCGGCCCTGCGGGGCAAGGAAAAGGACCGCCGCCCGGGGGAGATCCTGGCCGAAATCCAGGCACTCGTGGATGACGGCGCCATCGAGGTGACCCTGCTGGGCCAGAACGTGAATTCCTATGGCGTCGAGTTCGGTCACCGCCAGGCGTTCTCCAAGCTCCTGCGCGCGTGCGGGGAAATCCAAGGCCTGGAGCGCGTCCGCTTCACCAGCCCGCATCCCGCAGCCTTCACCGATGACGTCATCGACGCCATGGCCGAGACCCACAACGTCATGCCGCAGCTGCACATGCCCCTGCAGTCCGGCTCGGACAAGGTCCTCAAGGACATGAAGCGGTCCTACCGCTCCACCAAGTTCCTCGGCATCCTGGACAAGGTGCGCGAGAAGATCCCGCACGCCGCGATCTCCACGGACATCATCGTCGGGTTCCCCGGCGAGACCGAAGAGGACTTCCAGGCCACGCTCGATGTCGTGGAGAAGTCCCGGTTCGGCACCGCCTTCACCTTCCAGTACTCCAAGCGACCCGGAACCCCTGCCGCGGACCTGCCTGACCAGCTGCCCAAGGCCGTGGTCCAGGAACGCTTTGAGCGCCTCACGGCCCTGCAGGACCGGATTGCGGCAGAGGAAAACGCCCGCCAGCTCGGCCGCCGGGTGGAGGTCATGGTGACAGCACAGTCTGGCCGCAAAGCCGAGGAAACCCACCGCCTCTCCGGCCGTTCCCAGGACCAGCGGCTGGTGCACTTCTCCGTACCCGCCGGCGCCGAAGCACCCCGGCCCGGCGACCTGGTGACCGTCACCATCACTGAAGCGGCGGCGTTCCACCTCATTTCCGACCCCGCCTCGGCAGAGGACTACAGCCTCCGCCGGTCCCGTGCCGGTGATGCCTGGGACCGTTCCCAGGCCGATTCCTGCGGCGCCCCGGCCCCGGCCAGCGCCGCGGGCAGGTCCGGCGTATCGCTGGGCATGCCCAGCCTCCCGGTCCGCGGCCGTTAGCGCCGTGCCGGGCCCGCAGACCGCCGCCGAAACTGCCGCCCAAGCCGCCGCCCCAGCCGCCGCCCCAGCCGCCGCCCCAGCCGCGCCGCCGGTGATCGCCGTCGTCGGGCCTACGGGGTCCGGCAAGTCAGACCTGGCCGTCTCGCTCGCACTCGAGCTCGACGGGGAAGTCATCAACGCCGATTCCATGCAGTTCTACCGCGGCATGGACATCGGTACCGCCAAGATCACCGACGCCGAACGCCGGGGCGTGCCGCATCACCTCCTGGACATTCTGGACGTCACTGAAGAAGCGAGCGTCTCGGACTTCCAGCAGCAGGCGCGTTCCCTGATCGCGGACATCCACGACCGCGGGAAACGGGCCATCCTGGCCGGCGGATCGGGGCTCTACGTCCGGGCCGCCCTCGATGTCCTGGAATTCCCCGGCACGGATCCGGACATCCGCCACCGGCTCGAGACGGAGCTGGCGACCGCGGGACCCGCACCACTGCGGGAGCGGCTGGAAGCGGTGGATCCCGTGTCGGCGGGCCGGCTCGGTGACGCGAGGCGGGTCATCCGTGCCCTGGAGGTCTTCGAGCTCACCGGGCGCCCGTTCAGCTCCTTCATGCCCGCCCGGGAGTATTTCCAGCCCGCCGTCCAGATCGGACTTGACGTGGACCGGGAACTGCTCCGGGAACGGCTCGCGCACCGCGTCCACGCCATGGTGGACCGGGGGCTGCTGGACGAAGTGCGCCGCCTGGACGCCGCGGGTCTCCGCGACGGCAGGACCGCGCCCCGGGCCCTCGGCTATGCCCAGTTCCTCCGGGTGCTCGACGGTGCCTCCACCGTGGAGCAGGCCGCGGACGAAACCATCATCGCCACCCGGCAGTTCGCGCGCCGCCAGTTGACCTGGTTCCGCGCCGATCCCCGGGTGACGTGGCTGGGCTGGCAGGATGCCGACCTGGTGGCACGGGCCGCTGCCCTGTGTTGATAGGTGCTGTGTTGAAGGACGCTGTGGTGACCGGCGCTGTGTTGAATGGTGCTGTGTTGAAGGGTGCTGGTTCTTCCCCCGGCGTTTGAACGACGCTGTGGTGGACTCAGCGGGCAGGACGCCACCTGTTTCGCCTCCGGCGTAGCGTCCCGGTCACGGTACCGGAGCTGGGAGGGCGGAACGGTAACCTTGGACCATGGACGAATCCCAAGCCGTAGCCGCTGACCGTACTGCCGGTGACACCGCAGCCCTGAGCGGTCTGAAGTTTTCCAAAGGCCACGGAACGGGCAACGATTTTGTCCTGATCGCCGACCCCAACGGCGCACTGTCGCTTGGCCCCGAGCACGTCGCGGCGCTCTGCGACAGGCACCGCGGCATCGGCGGCGACGGCCTGATCCGTGCCGTCCCTTCCCGGTTCCTGGCTGAGGGACAGGAATTGCTGACCGCCCACCCGGACGCCGAGTGGTTCATGGACTACCGCAACGGCGACGGCTCGCTCTCTGAGATGTGCGGCAACGGCGTCCGCGTCTTCGTGCATTTCCTCATCGCCGAGGGCCTCGTGGACCTTCCCGCCGGCGAGTCCCTCGTCATTGGAACCCGGGGCGGTGCCAAGACGATCGTCCGCACAGCCGCGGGCTACGCCGTGGACATGGGCCCCTGGGAGTTTATTTTCCCCGGCGAGGCGACCGCACGGGCCATGGACTCGCTGGTCAGCGCCGACGGGCTTGAAGTCGCACGGCCAGCCCTTTCGGTCAGCATGGGCAACCCGCACACCGTGGTGGCCCTGGCCGAAACCGCCGAACTCGAGGCCACCCAGCTGTTCACCGCCCCCCGAGTGGATCCAACGCCGGCGCACGGCACCAACGTCGAATTCGTCGTGCCGTCCGAACCACTGGTCCATGAGGGCACCGGCACCATCACCATGCGGGTCCACGAGCGCGGAGTGGGGGAGACCCAGTCCTGCGGCACCGGCGCCTGCGCCGCCGCCGTCGCTATCCGGCACTGGGCCGGCCAGGGCGCACCGGACGTGTGGAACGTCCACGTTCCCGGCGGCGTCGTCGGGGTGAAATTCTTCGTGGGTCCGGAAGGGCACGAACACGTCGAACTCAGCGGCCCGGCCGTGATCGTGGCTAGTGGGACGCTTTCCTGACCCGCAGGATCCGGAACGACTTCGACGTGCTCTCCCGTGTCACGCTGAAGCTGGAGTCCAGCTCGGCCGCCAGCCAGCGCTGCAGCGAGTCGGAGCCGAGGTTCTTCTGGACCACCAGCCAGGCCGACCCGCCCGGCGCCAGCTTGGGAATCCACAGGCGCAGGAGGGCATGAAGCTCATCCTTGCCGATCCGGATAGGCGGGTTGGACCAGATGGTGGCGAAGCGCAGCTCAGGATCGACGGCGTCCGGCGTGCTGGCGCTGACGTTGCCCAACCCAAGCAGCCCGGCGTTTTCGTTGGTCAGGGTCACGCAGCGTTCGTTCACGTCCACCGCGTAGACGTGCGCATGCGGTGCACGCATGGCCATGGTGAGCGCGATTGGTCCCCAGCCACAGCCGATATCCAGCAGGTTTCCCTGCGGCGCCGGCGCAGGGACGTCGGCGAGCAGCACGGCCGTCCCCTTGTCGATCCCGTCCGGGCTGAAGATCCCTGAGGAGGTCTGCAACCGGCGCGTTTCACCGGCAAGCTCCACGGTGAGCGGCTTGCGGGTAAAAGGCCCGGCCGGCTGGGCGCTGAAATAGTGTGCAGACTCCATAATGGGCCAGATTAGTTGGCGCCGCGCCTGAATGGGAAACCGAAGGTGCGCGAGGGCGTCTGCTAGGCTGAAACATGATCTTGATCTCCAAGTAGCCGGCACGGGTCTTAGCCCGTCTCCGGAGCGACGCAGGTACATGCCTTCCGCTGAGTGCGCCAACGCAAGAGTGAGCTTTCTCACCGCGGGTGCCCGAACCACTTGGAATCCAGCCGCCTTCCCAGCCACCATGTTTCGCTGACACTGTGCGCCGTTGGCCCGCTGACCTCCTTGGCCCGTTCCGGGGCCGCTCTGCGGATGGTGGCTACCCCGGTGTGTTCACGAGACGGTGTCCCCACGGCCGTTCCCGGTGCCTACCCACAGCCAGGCGCATAGACGCCCCATTCCCCATCCAGCCACCGCTCCGCACGGAGCCAGCCCTGCCCTCCGGTACCGTTGCCGCGGGCATTCCAGGAGGCCCGAATGACCCCTCGCCGTCAGCCCAGCGCGAATACCGCCCCACAGAGCAACAATCGGCACTATTCTGAAAGTGCCGAACCCTTAAAGGAGACCATGACCAGCCACCCCAACACCGGACCCGATTCAGCAGCCCAGGACATGAGTCCTGAGGAGATCCAGGCTGTTATCGACCGGATCCTTTCCAAGGACACCCCCGCCCCTGGTGCAGGCCGTGGCGCCGGCTCCGGAGCCGCCGGCGAAGCGGGCGGTCCGGGTGTCAGTGGCCTCAAGTCGGTACTCGGCAAGGCGCAGGCCATCTCCCGCCTGGACGAGGTGTACACGAACTTCGACGGCGACCAGCAGGATCTCGAGGAACGCCATGCGCTGCGGCGCAAGGCGGGTCTGTCCACCGAACTCGAAGACGTCACCGAGGTCGAATACCGGCAGTTGCGCCTTGAGCGCGTCGTCCTGGCCGGCCTCTGGACCGAAGGCACCCTCGCGGATGCCGAGAACTCCCTGCGCGAACTTGCTGCCCTCGCCGAGACCGCCGGATCGGAGGTCCTCGACGGGCTCGTCCAGCGGCGGGCCAAGCCAGATCCCGGAACCTTCCTCGGCTCCGGCAAGGCGCAGGAACTGAAAGCCATCGTGATGTCTACCGGCGCCGACACCGTCGTGGTCGACGCCGAATTGGCCCCGTCCCAGCGGCGCGGCCTGGAAGACATCGTCAAGGTCAAGGTCATCGACCGCACGGCACTGATCCTGGACATCTTCGCGCAGCATGCCAAGAGCCGTGAAGGCAAGGCGCAGGTGGAGCTGGCCCAGCTCGAATATCTGCTGCCGCGCCTGCGTGGCTGGGGCGAGTCGATGTCCCGCCAGGCCGGTGGCCAGGTGGGCGGCGCCGGCGCCGGCATGGGCTCGCGTGGTCCCGGTGAAACCAAGATCGAACTGGACCGCCGCCGGATCCGCACCCGGATGGCCAAGCTGCGCCGCGAAATCGCCGCCATGAAGCCGGCGCGGGAAACGAAGCGGGCCAACCGCCGTCGTAATGCCGTCCCCTCGGTAGCCATCGCCGGGTACACGAACGCCGGGAAGTCCTCGCTGCTGAACCGGCTGACCGACGCCGGAGTGCTGGTGGAAAACGCCCTGTTCGCCACCCTGGACCCCACCGTCCGCAAGGCCGAAACGGCCGACGGGCTGGGGTACACCCTGGCGGACACCGTGGGATTTGTCCGGTCCTTGCCCACCCAGCTCGTGGAGGCGTTCCGTTCCACGCTGGAAGAGGTGGCCGACTCGGACCTGATCCTGCACGTCGTGGACGTGTCGCACCCGGATCCGGAGGGCCAGATCGCGGCCGTCCGGAGCGTCTTCAGCGAGGTCGACGCGCGCAAGGTTCCGGAAATCATCGTGCTGAACAAGGCCGACGCCGCGGACCCGTTCGTGGTCGAGCGGCTCAAGCAGCGCGAGCCGCGCCACGTGGTGGTCTCGGCCCGCACCGGTGAAGGTATTCCGGAGCTGCTCAAGGCCATCAGCGACGGCATTCCGCGGCCCAGCGTGAAGCTTGAACTGCTGATCCCTTACAACCGCGGGGACCTGCTCAGCAAGCTCCACGAGACCGACGCCGAGATCCTCAGCCTCGACCACGAGGAAACGGGTACGCGGGCCGTGGTGATGGTGCGCGAAGGACTCGCCGCTGAACTGGATCCCTTCATCAGCAATGACTGAGGCTGCGGTGACCAGGGCTGACGCTGAAGCTGCGGACGCCGACGCAACCGATGGCGCGGACGACGCCGACGCGGATGCGACCGAGGGCGCGGCCGGCGAGGAGTTTGTCATCAAACTGCTCGACCGTGCCGTGTCCGGCATGGGCGGCCAGAGCCGCGATGGGCAGCACGAAATGGCCCGGCAGGTGGTGCGCGCAATTGACAGCGGCGACCACCTGCTGGTCCAAGCCGGAACCGGCACCGGAAAGTCGCTGGCGTACCTGATTCCGCTGATCGCCCATTCGCTGACCAGCAACAAGCCCACCCTGGTCTCCACGGCGACCCTGGCGCTGCAGACGCAGATTGTCGGGCGGGACCTGCCCAGGCTGCTCAAGAACATTACGCCCGCCCTGGAGCGGCCCGTGAAGGTCGCCCTGGTGAAGGGCCGGTCCAACTATGTGTGCCGGCACAAGCTCGAGGGCGGCTTCCCGTCCGAAGAGCCGTCCGAGGGCCAGCTGTTTTCCCTCGGCGAGGACACCAGCGTCCCGCACTTCGCGGCGGCACTTGGCGGGCCGTCCTCCCAGCTGGGCAAAGAAGTCGTCCGCCTGCGTGAGTGGGCCGAGGAGACGGCCACGGGGGACCGCGACGAGCTCATGCCCGGCGTCACGGACCGAGCCTGGCGTCAGGTCTCGGTCACCTCCATGGAGTGCCTGGGCGCGCAGAAATGCCCGCTCGCGGCCGAATGCTTTAGCGAACTGGCACGGCAGAACGCTGCCGACGCCGACGTCGTGGTCACCAACCACGCCATGCTCGCCGTGAGCGCCTTCGAAGGCCTGGCGGTGCTGCCCGAGTACGACGTGGTGGTGGTGGACGAGGCCCACGAACTTCAGGACCGGGTCACGGGCGCGGTCTCCGGCCAACTCTCCGTGGCGATGGTGCACGCCGCAGCATCCGGGGCCCGAAAGCACACGGGCATCACCGTGGACGCGCTGAACAATGCCGCCGCACACCTGGAACTGGCCATAGACGGCGTCCCCAGCGGCTTGATGCCCAACGGCCTGAACTCCGAACAGCTGGACTGCATCGACCAGCTGCGCGACGCCTGCCGCGCCGCACTGTCCGACTCGAAGGGGGACAGTTCCACGACGGCCGACGGCGGGCGCCAGCTCGCCCGCTCGCGCCTGATGGTGATCCTGGAACTCTGCGAACGCCTCCTGGCCGCGCGCGAAAACCGCGAGGTCGTGTGGTTCTCCCGCAACAGCACCTTCGACCCGGCACAGGGCTTCTCGCAGCCCGACGAGAGCGCGCCGGCGTTGATCAATGTTGCCCCGTTGAGCGTCGCGGGGCGTTTGCGTGAGGGCCTGTTCGCCGAGCACACCGTCATCCTGACCTCGGCCACCCTGGCCATCGGCGCAGCCTTCGAGCCTGCCGCCGGCGGCCTAGGCCTGGTCGGCAACGGCGCCCCCAGCTGGACCGGCGTCGACGTCGGATCGCCCTTCGACTATCCGAAGCAGGGCATCCTCTATGTCGCCCGGCACCTGCCCAAACCCGGGCGCGGGACATCCCCTGAAGCGCTGGACGAACTAGAGAAGCTGATCCGCGCGTCCGGCGGCGGTGCCCTGTGCCTGTTTTCCTCACGGCGCGCGGCCGAGGACGCAGCCGAGGCCATGCGGCCCCGGCTGGGCATCAGCATCCTGTGCCAAGGGGAGTCGACCATGACCGCACTCGTGCGCCAGTTCGCCGACGAACCGGACACGTGCCTGTTCGGAACCATGTCCCTCTGGCAGGGCGTCGACGTCCCTGGCGTGTCCTGCCGGCTGGTGGTCATTGACCGGATTCCCTTCCCGCGGCCGGACGATCCGCTGATGACGGCGCGCTCCCGGGCCGTCGCCCAGGCCGGCGGCAACGGCTTCATGTCCGTCTCCGCCACACACGCCGCGATCCGCCTCGCGCAGGGCGCAGGCCGGCTGATCCGCTCGACGTCGGACAAAGGCGTGGTGGCCGTACTGGATTCGCGGCTGTCCACCGAGCGCTACGGCGGATTCCTGCGTGCCGCGCTGCCCCCGTTCTGGCCGACCACCGATTCCTCGATTGCCATGGCTGCCCTGGAGCGGCTCGCCAAAGAGTCGGGACAGGCCGCCAAGTAGGCGGCCGCGCAGCCAGCGGACCAGAAAACGCAAAGGTCCCCGTCCGGATTACCGGCGGGGACCTTTTTCTGGGTGCAGGTGTTCTTTGGATGTACGTGGTCCGGGATGACCCCGGCCGCAGCCGTCAGAGGGAGCGGAGAACCGAGACGACTTTGCCCATGATGACGGCGTGGTCGCCCAGGATGGGTTCGTACTGGGTGTTCTGCGGCAGCAGCCAGGTGTGGCCGTCCCGCTGGCGGAAGGTCTTGACCGTGGCTTCGTCGTCCAGCAGTGCGGCCACGATGTCGCCATTCACGGCGTCGCCCTGGCGCCGGACAACCACCCAGTCGCCGTCGCAGATGGCGGCATCGATCATCGAGTCGCCGGCGACCTTGAGCATGAAGAGTTCGCCATGGCCCACGAGCTGCCGGGGCAGCGGCATGACGTCTTCCACCACCTGGTCCGCGAGGATCGGCCCGCCGGCGGCGATGCGTCCGACGAACGGCACCATTGCCGTGTCGGTGGCGCTGGCGAGTTCGGTGACCGAGAGGCCGCCGACGGCCCGCAGGCCGCTGGACTTCTCGACCCCCGAAATCGCCGTGGTCCCCTCATCCAGGGTCAGCGGCATGAGCACTTCCATGGCCCGGGGACGCTTGGGGTCGCGCCGCAGGTAGCCAAGCTTTTCGAGCTGGGAGAGCTGATGGGTCACGCTGGACAGGCTGGCCAGGCCGACGGTGTCACCGATCTCGCGCATGGAGGGCGGGTAGCCGTTGTCCGTGACGGAGCGCTGAATGGTTTCCAGAATTTTCTTCTGCCGGACGGTGAGGCTTTTGGGGGCCCGTGCGGGTTGTGGGCTCCGCGAGGAGGCCCTGCCGCCGGTGGCTTGTGCTGCCATGTTCGCCAATGCCTTTCCGTTCCGCCCGGCCGCCATGTCTGGTCACCGGGAACTTCCGGCCTGAAAATGTCAGACCCTGCTGATCAACTACCAATGTTCGAATCAACCGGCGATGTTCGAGTCGTAAAAGTTCGAGTCGCAAGTGTTCGAGTCACAAGTGGTTGTCCTGTCCCTCAAAAATAGGCCAGCTGCAAGGCTTTTTCAAACATTTGTTCTAGCGAGTCTCGACATCGTTCGTTAGTAAGTGCTAAAACAGAACAAGCAAGGTTCGAATATGTGTTCGAGTTCGGAGCTCCGGCTCCGAAGGCAATGTTCGGTTCTATGTTCGAAGGTTCGGTCGGTTGGCGGCGAGTACGCGGAGTACGCCGGGCGGCACCGTATGGTCCAGGAGGGCTCAGTTCATGTCAGCTTCAAGCGCGTTTCACGGCACTTTTGTTCATGGCGTCACGAATCAGCAGCGCCGTGCGAGTCACAACGTCACTGGTCACGGCAGCATCGGCCACGGCAACATCGGCCAGGGCAGCCACGGCAACGTGTACCCGATTGGCGCCGGCCGGCGGCCTTCCGCGGCACCGGCCGCGGTGCAGGGTCTGAGTGCCGTTGCTTCGGTCAGCCGGAAGCAGCCGCCGCTGCGGCTCACACGTCGCGGACGTTTCGTCTTCTTTGGCGTCCCGCTGATCCTGCTGGCGGCGCTCATCCTCTCGTTCAGCGGATTCCTCAACGCCCCCGCGAAAGCGGCGGATTCCGCGGACCAGCTCTCGCTGACGCCCACCGTTTCGGTGACAGTGCAGCCGGGGGAGTCCCTCTGGGCCATTGCGGGCTCCGTCGCCCCGGAGCGCGACCCCCGCGATGTCGTTGCCGATATCGTGCAGCTGAATAACCTGGACGCCGCGCGTGTGATGCCGGGCCAGCAGCTGTTCGTGCCGTCAAAGTAGCTCCATCCACCTGGCCTCTTGTGCCGTCGCGGGCGTCACAGTTTCAGGGCCCGTCCCGCTACCACTTAAACTGGTCACGTGACTGACCAGCTTGAGCGCCTCAACCGACTGCCCCTCCGAAACAATCTGCGCGGCCTGCGTCCCTATGGCGCGCCCCAGCTGGACGTCCCCATCCTGCTCAATGTCAATGAGAACACCCATGGTGTCCCTGCCGATGTCCGCGAGGCCATTACCGAGGCCGTAAGCGCCGCCGCCGCCGGGCTGAACCGCTATCCGGACCGCGAGTTCACCGAACTGCGTATTGCCCTCGCCGAATATCTTGGCCACGGCCTGGACGCGGAGAACATCTGGGCCGCGAACGGCTCCAACGAGGTCCTTCAGCAGATCCTCCAGGCGTTCGGTGGCCCCGGCCGGACGGCCCTCGGGTTCCCTCCCACATATTCGATGTACCCGCTGCTGGCATCGGGCACGGACACGGAGTACATCGTCGGCGCCCGCGCGGCAGACTATGGGCTCAGCGCGGAGTCGGCGGCCCGGCAGGTCCGCGAGCTCCAGCCCAACATCGTTTTCCTGTGCTCCCCGAACAACCCCACCGGTACCGGTCTTGGGCTTGACGTGGTCGAGGCCGTCTACGACGCCGGTGAGGCCAGCCAGACCATTGTGATCGTCGACGAGGCCTACCACGAGTTCGCCCACGACGGCACGCCCAGTGCCCTCACACTCTTGCCGGGCCGGGAACGGCTCATCGTTTCGCGCACCATGAGCAAGGCCTTCGCCCTCGCCGGCGCACGCCTTGGCTACATGGCCGCGGCCCCGGAGGTCGCGGACGCGCTGCGCCTGGTCCGCCTGCCGTACCACCTCTCCGCCATCACCCAGGCCACCGCCCTGGCCGCCCTGCGCCACCGGGTGGTACTCATGGCGGACGTCGAGGACATCAAGCGCCAACGCGACCGGATCGTGTCGGAGCTGATCCGGCTGGGCCTTCGGCCGGCCGCCTCGGATTCGAACTACGTGTTCTTCGGCGGGCTGGAGAACCCGCACGAGGTCTGGAAAGGCCTGCTCGAGGCCGGTGTCCTCATCCGCGACGTCGGCATTCCGGGGCACCTTCGGGTGACCGCCGGCACTGAGACGGAAACCACAGCCTTCCTCGAGGCCCTTGAACGCATCCTGACAGGCTCCGCAAAGCCGCAGGCCTAGACTTGGTGGGGAGCCCGAGCGTCCCGCCAGACCGCCCAACACCCCTGCCTTCTTCCAAAGGACACATTTACATGAGCAACCCAGGATCCACCGCCGCCGAGGGCCGGACCGCACGCATGGAACGGACCACCAGTGAGTCCTCGGTGCTGGTCGAGATCAACCTGGACGGCACCGGCGTCTCGGACATCAGCACGACGGTCCCGTTTTATGACCACATGCTGACGGCCCTCAGTAAGCACTCGTTGATTGACATGACCGTCAAGGCCACCGGTGACACCCACATCGATGTCCACCACACCGTCGAGGACGTGGCCATCACCTTCGGCGAGGTGCTGAAGACCGCCCTGGGCAACAAGGCCGGGATCCGCCGGTTTGGCGAGGCGACCGTTCCGCTGGACGAGGCCCTCGCGCAGGCCGTCGTCGACGTCTCCGGCCGTCCCTACCTGGTCCACGCCGGGGAGCCGGCAGGCCAGGAATACCACCTGATCGGCGGCCACTTTACGGGTTCCCTGACCCGGCACGTCTTTGAAGCAATCACGCTGCACGCCGGGATCTGCCTGCACATGAACGTCACTGCCGGGCGCGACCCCCACCACATCGTTGAGGCCCAGTTCAAGGCCTTTGCCCGGGCCCTGCGCGCGGCCGTGGAACCGGATCCCCGCGTCGAGGGCATCCCGTCCACCAAGGGCGCCTTGTGACCGGCCCGGTACTGCGCGACGGGGCCATCATCGACCCCGCCGCCGGGACCAAACTGGTGTCCCCGGAAGGCAAGCCCACCGTTACCGTGCTGGACTACGGCTCCGGGAATGTCCGGTCCGCCGTCCGTGCGCTGGAACGGGCCGGCGCCGACGTCGTCCTCAGCTCCAAGCCCGAAGATGTCCTCAATGCCGACGGCCTGGTTGTGCCCGGCGTCGGCGCCTTCGAAACCGTCATGCGCGAACTCAAGGCCGTTGACGCCATCCGCATGATTGGCCGCCGCGTCGCCGGAGGCCGGCCGGTGCTGGCCATCTGCGTCGGACTCCAGGTGCTCTTCGAGGCCGGCGTCGAGCACGGCACGGAAGCCGAAGGCATGGGGGAGTGGCCGGGCAAGGTGGAACTGCTGCCCGCCGACGTCGTGCCCCACATGGGCTGGAACACCGTCTCTGCCCCCGAAGGGTCCAAGCTGTTCGCCGGCGTAGAGGGCGAGCGCTTCTACTTTGTGCACTCCTACGGTGTCCAGCACTGGGACTTCGACGTCATCCAGCCCCGGATGGCGGCGCCGCTGGTGACCTGGTCCGACCACGGAGCCCCGTTCATCGCGGCCGTGGAAAACGGCCCGCTGTGCGCCACCCAGTTCCACCCGGAGAAGTCCGGCGACGCCGGCGCCCGGCTGCTTCGCAACTGGGTCCAGGGCCTGGGCCCCGCAGCCCCGGCACAGTCGGCCGCCCCGGAACGGACCGCCTAGATGTGGTCCCTGGTGCTGATGGGCCTCGCCGGCCTCCTGGTTGGCGGAGCGATCTCCTTCCGGCAGCAGAAAAGTCCGCTCTGGGTGCAGATCGTCTTCTACATCCTCGCCGGCATGTCGCTCCTGGCCGCCTACCTCCTGACCCTGCCGGCGTCCTGACAACCCCGCCGCGCTCCCACGTATCCATCCCCAAGCTGAGGACCCCACGATGACCACCGAAACCCCGCTGCCCGTACTTGAGCTCCTGCCCGCCGTCGACGTCGTCAACGGCCAGGCCGTCCGGCTCGTCCAGGGCGAAGCCGGCAGCGAGACGAGCTACGGCACCCCGCTGGAGGCCGCGCTCAACTGGCAGCAGCAGGGGGCTGAATGGGTGCATCTGGTCGACCTGGACGCCGCGTTCGGCCGCGGCTCCAACGCCGAACTGCTGCGGGAGGTCGTGGGGCGGCTCGATATCAAAGTCGAGCTCTCCGGCGGCCTGCGCGACGACGAATCCCTCGAAAAAGCCCTCGACCTCGGCGTCGCCCGGGTGAACCTGGGCACGGCGGCTTTGGAGAACCCGGAGTGGACGGCCCGGGTGATCGAACGCTTCGGCGACAAGATCGCCGTCGGCCTGGACGTCCGCGGCACCACACTTGCCGGCCGCGGCTGGACCAAGGAAGGCGGGGACCTCTGGGAGGTGCTCGGCCGCCTCGAGGAAGCCGGCTGCGCCCGGTACGTCGTCACCGATGTGACCAAAGACGGCACGCTCCAGGGCCCCAACGTCGAACTCCTGCGCCAGATGGTCGAAAAGACGGGGAAGCCGGTGGTAGCCTCCGGCGGCATTTCCAGCCTTGAGGACCTGAAAGTCCTGCGGTCGCTGGTGCCGCTAGGCGTGGAGGGCGCCATTGTCGGCAAGGCCCTCTACAACGGCAACTTCACGCTGCCCCAGGCCCTCGACGTCGCCGGTCGCCGCTAGGCGGTCAGCTCTCATGACGCACCCCCACGGGCCGCAAGAACCATCCGGGCCGCACGAACCAACCGGGCCGGGACTGCCGGCGGGCACCGAAGCGGGACCCGTCCGGCACCTGCCCGGCCACATCGCGGCCGCCCTCGCCGGCGCCGGCGGGCCCACGGACTCCGCCGGCCAGCCCTGGGCAGGCCGCAGCCTGTCCGGCGATGACGCAAAGATCCACAACTTCGAGGACGACGACGGCGCCGCCGACGCCGGCTACCTGGCGGCCCTGGCGGATCTCGCCGCGGGCACGGGAGACGAGGCGGCCGTGGTGGCCGCGCTGGCCACCGCCCGGGTGTTCGTGCCGATCCTCGCCCAGCTCGCCGAAGAGGACGAAGGCGCTGTTGGACCCCGCGGGGACGAACTTCACGGCGACAAGCAGGCCGATATGGCCCTCGTGACGCTCAAGGCACCGGACGGGCGGACCGCCATGCCGGTATTCACCTCGGCGGCGGCACTGGAGGCGTGGCATCCGGAGGCCAGGCCGGTGGCCGTGTACGCGGCCCGGGCCGCGCTGTCTGCGGTTGCGGAAGGCGCCCAGCTCCTGGTACTGGATCCCGGCTCCGACGCGACATTCGTGGTGCGCCGGCCGGCCGTCTGGGCCCTCGCCCAGCAGAAGACCTGGACGCCGTCCTATGCCGATCCGGATCTCGCCGGTGCCCTCGGGGAAGGCGCAGTTGGCTTTCCGGCGGTCCGCCGTGTTGAAATTCATCCTGGGGGTGGAGTTGCCTCGGCCACGGCCGATGGCAGGCGTCTCCCCGGTGGGGGAGCCGGCCCGGAACTCCGTGTGGTCCTCTACCTTGAAGACGGGCTCGACGCCGCCGGCGTGCAGTCCGTCGTCGCCGGCCTCAACAACGCCTGGGCCCGGAATGAAATCTTTGCCGAGCGGGTTGATTCGATCGAGGTCAAGCTGCAGCGCGCAGCACCATAGCTGACGGCCCAACGGGGGACATCCCCGGTGCTGCCGTGGGCAGTACCAGAAGGATGTAGTCCGTGAACTTCGCGCTTTACCGTCAGCTGCTGGCCGTCCGGCCCATCAGGCGGCTCCTGCTGGTCGGGATGATCGCCCGTATACCGCACTCGGCGGCGGGCGTCCTGCTGACCCTGCACATCGTCCTGACCCTCGGTCAGGGCTACGCCGCTGCCGGTGCAGCCGCAGCCGTGATGACGATCGGAATCGCCGTGGGGGCGCCCTGGCGCGGGCGCCGGGTCGACACCGTGGGGCTGCGTAAGGCGCTCATTCCGTCCGTCGTCGCCGAGACCGTGATCTGGTCGATCGTGCCGCACGTCTCCTACGAGGTCCTGCTGCCCCTGGTGTTCGTCGGGGGCCTGCTGACATTGCCAATCTTCAGCGTGGTGCGGCAGTCACTGGGCGTGCTGGCCCCCGGGGAACAGCGCCGCACGGCCTTCACCCTGGACGCCATCGCCACCGAACTGGTCTTCATGATCGGCCCGGCAGTCGGTGCCGTCGTGGCCACCAGCGGCCAGTCCGTCCTGGGCCTGACCATCGTGGGCGTGGCCACATCCGTCTCGGGACTCTTCCTCATGTGGTTCAACCCGCCCACCCGGAGCGCTTCCCCCGACGCTGAACTCGAGGCGCAGGAGCTGGAATGCGCGGAAGCCGCCATCGTCGCCGCGGCGCCGGCCCACCTGCAGGAGGCCGCAGCCGAACTGGCACCCCTGGCGGCCGCCGCCGAGGAACGGCGCCAGCGGGGCTCCGGCCTGCGCCACCGAGTCATCCACAACTTCAGCTGGTTCACCGCTGCCGTGGGAGCCGTATTCGCTGTAGCGGCCGGTGCCGGCATGGTCCTCAGCGGCACCGACGTCGGCATCGTTGCGGCTCTCCAGACCGGCGGCCACCAGGCCGAAATCGGTATGGTGTTCCTCTTCTGGTGCGCGGCCTCGGTGGTGGGCGGCATCCTCTACGGCGCCATGCACCGGCCCGTTTCTCCGATCCTCCTGTTGCTGGGGATGTCCGCGCTGACCATCCCGATGGCCTTCGCGACCGACGTCTGGACCCTCAGCCTGCTCTCGTTGCTGCCGGGTCTGCTGTGCGCACCGGTGTTGTCCGCAGCCTCGGAAAAGGTGGCCGAACTTGTTGACGAGAGCCGGCGCGGCGAGGCGATGGGCTGGTACGGTTCGGCACTCACCGGCGGCGTGGCCCTGGGTGCGCCGCTCGCGGGCCTGTTCATCGACGTCATCGGCCCCTCTGCCGGCTTCTTCTCCGTGGGACTGGCCGGAGTGGCCCTCTGCCTGGTGGGGCTCGCCCTGCAGCAGGTGCGCCGCCGCCGCCTCGCCCAGGTCTGACCGGGCTGAGGCCGCGGGCAGCGCGCGCCCGGGGGCGTTAACGACGACGGCGGCGGGCGGACCTCAGTGGTCCGCCCGCCGCCGGTTTGGTGCTGACGTTTGTGCCTAGTTGACCGGGCCGGTGTACTTCTCGCCCGGGCCCTTGCCCGGCGCATCCGGAATGATCGATTCCTCGCGGAAAGCGAGCTGGAGCGAACGCAGTCCATCGCGCAACGGACCCGCGTGCTGCGAGCCGATCTCCGGGGCCGCTGCGGTCACCAGGCCGGCCAGGGCGGTGATCAGTTTGCGGGCCTCGTCCAGGTCCTTGAGTTCCTGGGCATTTTCCTCGGCTGCGAGGCCGAGTTTTACCGCGGCGGCGCTCATCAGGTGGACGGCGGCGGTGGTGATGACCTCGATCGCGGGGACTTCCGAGATGTCGCGGATCTGCGCCGAGACGTCGGCCGGGGCGGCTGCGGGCTCGAAGACGTGGGAATTACGCTCTGATGTGCTCATGCTGGTAAGCTTGTCACAGACCGACTAAATGTCGCTATTTTGCAGTTTGAATCCAAGTTGAATCCAAGTCAGTTGGAATCCACGTTTTTTTGGGACACCCGGCGACGCACATGTGCGTTGAGCGGGCATCTTTCTGTAGAGTTGACTTTAGTTTGCAAGCGGAGATCTCTCCCACCCGCGTCAGCCGCGAAACTTCCTTCGGGAAGCCCCTCCCTTCGGGAGTCAAGGTTGCCGGGTACTGGTCGGGCGCTACCTGGGACTCAGGTCCACAGGAAGTGCATGCCCCTCGCTGAGGTTGGCAGCTCCGATCTCGAGGCCTTCGATTGCTCCGGCAATTGGGGGCCTTCTCTTTTTGCCGGTGGAGTACCCCTCACGAACACAGGAGCTTTAACATTAGCGAGCCAAGAATCAATGAGCGTATCCGCGTCCCCGAGGTGCGGCTGGTCGGCCCTGCAGGCGAACAAGTAGGAATTGTCCGTATTGAGGATGCCCTGCGTTTGGCTGCCGAGTCCGATCTTGATCTCGTTGAAGTTGCGCCGCAGGCGAAGCCTCCGGTGTGCAAGCTGATGGACTTCGGCAAGTACAAGTACGAAGCCGCTGTCAAGGCACGCGAGGCCCGGAAGAACCAGACCAACACGGTCCTGAAGGAAATCCGCTTCCGCCTGAAGATTGACACCCACGACTACGAGACGAAGCGCGGCCACGCGCTCCGCTTCCTCGGCGCCGGTGACAAGGTCAAGGCCATGATCCAGTTCCGCGGCCGTGAGCAGCAGCGTCCCGAGATGGGCATCCGACTGCTCCAGCGCTTCGCCGACGACGTCGCCGAAGTTGGTGTGGTGGAGTCCAGCCCGCGGATCGATGGCCGCAACATGGTCATGGTGGTTGGCCCGCTGAAGAACAAAGCCGAGGCCAAGGCGGAGGCCCGCCGCGCAACGCAGCGCGCAGAAGCCAAGGCGGAGAACGAGGCCAAGGCTTCGGGCCGCGTCGACGTCTCCGGTGGCAATGCCCCGCTGACCCAGTCGCTGTCCGACCTCCTGCCGGAAGGCTTCGTCGTTTCGGCGGAGGCTCCCGAAACGGAAGCCCCCGCAGCCGAAGAAGCCCAGGTCGAAGAGGCCAAGGCTGAAGAGACCAAGGTCGAAGAGACCAAGGTTGAAGAGACGGCAGCTCCGCAGGCCCCGGTCGAGGAGACCAAAGCCGAGGAGGCTCCCGTCCAGGAAGCACCGAAGGAAGCTGCTCCCAAGGCGGCCGAGAAGCCGGCGGCAGCTAAGGCTCCTGCGGCTCCAAAGGCGGCCGAGAAGCCGGCGGCAGCTAAGGCTCCTGCGGCTCCAAAGGCGGCCGAGAAGCCGGCAGCAGCCAAGGCTCCTGCGGCTCCCAAGGCCGCTCCGGCCCCGGCGGCAGCAGCCAAGGCTCCCGAGGAAAAGGCAGCCGCTCCGGCGGCTCCGGCAGCGGCACCGAAGCCGGTTGCTGCTCCGAAGCCGGTGCCGAGGCCTTCAGCGCCGAAGCCCGCCGCACGGCCGGCCGCCCCCCGGGCTGCCGCCAAGCCTGGCAGCAAGAAGACCAACTAGTTCACGGCTGCCGGACAGCAATGTCCGGCAGCAAGCAACCAGCACGCCGCCTGCAGGGGCGGCTGCACGAAAGAGCTGCAGACTTTTCTGCGGATACGTAAGGAGATCGGTTCCCATGCCGAAGATGAAGACCCACAGTGGTGCTAAGAAGCGCTTCAAGCTGACCGGCAGCGGCAAGCTGCGCCGCCAGCAGGCCAACCGCCGCCACTACCTCGAGCACAAGTCCTCGCGGCTGACCCGTCGCCTCGCCGGCGACAAGATCGTCTTCAAGGGCGACGCCAAGGTCATCCGGAAGATGCTCGGCATCTAAGTTCCAAGTTCTCTGACTGTTCGCCACCTGGCAGCAGTCAACTACCAAAAAGGCTTCTCAGGCCAGCCGGACCGTTCCGGCAGTAGACGCTTGGGATCAGAATTTTCTAAGGAGTACGCACGTGGCACGTGTGAAGAGGGCGGTTAACGCCCACAAGAAGCGCCGGGTTATCCTCGAACGCGCAAAGGGCTACCGCGGACAGCGTTCACGCCTGTACCGCAAGGCAAAAGAGCAGCTGCTGCACTCGTTTGTGTACAGCTACGGCGACCGCAAGAAGAAGAAGGGCGACTTCCGCCGTCTTTGGATCCAGCGCATCAACGCTGCATCGCGCGCCAACGGCCTGACCTACAACCGACTGATCCAGGGCCTGAAGGCCGCTGAGGTTGAGGTTGACCGCCGCATGCTGGCCGAGCTTGCCGTTTCCGACGCCAACGCCTTCGCCGCGCTGGTCAAGGTCGCCAAGGACTCGCTGCCCGCCGACACGTCCGCTCCGGCCGTCCAGGCCGAGGCCGCGGCTCCCAAGGCTGCCAAGAAGGCTCCCGCAAAGAAGCCTGCTGCCAAGAAGGCTGACGCCGAGGCCGCAAAGTAGTTCCTGCCGTAGTCGAAAGACTGCTTCGTTCCAGAACCGGCTACGAAAGCAACTAAGGTTCTTATATGAACGAAACCGGGCGCCCGCAAGATAATGCACTTTCCAATCCTCGAGCTGATCGGGTGAGGAAGGTGGCACAACTTGCCGGGCGCCCGGCGCGTTTAAAGCGCAGCGAGTTCCTGGCGGAGGGGCCGCAGGCCGTGCGCGAGGCCTTGGCGCTGCACCAGAAAAGGATTGCCGCGGGCCAGCCCGGCGTCGTCTATGAGGTCTACGCGAGCGAGGCCTGCCTGGACCGGCACCCGGACCTGGAGGCACTCGCCGAGGGCACCACGGCGTACCTCGCCACCGACGAAGTGCTGGCCGCCATGGCAGACACGGTCACCCCGCAGGGCATCCTCGCGGTCTGCGGTTTCCTTGACGTGAGCCTTGAACAGGTCCTCGACGCCGGCCCGCAGCTGATTGCCGTGCTGTGCCAGGTCCGGGACCCTGGCAACGCCGGCACCGTGCTCCGGGCGGCCGACGCGGCCGGCGCGGACGCCGTCATCCTGACCGCATCCAGCGTTGACATCTACAACCCCAAGGCCGTGCGCGCGACGGCGGGATCCCTCTTCCACCTGCCGATCGTCCTCGGCGCAGACGTGGAGGAGGTGGCGGCCCGCTGCAAGGAGCGGGGGATTGGCGTGCTCGCCGCCGACGGATACGGCCAGCTGAACCTGGACCGACTCCAGGACGAAAACGCGGCCCGACGCCTGGGATCTTCGGACGCCGAATCGGTCTACGCGCTCGAAAAGCCCACCGCCTGGCTCTTCGGCAACGAAGCCCAGGGCCTGTCCGAGGACGAGGTCGCGCTGGCAGACCACCGGGTGGCCGTTCCGGTCTATGGGGAAGCGGAAAGCCTGAATCTAGGCACCGCAGCCACCGTCTGCCTCTACGCCAGCGCCCGCTCCCAGCAGGCCACGTAAGGAACTTTGCAAAGGGCCTGTTGCAGGGACTTGCCGCTAACGCGTTCCTGCCGAATCGCCTCACGTAAAAGCACGTCAAACAAACGGCGGGACCCACCGAAAGGTGGGTCCCGCCGTCGTACTGTTACTGGCGCTGCATCCGCTGTGTGCGGTCGGCGCAGTGGGAAATTATGTGGTCTTGTTGCGTCCGGTGATGGCGCCGTAGATGCCCGCAACGGCGAGGCCGCCGACAATGGCCAGGAGCCAGGAACCGAGATTCCAGAATTCCATCTTGCCGCCGCCGAACAGAAGGTCGCCGATCCAGCCGCCGACAATTGCTCCGACGACGCCGAGCACGAGGCTGGTAACCCAACCGCCGCCGACCCTGCCGGGCATAACTGCCTTGACGATTGCACCTACTATGAGTCCGAGAATGATCCAGCCAAGAAAGCCCATGTCTCCTCCTACATAATTGTCGGCATCCAAATTGTGAATCCCGAACATGGCTTCAAGCTAACATAGGCCGGATTACTTGTCAGCAGGGGAATGCCCAATCGTTACGTGGCCGCACTGGCCCTTTTCGCGGTTCGGCGGCGACCCGGAAACGGGTACGGTATTCCTTGTGGGCGCTGGGTTCTTCCGGTGTCCGTGTCCACCCCGGAAGAACCCCATAAGGAGAAGTTCACGTGGCTGCAAATGGCGGTACCAAGGCGATTCTCGCGGCCCTGGCCGCAAACCTGACCATCGCCGTTTTGAAGTTCGTCGCCTACTTCCTGACGCTGTCCTCGTCCATGCTGGCGGAGGCGATCCACTCGCTCGCGGACTCCGGCAACCAGCTGCTGCTCCTGGTGGGCGGAAAGCGGGCGCAGCGGCAGGCCAGCCCCGAACACCCCTTCGGTTACGGCCGCGAGCGATACATCTATGCCTTCATTGTCTCGATTGTGCTGTTCAGCGTCGGCGGCCTGTTCGCGCTGTACGAGGCCTGGGGGAAAATCCAGCACCCGCACGCCATCGAGGGGGACTTCTGGTGGGTTCCGCTCGCGGTCCTGATCGGCGCGATCATTGCCGAGTCGTTCTCGTTCCGTACAGCGATCATCGAATCCAACCCCCTCAGGGGAAAGCAGAGCTGGGTAAAGTTCATCCGCAATGCCAAGCAACCGGAGCTCCCGGTGATCCTGCTCGAGGATTTCGGCGCCCTCGTGGGCCTGGTGTTCGCGCTGTTCGGCGTGGGCCTGACCCTCCTGACCGGGAACGGCATCTGGGACGCCCTGGGCACTGCGATGATCGGCCTGCTGCTCGTCGCGATCGCTGTGGTGCTGGCCATGGAAACCAAGTCCCTGCTGCTGGGCGAGTCGGCCACGCGCGATGACGTGGCCAAGATCCGCACCGCGATCGAAGCCGGCGGCACCAGCATCATTCATCTCAAGACCATGCACCTTGGCCCCGAGGAGCTGCTGGTCGCGGCCAAGATCAGCATCGCCCGCACGGATTCGGGCCAGGACATTGCCAAGGCGATCGACGACGCCGAGGTCCGGATCCGCGCGGCGGTCCCGATCGCCCGGGTCATCTACCTGGAACCGGACGTGCAGCGCGTCAGCGCCCCCTGACCGCCCGGAAAAGACCATAGAAACGGCGGCCCCGTCCAGTTCAACTGGACGGGGCCGCCGTTCTTTTGATCACTGCGTTTGAATGGCGAACGGCGGCTAGGACGCCAGCGGCCGCCTGCGTTCCACGGCGCCGCTGATGGCCGCGACTCCGAGCCCCAGGACGGCAAGGACTGCGCCCACAAGTGCCGGTGCGATGTAACCCCAGCCCCAGGCGATCACCAGACCGCCCAGGAAGGCGCCCAGGGCGTTGGCGACGTTGAGCGCCGCATGGTTGAGCGAGGACGCCAGGGACGGCGCGTCAGGGGAAGCATCCAGGAGCCTGGTCTGCAGGGCCGGAACCAGCATGGACCCGGCCGCGCCAACCACGAACACCATGACCAGCGCGGACCATGCCCAATGCACCGCAACGGCATAGACCACGAGCGCCACCGCCGTGGCGGGCAGCACCCAGTAGATGGTGCCCATGACAGACCTGTCGGCGATCCTGCCGCCAACGATGTTGCCCACCACCATGCCCACTCCGTACAGTGCCACGACCAGCGGCAGCCACAGCGCGGGCAGCCCGGCCACGGAGGTCATGGTGTGCGCAATGTACGTGTACGTCGCAAAGAAACCGCCAAAGCCGACAATGCCGACCAGGATGGCGAGCCAGACCTGGAGCCGTTTGAGCGCGCCCAGTTCACGGCGGAAGCTGGCATCCGCGTGCGGCTTCTGGAACGGCACGAACTTCCACAGCATGGCGAGCGTGATGATGCCGATCAGGCCGACCAGCAGGAACAGGAGCCGCCAGCCGTAGCTCTGGCCCAGCCAGGTGGCGAAGGGGACGCCGATGACGTTGGATACCGTCAGCCCGGCCATGACCATCGAAATGGCCCACCCGCGCTTGGTCGGCGCCACGAGGGAAGCAGCGATCACGGCCGCGACCCCGAAGAAGGCGCCGTGGGGCAGGCCCGCGGCGAACCGGGACACCAGCATGGAACCGTAGTCCGGGGCGAGGAAAGAACTGAGGTTGGCGATGCTGAAGAAGAGCATGAGCCCCAGCGCCAGGTACTTCCGGGGGAGCTTGGCCCCGACGGCGGCCAGCACCGGCGCGCCGACCACGACGCCGAGGGCATAGGCCGAAATGAGGTGGCCGGCCTCCGGGGTGCTGATGTTCAGGCCCTGCTCGATTTCCTTGAGCAGGCCCATCATGGTGAATTCGGTGGTGCCGATGCCAAAGCCGCCCATCGCCAGGGCGATGATGGCCAGGGCAAGGTGACGGGTGCCGGACTTGGACGATACCGGGGCATGTGTGGTGGTTGTCATTCGTCTTTTCGGGGAGATTTTCCGGGAAAGTCCGGAGGAGTCGGCCAGATAAATATGCTTTAAAGAACATGGAGGGGGCGCCGGATATTCCGCAGCTGGTCCGGCCGGTCCCTCCACTATTGTCCCCTACCTGGCCGCCACGGGTTTCCGCCTCCCGGTCCTGCCCCGCCGTGACGCCCGTCCCGGTCCTGCCCCGCCGTGACGCCCGGCGCCTGGCGCCGTAGCCGGAGCCCCGGCCGAGCGGTCACCATAGACTTGGTGGCGTGACTGGACTCATTGACGTCGTTGGCGGCGCAGTAGTGGACTCCCTGGCCGAACCGGGAAAGCTCCTTGTGGCGCGGCGTACGGCGCCCCCGCAGTTTGCCGGCATGTGGGAGTTCCCCGGCGGCAAGGTGGAGCCAGGCGAAGCAGCCGAAGACGCCTTGCATCGCGAGCTCCGGGAGGAACTGGGCGTGCTGGTCCGGCTCGGGACCGAACTGCCCGCGGAGGCCGCCGCCGGCTGGCCGCTTAACGAGAAAGCGGTCATGCGGGTCTGGTTCGCCGAGCTCGCCGACGGAGAGCCCCGCCCGCTGGAGGACCACGACCAACTGCGCTGGCTGGACCTCCGCAACCCGGCCGAGGTTCTGGACCTGCCATGGATCCCCGCGGATCTTCCGATCGTCGAAGCCCTGCTGGCTGCCGTCCGCGCCACCGGGCCCCGCGGAGTGGGAGCCGCACCCGGCCGCTGACTCCGACGCTCCGACGGGCTTCCGGGGCCCGCCTCTCGCCAAACCGTCAGGGGTATGCCTACTCTGAACGCAATCGAGAGGAGTGGCCCGTGCAGGTCGGTGTCGGACGAGAGCAGCGAACCGGAGAGCGCCGCGTTGCGGCCACCCCGGAGACGGTCCAGCAGCTGACGGCCCTCGGGCTCCATGTCCTGCTGGAGAGCGGCGCCGGAACCGAGGCAGGGTTCGCGGACGCAGCCTTCAAAGAGGCCGGAGCGACGGTGATCTCCGAGCTCCCGTACGAGGCCCTGGACGTCCTGCTGCATGTCCGCCCGCTAACGGTCGAGACAGCGGCCCGACTCCGGCCCGGCACGGTCACCATCGGCCTGGGATCGCCGGCATCGGAGCTGCCCGCCGTCCGGGCGCTGGCAGCGGCCGGGATCACCTCGTTCGCCCTGGAATTGCTCCCGCGGATCTCCCGGGCACAATCCATGGACGCGCTCAGCTCTCAGTCCCTGGTCACCGGCTACCGCGCCGTGCTGGAAGCCGCCGTGCGGTATCCGCGATTCTTCCCGCTGTACATGACAGCAGCCGGAACCATCCCGCCGGTGCGGGTACTGGTCCTCGGGGCCGGCGTCGCCGGGCTGCAGGCGATCGGCACGGCGAAGCGGCTTGGCGCCCGCGTGTCGGCAAACGATATCCGGGCCGCTTCCGCCGACGAGGTCGCCTCGATGGGTGGCACCTTCATCAACCTGGACGTTGATACGGCGGCAGAAGGCACCGGCGGCTACGCCCGTGAGCTCGGCGAGGACCGGGCGCAACGCCAGCGGAGCCTGCTCGCCCCGCACGTCGCCGCAGCGGACATCCTGATCACGACGGCGGCCATACCTGGCCGGCCCGCTCCCTTGCTGGTGACCACCGCCATGGTGGCCGGCATGAGGGCCGGTTCCGTCGTCGTCGACCTCGCCGCGGAGTCCGGCGGCAACGTCGAAGGCGTGATCGCAGGCCAGGACATCCAGGTGCCGGTCGACGGCGGATCGGTCACGCTCGTGGGCCTGCAGGACGCGGCGTCAGCCATGCCGTCGGATGCGTCCCGGCTCTACGCCCGGAACGTCAGCAACTTCCTCGCCCTCATGACCGACTGCGGCTCGGTGGCCCCGGACTTTGAGGACGACGTGGTCGCCGGGACCTGCCTGACCCACGGCGGCGCCGTGCGGCATGCCGCCACCGCGGCAGCATTGGAAGCAGCACTGGAAACGGAGGCATGATGGGCCCGGTCGCGTTGCTGACAGTAGTGGTGCTCGCCGTGTTCGTCGGCTTCGAAGTGGTCTCCAAGGTCACCAGCAAGCTGCACACACCGCTAATGTCCGGCGCCAACGCGATCCACGGCATCATCCTGGTGGGCGCCATCATCGTGGCCGGACAAGCCAGCGACCCGTGGGTGCTCGGCATTGCCCTGCTGGCGGTGGTTCTGGCAACGGTCAACCTGGTGGGCGGCTTCGTGGTCACAGACCGGATGCTGGAGATGTTCAGCGCCCACAAACGGTCAGGCACCCCGGCGCGCACCGTCCCCACCAAGGCCGGCGGCGCCGCAGCAGGCGGGCATACCAGCGACGGGCATACCGGCAACGGACCCACCAGCGACGGGCATACCGGCAACGGACCCACCAGCGACGGGCATATCAGCAACGCGAACTCCGGCGGCGGACACACCGGCGGCGCCGCGGGGGAGGTCCGATGAGCCTCCTGACCGCCGAATGGACCGCCCTGCTCTACCTTGCGGCAGCCGTCTGCTTCATCCTGGCGCTCAAGGGCCTCAGCACGCCGCGGACCGCCCGCCGCGGCAACCTCATCGGTGCCGCCGGGGCGCTCCTGGCCGTGGTCACCGTGTTCCTCTCGGCGCGGCTGGACAACATTCCGCCCATCCTTGGCGCCATCGCCGTCGGCTCCGCCGTTGCCGTCCCGGTGGCGCGGCGGGTGCAGATGACCCAGATGCCCCAGCTGGTGGCGCTCTTCAACGGTGTCGGAGGCGGTGCGGCCGCGCTGGTCGCCGTCCTGGAACTTGGCCACAACGAGGACCCGTGGGTCCGCCTGGCCGTGGTCTTCACCATGCTGGTGGGCGCGGTGTCCTTCGCCGGCTCGGCGGTGACTGTGGGCAAGCTGCAGGAACTCATCAGCACCCGCCCGCTGATGTTTCCCGGCATGCCCTGGGTCATGGGGGCCGTCCTGCTGGGAGCGGTCGTCTCGGGCGGGCTGGTGGTCCTGACGGGGTCGCTCGGCTGGTCTCTCGCGCTGCTGGGCCTGGGGCTGGCGGCCGGGCTGCTCCTGGTGTTGCCCGTCGGCGGGGCAGACGTGCCGATCGTGATCTCCCTGCTGAACGCCTTCACGGGCCTGGCGGTGGCAGCGTCCGGCGTGGTCCTGGGGAATGTCCTGCTGCTCGTCGCGGGAACGCTTGTTGGCGCCAGCGGCACCATCCTGACCAAGGTCATGGCCTCGGCCATGGGCCGCGGAGTCGCCGGCATCCTGTTCGGGGCGTTCAAGGGCGGCTCGACGGCGGGTTCCACCGCATTGAGTGACCGGCCGGTGCGTTCCTCGTCACCGGAGGACGTGGCCGTCCAGCTCGGCTATGCCCAGCGCGTGGTGATTGTTCCCGGCTACGGACTGGCCGTGGCGCAGGGCCAGCACACCGTGGCGGAACTCGCCGAGGCCCTGTCCGCCCGCGGCGTGGAGGTGGTCTTTGCCATCCACCCCGTGGCGGGACGCATGCCGGGCCACATGAACGTGCTGCTGGCCGAGGCCAACGTGCCCTATGAGTCGCTGCGGGAGCTGGCGGAAGTCAACCCGGAGTTCGCGACCACGGACATTGCGCTGGTGGTCGGCGCCAATGACGTGGTCAACCCGGCGGCCAAGTCCTCTCCCGGTTCGCCGATCTACGGGATGCCCATCCTGGAGGTGGTCCAGGCCCAGCAGGTCGTGTTCCTGAAGCGTTCCATGCGCCCGGGATTCGCCGGGATCGAGAACGAGCTCCTCCACGATCCCAAGACCACCCTCCTGTTCGGGGATGCCAAGGATTCGCTGGCGAAGGTGCTCGGCGCGGTCAAGGCGCTGTAAGGCCAGCACCCGCCGGGGATCCGGCTCGCTGGTCGCGTTCCTCGGGAACAGCTCGCTGGCAGCACCGCCATCAAAACAGTGTCGGCTGGGCTGTATTTGAGTTGGCGGCGTTTGCGTGGCTGGCATTTGCATGCACGGTGTTTGCGTAGCCGGCGGTTGCGTGCCCGGCGGTGTCCGGGATGCTTCCGGCCGGGTACTGGGCTTCCTCCTGCCGTGCGTCGTCATGGTCGCTGCCGGCGTCAAGATCCCTGTGGCTGAATCCCTGCGAGCCCGAAAAGCCGTGCAGGTCCTTGAAGTAGCGGATGCGGCCGGCCAGCCAGGCCCGGTATTCCTTCGACGCATAGGAACCGCTGCCGTAGAGGCGCCGGTACTTGCCGGCCAGTTGCGGATGTTCGCGGGCGATCCACTGCATGAACCATTCACGGGTACCCGGCTTCAGGTACAGTGCACCGGCCGTGACCCCCGTGGCCCCGGCTGCTGCCAGGGCGCCGAAGAGGGAGTCGAGGGCGTCGTCGCCGTCGGAGAGCCACGGCAGGATGGGCATGGCCATGACGCCGCAGGGCAGGCCGGCCTCCCGCAGCCGGGAGACGAGCTTCAGCCGTGCCCGTGGCCCCGGCGTGCCCGGCTCCACGGCTTCTGAAAGCTGCTCGTTGGTCATCGCCAGGGAGATGCCAACGCCGACCGGCACCTGGGCCGCGGCATGCTTCAGAAGCGGGATGTCCCGGGCCAGGAGCGTGCCCTTGGTCAGGATGGACAGGGGAGTGCCGGAATCGGCGAGGGCGCCGATGATGCCGGGCATGAGCTGATACCGGCCCTCGGCCCGCTGGTACGGGTCGGTGTTGGTGCCCAGGGCCACGTGTTCGTGCCGCCAGGTGGGTTTGGCCAGTTCCCGGCGCAGGACCTCGGCGGCGTTGATCTTGACCACCACCTGGCTGTCAAAGTCCAGACCGGCATCGAAGTCCAGATAGGTGTGGCTCTTGCGGGCAAAGCAGTAGACGCAGGCGTGGCTGCACCCCCGGTAGGGGTTGATGGTCCAGTCGAACGGCATCCGCGAACCGGCGACCACCTTGTTGAGCACCGATTTGGCGGTGACCTCATGGAAGGTGATCCCGGCAAACTCCGGGGTGGACACGGACCGCACGAGTCCGGCCAGGGGCAGCAGGGCGGCAGTGCCCGGCGAAGCGGCTGGGGCACCCGGGGATGCGTCGCGTTCGAGTGCTTGTGCGTCCCATCTCATGCCTATATTCGAATGTATGTTCGAATAAAAGTCAAGGGTGCCGCGGGTCTCCGGGGGATCGGCCGCGAAGTGTGGGGCAAATAGTTCGGGGCAGCTGGGCCGGCCGCAGCGTTGGCCGCGTTGCTAGGCTGGGGCGATGATTCTCCTCACCGGGTTCGAGCCGTTCGGCGGCGAAACGGCCAATCCGTCGTGGGCCGCGGCCAGTTCGGCGGCACGGCAGCTCCAGGCCGAAGGGCTCGACGTCCGGGCGGTGGAACTGCCCTGCGTCTTCGGCGCCTCGGCCAAGGCGCTGGAGGAAGCCATGGAACGCTTCCGCCCGGAGCTTGTGCTGTGCGCCGGCCAGGCAGGCGGGAGGTCGCGCATCTCGCTGGAACGGGTGGCCATCAACTGCGACGACGCCCGCATCCCGGACAACGCCGGCAACCAGCCCGTGGACGAACCCGTGGTCCAGGACGGGCCGGCCGCCTATTTCACGTCACTGCCCATCAAGGCGGCGCTCGCGGCGTTGACGGCAGAGCAGATCCCGGCGGAAGTATCCCAGAGCGCGGGAACGTATGTGTGCAACCACGTCTTCTACGCGCTCATGCACGCCCTGCGGCTCCTTCCGGGCACCAGGGGAGGCTTTGTCCACATCCCCTACGCCGACACCCAGGTTCCGGCCGGGAGCAGCACCCCGTCGCTGCCGGCGCAACAGATGGCGGCGGCGCTCGCCGTCGTCGTCCGCACCACGCTTGGGACGACGGCGGACCTCCGGCTCTCTGCGGGCGCAACGCACTAGCGGGCAGACCACAAGGCGGGCCGGTGGCCGCTCCCGCAACCCAAAGGGCAGCGAGGCCGAGTGTGGGCGGTCAGTCGAGCAGTTCCCAGACGACACCCACCGTGGCGGCGACGCTCGACTCGCCGGCCTCGACGGCGAGCGAATCCGTGGCCACCGCCCGCTGCATCTTCGCGACAGGGATCGGCGCCTGGAAGCCGGTGTGCTGGGTGAGGGAAAGGACCTTGCCCAGTCCGGTCCCGGAGAGGGCGGCGTAGTGCTCGGCCGTGGTGCGGGCATCCTGCCAGGCGGCCTCGCGTGCCCGCGCCTCGACGGCGGCGGAATCCGTGAAGCCGAGGCTCAGCCCGTTGAGCCGGACGGCGTCGCCGCCGGCAGCAACGGCCGCGGCAAGGATCTGTGAGGACTCGGACAATCCGCGGATCCGGACGGTGAGCGTGCTGGAGGCCAGGTAGCCGGTGACGGTCTGGCCGCGGCCGTCCTGCCAGTTCACCTCGGCCCGCACGTTGAGCCCCGAGGTGGACATGTCGGCGCTGTCCACGCCGTGTTGCCGGAGCTCCGCCGTGATGGCGGCCGACCGTGTTCCCGCATCGCCGTAGGCCTCTGCCACGGTATCGCGGCGGCATTCGACCCCGATCGACAAGGTCAGGAGGTCCGGCACCGCCTCGGCGCTGCCGGTTCCGGTGACCGAGATGCTTCTGCGGTGCTCTGCCATGTCAGGCCTCATATCGTTCGGGGGCGGTTGCGCCCGTTCTCTGGTGGGTCCAATGATGGGTCCCCGACCTGCCGGGCAACGGGTAGCCGCCCGCTTCCAGTCCGGCGTGGCGCTCGAAGATGTTGGCGCTGCCCGGGTTGCCCGTGCGCACCAGCGACCAGCCCGCGGCGATGAAATACAGCGGAAGGAAGGGCAGCCCGAGGCACCAGGCGTACTGGGTGCTGTGGCGCTCCTCGTGTCCCAGGAGCGCTGGATTGGCGACGGCGGATTCGGGGCCGGCGCGGAACACGATGACGTTGCCCACCGTGAACGCCGCGGCAAACGGCAGCCGCCAGCGGTAGCGGCTCGCGATCAGCAGTCCGCGCGGCCCGGACCTGATGGATGTCCGGGCGCAGGCTGCCAGCAGCAGGCCCAGGAGCGTGGACCCGTTCAGCATGTTGGCGACCTGCCGAAGCCGCTGTCCGGACGTCATGAGGCCATGGTAGCCGGGGGTGTGCCAAGCGGTCAGGGGGCTGCCGGAGGGAAGCTTCACGAACGCCTGGCCGTTGCCGTGCGGCTGACGGCGGTCTACTAGACTGGAGTGGGCGCCTGCCGGAGCGATTTCGGCCGGCCCCAATGCAGTGACCTGTGTTTGATGCAGTGACCTGTGAGAATGAACTGTGACCATAAGCCTTGCCGGCTACCCGCGCCCGCGCCCTGTGCCCGTGCCGTAGGCAGTTGGCATGATCCGACTCGTAGCTAAGAACAGTAGATGACTGAAACTTTGCCGGGCGCCGCCGTCCCGAATCCTCTGGATGAAGCCGCCATTACCGCTGCCGTAGACCAGGCCGTCGCCGCCATCGCTGCCGCGGCGACCCTCGATGAACTCAAGGCCGTGCGCCTCGCGCACACGGGCGAAAAGTCCGCGTTGAGCCTCGCCAACCGTGAGATCGGCGCGCTTCCCAAGGACCAGAAGGCCGCCGCCGGCAAGCTCATGGGCGCCTCGCGCGGACGCGTCAACAAGGCGCTCGCAGATCGGACTACCGAGCTCGAAGCGGAGAACGACGCGCGGATCCTGGTCGAAGAGACCGTTGACGTCACGGCGGCGCCGCGCCGCCGTCGTGCCGGTGCGCGCCACCCGCTGTCCACGCTGCAGGACCGCGTGGCGGACATCTTCGTCGGCATGGGGTGGGAAATCGCCGAAGGGCCCGAAGTCGAGTCCGAATGGTTCAACTTCGATGCCCTGAACTTCAAGCCGGACCACCCTGCCCGCGACATGCAGGACACGTTCTTCGTCGAGCCGCCAGAGGCCCACCTGCTCATGCGCACGCACACCTCACCGGTCCAGGTCCGCTCCATGCTGGAACGCGAACTGCCCATCTACGTGCTGTGCCCGGGCAAGGTTTTCCGCACCGACGAGCTCGACGCGACGCACACGCCGGTGTTCCACCAGTTCGAGGGCCTGGCCATCGACAAGAAGCTCAGCATGGCGGACCTCCGCGGCACCCTGGAGCACTTCGCGCGGCAGATGTTCGGCGCTGAAGCCCAGATCCGGCTGCGCCCGAACTATTTCCCGTTCACCGAGCCGTCCGCCGAGCTGGACATCTGGCACCCGGGCGCCAAGGGCGGCCCCAGCTGGATCGAGTGGGGCGGCTGCGGCATGGTCAACCCCAACGTCCTGCGCGCCGCCGGCATCGACCCGGACGTTTATTCAGGTTTTGCCTTCGGCATGGGCATTGAACGCACCCTCATGTTCCGCAACGAGGTCGGCGACATGCGCGACATGATTGAAGGCGACGTACGTTTCAGCGAGCACTTCGGGATGGAGATCTAACAGTGCGTATCCCACTTTCCTGGCTGCGTGAATTCGCGCAGGTACCGGCCGGAGCATCGGCCGAAGACGTCATGGCCGAGCTCGTCAAGGTCGGCTTTGAAGAAGAAGCAGTCCACCGCCCCACGGACACCCTCCGGGGGCCGATCGTGGTGGGCCAGGTCCTCAGCATCGTCAAGGAGCCCCAGACCAACGGCAAGACCATCAACTGGTGCCAGGTCCGGGTTGTCCCCGAGGGCCAGCCGCAGACCCTCACTGGCGACGGCATCGACCCCTCCGGCGTGCAGGGCATCATCTGCGGTGCCCACAACTTCGTCGAGGGCGACAAGGTGGTGGTGACCCTTCCGGGCGCGGTGCTGCCGGGCGACTTCCACATTTCCGCGCGGAAGACCTACGGCCACCTGTCCGCCGGCATGATCGCCTCGGTACGCGAACTGGGCATCGGCGAGGACCACGACGGCATCCTGGTGCTGTCCCGGATCGGGCTGGATCCGGAAATCGGCACCGACGCCATGGAGCTGCTGGGCCTCTACGACCAGGCGGCCGAGATCAATGTGACGCCGGACCGCGGATACGCCTTCTCCATCCGCGGCGTGGCCCGTGAATACGCGCACGCCACCGGCACCGTGTTCACCGACCCGGCGTCCAAGGTCCAGGCCCCGGCGGCGCTGTCCGGCGGCTACGGCGTCAAGCTCAACGACGACGCCCCCATCTATGGCAAGCCCGGCTGCGACCGTTTTGTGGCCCGCACCGTTCGCGGCGTGGACGCCACCCGGCCGACCCCGCCCTGGATGACCTCCCGACTCCGGCTCGCCGGCATCCGCTCCATCTCCCTGCCGGTGGACATCTCCAACTACGTCATGCTGGAGCTCGGGCAGCCGAACCACTGCTACGACCTGGACAGGCTGGCCGGCGACATTGTGGTCCGGCGCGCCACGGCAGGGGAGAAGATCACCACCCTCGATGACAAGGAGCGCACGCTCGACGCCGAGGATCTGCTGATCACGGACGCATCCGGGCCCATCGGGATCGCCGGCGTCATGGGCGGTGCCCACACCGAAGTGTCGGACTCCACCACGAACGTCCTGGTCGAGGCCGCCCACTTCGACGAAGTCTCGATCGCACGCTCGCGCCGCCGCCACAAGCTGCCCTCCGAGGCGTCCAAGCGCTTCGAACGCGGAGTGGACTGGCAGGTAGCCGACGTTGCCGCCCAGCGTGTGGTTGATTTGCTGGTCGAGTTCGCCGGAGGCACCGCGGATGAGGCGGGGACCGACGTCGGGACCGCGCCTGACGCCGTCACGATCGAGCTGCCGGCGGGCTACGCCGCAGCACGGATCGGGATCGACTTCACCGAGGAACACATCGTGACCTCGCTGGAAGACCTCGGCGCCGTCGTCGAGGACAACGGCAACGGCCACACCGTGACCGCGCCGAGCTGGCGCAGCGACCTCGAAACCAAGGACGACCTCACCGAGGAAATCGCGCGCCTGGTCGGCTACGACCAGATCCCGGCGACCCTTCCCGTGGCTCCGCCGGGCCGTGGCCTGACCCGTGTCCAGCAGCAGCGCCGCCGCCTGATCCAGGCCCTCGCCGACGCCGGACTCACCGAGGTATTGAGCTACCCGTTCGTTTCCAAGGCCGCCAATGACACCTTTGGCGTCCCGGCCGAAGGCGCGGAGCGCAAGGCCCTGAAGCTGGCCAACCCGATCAGCGAGGAACACGGTTTCCTGCGGACCTCGGTCCTGCCGGGCCTGATCGAGGTGGCCAAGCGCAATCACTCCCGCGGCTTCCGCGACCTCGCCCTCTTCGAGGCCGGGCTCGTGTTCCTGCCCGGCGAGCAGCTTGGCACCGCCTCGATCCCGCCGCTCGGCGTGAAGCCTGGCGACGAGGTCCTGGATGGCCTGTACGACGGCGTCCCGGACCAGCCGCTGCACCTCGCCGCCGTCTTTACGGGGCACGACTCTCCGGCTGCCCCGGGCCACACCCCGCGGGCCTGGGACTGGGCGGACGCGGTGGACATTGCCCGGATCGTCGGTGACGTGCTGGGCGTCGACCTCCAGGTCACCCAGGGCCGGCACCAGGCCTTCCACCCGGGCCGGGCCGCGCAGATTGCGCTACGCACCGGCGACGTGGTGGGCTACGCCGGCGAGCTGCACCCGAAACTGCTGGCGGCCCACGACATGCCGGCCCGCTCCGTGGCGCTGGAACTGAACGCCGACGCCCTCTTCGAGGCCGCCGCCGACGTGATCGTGGCCCGGCACATCTCGACGTACCCGCTGGCCACCCAGGACGTGGCCCTCGTGGTGCCGCAGGAGGTTCCGGCGGAAGAAGTGCTCACGGCGCTGCGTGAAGGTGCCGGCGAACTGCTCGAAGACGTGGCACTGTTCGACGTCTACGCGGGCAAGGGCATCGAGGAAGGCAAGAAGTCGCTGGCGTTCAGCCTGCGGTTCCGCGCCGACGACCGCACCCTGACGGCGGACGAGGCATCCACGGCCCGCGAATCCGCGGTCGCGGTGGCGCACGACCGCTTCGGAGCGGTGCAGCGCTGAGAACCGCGCGAATGACGGCGCTGACGAGCTGAAAGGGGCGGGTCATGGCATCACACCTGGTTGTGCGTGCCTGCCCGCCCTTTCGCATCCCCGGACTCCCCGGCGACCCGGGAGCCGTGGACGTCACCAGCCTGACCAGGCCCGCGGCGGCCGCGTCGGAGCTGGAACGCGACGCTCGGTCCCTTCTGGACGGCGCCGAGCTCGACCGGGCGCGGGCCATGTCCGCACGGACCCGGGAAGACTTCCTGGCCGGGCGGCTCGCCCAGCGGCGGTTCGCCGCCGAGCTGCTGGGCGTGCCGGCGTCGGACCTCACTGCCTGGTACAGCTGCCCGCGGTGCGGCACCGGCGAGCAGATCTCCCACGGCCGGCCGGGCTACCTGCGCCGGGGCCACGCCGCGCCGCTGCTGCTGAGCCTGTCCCGCGCATCGGGCTGGACGCTGCTGGCGGGCGTCGTGGATCCGGAGCGGGGCCAGCGCCTGGGCATCGACGCCGAAGATCCGGCCCGGGCGGACTTCGACGGGTTCGACGACGTGGTGCTGACCGGGGCGGAACAACGGCACCTCGCCGGGCTGCACGGCACCTCGCTGCTGCGGGGCCGCGCCAGGCTGTGGGCCCGCAAGGAGGCGTGGCTCAAAATGCTGGGCACGGGGCTGCAGACGGCACCGGACACCCTCGATGTCTTGGGCCCACGCGTGGACGGCCATGCCGGGCTGCGGGACCTCCCGCAGGCAGAGTCTGGCCTGCCCGGGGAGCTCGTGGCCGCCGTCGCCGTCGTGGTCCTTCCGTAGCGGAAGGTTCCGGACTCGGCCCAGGCCCGCCGGATCCGGCTTTCCGGCCAGGGTTTTTCGGCCAGGGTTTTTCTGTTTAGGGGCCCTGCGGCAATTGCGTGGCCGTCAGAGCGTCGGCGGGGCCGCGTGCGGGAGCGGCGGGAGGGCGTCCTCGAACAGCCAGGGGTGCAGCAGGGCCTCGGCGTCGAGCCCCGTCGTGTGGCCGGCGGCGACGATGAAGTCTGCCGTGGTCACGGTGCCGTGGCGGAACCGGTCCGTCCAGTCGTGCAGCAGGGCGAAGAAGGCGAGGTCACCGCAGCGCACCCGCAGGGCGTGCAGGGCCAGGGCTCCGCGCTTGTAGACCCGGTCGTCAAACATCAGCTCCGGCCCGGGGTCACCCACCATCAGGTCCTGCGGGGAAGCGGCCAGTTTGCGCCACGCAGCCCGGGCCCGGCCCGCCACCGACATGATGCCGGCCTCTTCGGACCAGAGCCATTCCGCGTAGCAGGCGAATCCCTCATGCAGCCAGATGTTCTTCCACGTCGCGGTCGTGAGCGAGTTCCCGAACCACTGGTGGGCGAGTTCGTGGGCGATCATCCTCTGCGACTCCCAGTCCTGCCGCAAATGATTCGGGCCCAGGATGGACAGCGTCTGCGCCTCCAGTGGAATCTCCAGCACGTCCCCGGTCACCACCACGGTGTACTCCGGAAACGGGTAGGGCCCAAAACAGTTGGTGAAGGTCCGCATCATGTCGGGTTGGCGGGCCAGGGCGGCCCGGGCGCCCGCCGCCAGCGACGCCGGAACGGCCACGTACTGCGGCACGTGCCCGGAGGGCCGCTCGGCATTGAGCGTCAGGACCTCGTAGCGTCCGATCTGGACCGTGGCGAGGTAGGTGGCCATGGGTTCGGCCTGCTCGTACACCCAGGTCTCGCGGCTGGCCCTGCTGGTGCGCGAGAGGAGCACCCCGTTGCACACCGCACGGTAGTTCGCGTCGGTGGTCACCGTGATCCGGTAGCTCGCCTTGTCCCGCGGATGGTCGTTGCACGGAAACCAGGAGGCGGCGCCGTTGGGCTGGCCGGCGACCAGCACGCCATCGGAGAGCTCTTCCCAGCCGACCTCGCCCCACAGGCCGCGGCGCGGCGCAGGGTAGCCCTCGTAGCGGATGTCCAGGGTGAAGGCCTCATTGGCGAGCAGCGGAACGTCGGGGTAGACGAGGAGCTGCTCGGCCCGCTGGGTGAACCTTCGCACCCGGCGGCCGTCGAGCTGGATCTTGGTGGCCCGCAGCCCGGCCAGGTCCAGGACGATCGCCGACGTCGGGAGCTGGGTGACGGCGTGCAGGAGGGCGTGCCCGCTAAGACGGTTGCTGCTGACCCGGTAGTCCAGGTCCAGTTCGTACCGGGTGACACGGTAGGCGTTGGTCCCGTGGCCGGGCATGTAGGGGTCCGGGGCGCCCGCCGCCGGACTGATGGCCTGGCTGATTTCCCTGCTGATTTCCCGGCTGATCTCCCCGCCGGCTGCGGCGCTGCTGCTTGCTGCACTGGTGCTCAATGGACGGACCTTCGGGTTGTGGTGCTGGTGGACGTTCGCGGGCCGGGCCTACTGGGGACCGGCGGGCGGTTCCGGCCCGTCCCACGGGCTGACCGGGTTGCCCATCCAGTAGGTGCCGGCGGGGACGGTCTCGCCCCGCATGACGAGGGACGCCGGCCCCACGGTGCCGCCGTTGCCGATCCTGGCCTGCGGCAGGATGACCCCGTGCGGCCCCATGGTGGCTCCGTCATCGAGCGTAACAGTGTCGATGCTCATGACCCGGTCATGGAACAGATGGGTCTGGACGACACACCCGCGGTTGACGGTCGAGTTCCGGCCGAGCGTGACCAGATCCGCCTCGGGCAGCCAGTAGCTTTCGCACCAGGTTCCCCTGCCGATCTTCGCCCCCAGTGCCCGCAGCCACCAGACCAGCGCCGGTGTCCCCGTGGCGGCACGCGCGAACCACGGGGCGCTGACCATCTCAATGAAGGTGTCCACTACCTCGTTGCGCCAAATGAAGGAGCTCCACAGCGGATGCTCGCCGCTGCGGATCCGGCCCACCAGCAGCCATTTGGCCACAACCGCGCTGCCTGCCGCAGTGGCGCCTGCGATGAGGACCACCACGCCGCCCAGGACGGCGGCGACGCCGTAGTTGAACGTGGCCGCCATGGCGTCGAACGCGAGCATCACGCCGACGGCGATCGCGACCGTCAGCATGACAGGGACGAACCGGCACAGCTCCCACAGGGTCCGCGCGACCTTCAGCCTCCGGGGCGGCTGGTACGTCCGCGTGTCGTCGGAGGCGATGGCGGTGCGCCGCAGCCGGACGGGCGGGCTGCCGAGCCATGATGTCCCGGATTTGGCCTTGGCCGGCGTGGCCGAGAGGACCGCGACGAGGGAGTTCTTGGGCACGTTGCGGCCGGCCGCCGTCATGCCGGAGTTGCCCAGGAAGGACCGCTTTCCGATCTTGGCCGGCGCAATGTGCATCCAGCCGCCATCGAGTTCGTAGGAGGCCACCATGGTGTCATCGGCCAGGAAGGCGCCCTCGCCCACGGTGGTCATACTCGGGATCAGCAGCACTGTCGAGGCTTCCACGTTGCGGCCCACCTTGGCGCCGAGAAGCCGCAGCCAGACCGGGGTAAAGAGGCTCGCGTAGATGGGGAACAGCAGATCCCGGGCGAGGTCCAGCACTCGCTCGGTCGCCCACACCTGCCAGCCAATCCGGCTCCGGACCCGGTAGTAGCCCTCGGCGAGTCCGACGCTCAGCAGCCTCGTGGTGGCCAGGATCAGCAGCAGGTTGGTCGCGAACCAGGCCAGCGCGGCCAGGGGGATGGAGAGCGCAATGCCGGGCAGTGCCGCGGACAGCGAGGAGCTGCCCCGGATGAACCCAAAGACCACGAAGGCCGCGGCGGCGGCGGAGATATAGGGGATGAGCGCCAGCCCGGCGGATGCCGCGGCGAAGCCGGCGAACCACAGCCGGCCGATCAGCCGGTGTTCGGGCGGGGAGTCGGGCCACGAGTGCTTGGCCTTGCCGCGCCGCTCGGCCGGTGAGCCTGCCACCAGCTGGCCTGCCTTGACCTTGCCGATCACCGCGGAGCCCGGTTCCACCTGCGCTCCGGCGCCCACAGTGGCTCCGGGCATGAGAGTGCTGCGGGCCCCGACACTGGCGCCTGGGCCAATCCGGATGGCGCCGATGTGGACACGGTCGCCGTCGATCCACCAGCCGGACAGATCGACCTCAGGCTCGATATTGGACCCGGTCCCAAGGGACAGCAGCCCGGTGACCGGCGGCAGCGAATGCAGTTGGACGTTCTCGCCGATCTTCGCGCCGAGCGCCTTCGCGTAGTACGGCACCCAGGGCGCGCTGGCCAGGCTGATGGCGCCGGCGAGATCCTGGATCTGTTCGGCGAGCCAAAGCCGGAGGTGCACACGCCCGGACCGGGGATACGTCCCGGGCACCACGTTGCGCAGCAGCAGGCGGGCCGCGGCGATGGAGATCAGCATCCGCCCCGCCGGGCTGACGAAGACCAGCCACGACGCACCGACCCACCACCAGGAGAGGGTCGGCGCGGCGCTGAAACCGGCGAAGGCGGCCAGGAGATTGTTGGCGGCCATCAAGTAGGTCAGCCAGCGCATGCCGACGAGGACTTGCAGGGGAATGCCCAGGAGGGTCTGGAAGGCCTGGGACTTCCTCGACGTGGGCGTGACGGAACGCTCCTGGGCGGCGACTGCCCCGCCCTCCGGGAGCGACTGGCGGGCCTCGTCCACCAAGGCGCCCACCCGGGGTGTCGCGTAGATATCGGCCACCGTGATGGTCGGATAGCGCACGCGCAGGGCGGACACGAGCTGCGCGGCGGCCAGTGAGCCGCCGCCGTAGGCGAAGAAATCGGCGTCCAGGCTCGTCACTAGGCTTCCCAGCACGGCACTCCATTGCTCCACGATCCACTGCGCGTCATCGGGCAGGTTCAGGGGCGCACCCTCGGCCTCGGCGGCTCCGGTCCCGCTGAGCGGCCAGGGCAGGGCATGGCGGTCCACTTTGCCGCTGGTCTTGGTGGGCAGGGAGTCGACGAGCGTCAAGAGTGGGATGAGCGGCGCCGGCAGGCTCTCGCCGAGCAGTTCGCGCGCCGCCGCGAGGTCGATGTCCACGCCGGACACGGCGGCAAGGTAGCCGACCAGGATCTGGTTGCCGGCCGCGGTGGTCTGGACCGCGGCGGCGGCGCCGGCGACATCCGGCAGCGACTGCAGTGCGGCGTCGATCTCTCCGAGCTCGATCCGGCGGCCGCCGAGCTTGACTTGTTCATCGGCGCGGCCCTGGAAGATCAGGCCCTCCGCCTCGAATTTGACGAGGTCGCCGGAACGGTAGGCGCGCGGCCAGCCCAGGGACGGCATGGGGGCGTACTTTTCCGCGTCCTTGGCCGGGTCGAGGTACCGGGCCAGCCCGACGCCGCCGATGATCAGTTCGCCCACGGACCCTTCGGCGACGGGCAGCGATTCGGAGTCGACGACGGCGAGGTCCCAGCCGTCAAGCGGCAGGCCGATCCGGACGGGGCCGGCCCCGCCCAGCCGCGCCGCGCACGCGACCACGGTGGCCTCAGTGGGCCCGTAGGTGTTCCACACTTCCCGTCCCTCGACGGCGAGCCGCTCGGCAAGGTCCGGCGGGCACGCCTCTCCGCCGAAGATGAGCAGCCGGACGCTTTCCAGCGACTCCACCGGCCAGAGCGCGGCGAGCGTGGGGACTGTCGAGACCACCGTGATGCCGTGGCTGATCAGCCACGGGCCCAGGTCCATCCCGGTCCGGACCAGCGCCCGGGGTGCCGGAACCAGGCAGGCGCCGTGACGCCACGCGAGCCACATCTCCTCGCAGGAGGCATCGAATGCCACGGAAAGGCCGGCCAGCACCCGGTCCTGCGGGCCCACCGGATCATCCTTCAGGAAGATGCGGGCCTCGGCGTCCACGAACGCGGCGGCCGAGCGGTGCTGGACCGCAACACCCTTGGGTGTGCCGGTGGAGCCCGAAGTGAAGATGACCCAGGCGTCGTCGTCGGGCCCTGGCGGCCTCGCGTCGGGGAACGGCCGGGGGTGGTTGCTGTCCGTGACGATCTTGCCGCCGGCGCGAAGGATGGCGGCCACCCGGGCCTCGCCGAAGACCAGTTTGGCCCGCTCATCCGGATCGTCGGCGTCCACCGGGACGTAGGCCGCACCGACCAGCAGCACCGCCAGGATCGAGACGTACAGCTCGTTGGTGCCGGAGGGGATCCGCACGCCGACCTTGTCGCCGGCACCCAGCCCGGCCAGGTGCAGCTTCCTGGCGGTTGCCCGGACTTCGTCCATGAGCTGGGCGTAACTGAGCGAGCGGTGACCGTCGTCCAGCGCGGAAGCATCCGGGAAACGGGCGGCGGTATCGCGCAGGATATCTATGAGCGTCCGCTCCGGCGGGGCGGCGAGTGCGCCCGGCAGCTGGGGCTCGCAAACGGTGTCACGGGGCGCGGGAAGACTCTGCACCGTGCCGGCGTCGGGGGCTTCACTCGGGGTCAGTCGTTGCTCGGTCACTGGCGCATTATCCCTGCATGAGATGAACGGATGGTGTTGCCGCGCGGCCTAAGTGACCGTGCGGCCTTTTAGGGGACCAGGATGACTTTCCCGGTGGTGCGGCGTTGTTCGAGGTCTTCGTGGGCGCGGGCTGCCTCGGCGAGCGGGTAGCGGGCGCCGATCCTGACCTTGAGGCTGCCATTGGCGGCCGCGGCGAAGACTTCGTCGGAGCGCCAGCGGCGTTCCCGGGCGTCGCGAAGATAGTGGGCCATGGTGGGCCGGGTGAGGTACAGCGAACCGCCGGCGTTGAGCCGCTGCGGGTCGAACGGCGGGACCGGGCCGGACGCTGCGCCGAAGAGCACCAGCGTGCCCCGGATGCGCAGCGATTCCAGGGAAGCGTCGAACGTGTCTTTTCCGACGCCGTCGTACACAACGTCCGCGCCAATACCGCTGGTCAGGTCCCGGACCCGCTCCGCGAAGCCGTCGTAGCGCAGCACGTGGTCGGCTCCGGCTTCGCGGGCCAGCTTCTCTTTCTCGTCCGTGGAAACGGTGGTGATGACGTGGGCGCCCTTGGCCTTGAGCAGCTGGATCGTGAGGAGCCCGACACCGCCGGCGCCGGCATGGAGCAAGACCGTGTGGCCGGACTCGACCTTGAAGGTGGAGTTGATCAGGTAGTGGGCCGTCACGCCCTGCAGCGGCAGGGCCGCGGCGGTGAAATCATCCAGGCCATCCGGAACCGGCAGGGCTTTGTCCTCATCGATGAGGGCGTAGCCGGCGTAGCAGTTGATGCCCTCGGCCGTGGCCACCCTGTCGCCGGGAGCGAACCCGGTGACGGCGTCCCCGACTTCCTCCACGGTGCCCGAGGCCTCGGACCCGGGCGTGAAGGGATAGCTGACCGTGTAGACGCCGCCGCGCTTGTAGGTGTCGATGAAGTTCACGCCCGCCGCGGCGACCTTGACCAGCAACTGGCCGGGCCCGGGAACGGGGCGGGCTGTTTCGTCGAGCTCCAGGACCCCGGGCCCCCCGGCCTGGCGGGCGACGATTGCGTGCATCATATGGCTCCTTTTCCGGGAGGGAATCTCTGTCCCGGTCCTTGGGTCCATCCTAGGGACACCGGCGGTAACCATGAAGGGGCCGTTCGTAACCAGCCGTCACGTGATGCTGTTCGTGACGCCGCCTGGGCGTGCCGGGTCCGGCAAGGACGGCGGGGTGATGCGTCCGTTAGTAGCGGCGCGTGACCGTCGCCATCGGGCACTCGAAGTGACGGCCCGCGGCGAGTCCGACGTCGTTGAGGTAGCGGACAATGATCGCGTACGACTGCAGCAGCGTGGTTTCCGTGTAGGGAACCTGGTGTTTGGCGCAGTACTCGCGGACGATCTTGGCGGCCTTGTCCAGCTGCGGCCGTGCCATGTCGGGGAAGAGGTGGTGCTCGGCCTGCCGGTTGAGGCCGCCGAGGAGGATGTCCATGAAACGGCCGCCGGAGATGTTCCGGGAGGTCAGGACCTGGCGGCTGAAGAAGTCCACACGGCTGTCCGCGGGGAGGACCGGCATGCCCTTGTGGTTCGGTGCGAAGGACGCGCCCATGTAGAAGCCGAAGACGGCCAGCTGGACGCCGATGAAGGCGAACGCCATGCCCAGGGGCAGGAAGGTGAAGGCGAGGACCGGCAACAGGCTGAGCCGGACCGCGAGGATCGGGATTTCAACCCAGCGGTGCGTGACCTTGGCCCGGCGGAAGATGAATTTCACCGAATCGATCTGCAGGCCCAGGCCCACCAGGAACAGCAGCGGGAAGAAGAACCAGCCCTGTTTGCGGGTCAGGAACGCGAAGCGCCCCTGCCGGTCGGCCACGGCTTCAGCGTGGAAGGCGATGGGGCCGGGCGCGATGTCCGGGTCCTTGGAAATAACGTTCGGGTGGTTGTGGTGCGCGCCGTGCTTCTGCTCCCACCAGGAGTAGCTGATACCGGCCACGGAGGTGGCGAGAAGCCGTGCGGCCCAGTCGTTGGCGCGGCGGGAGGCGAAGATCTGGCGGTGCCCGGCCTCGTGGGCCAGGAAACTCAGCTGCGTGCACAGGATGCCCAGCGCGGCGGCGATGAGGAGCTGGAACCAGCTGTCACCGATCAGCGCGAAGCCGAACCAGGTGGCGGCCATCAGCAGCACGAGGCTGGCGAAAAGGGTGATGTAGAAACCGACGCGCCGTTCGAGGAGACCGGCCGCCTTGACGCTTTTCAGGAGTTCCGAATAGCTCAGGACCACGGCGTTGGGTTGCCGGACGCGCGATTGCGGACGCGCCGGCGTTTGGGTGGGAAGTGTGGAAGTGGCGGTCATGGAGCGCTGGCCTCGTCACGGTTACGGGCAACGCTGCAGCTGACATTCGCAGCTGCACGGTCTGGATCACCCTTTACCAAGCATACGCCCCCGGGTTTCTGCGGGCCGCCGATCCGGCGGCGAATCCTCTGCCGGCGGAACCCGCCGGGGCGGGCTCAATTAGGCACAGACACTCAATTGGACACAGACCTATCGATGCATAAATATCGGCATCTATGCATACTCTTGCTGTATAGTCGTGTTTATGACTATTTCTGTTGCCGTTTCCGGGGCGAGCGGTTATGCCGGCGGCGAGGTCCTGAGGCTCCTTGCCGGTCATCCCGACGTCACCATCGGCGCCATCACGGCCCACAGCAACGCCGGTTCCAGACTAGGGGAATTGCAGCCGCATCTCCATGGCCTGGCGGACCGGATCCTCGAGGACACCACGGTGGATAACCTGGCCGGCCACGACGTCGTGTTCCTGGCGCTCCCGCACGGGGCGTCCGCGGAGATCGCGGCGCAGCTGCCGGCCGGGACCCTGGTGATCGACGCCGGCGCGGACCATCGGCTCGAGGACCCGGAAGCCTGGGAGAAGTTCTACGGTTCCGCGCACGCCGGAACCTGGCCCTACGGCCTGCCGGAACTGCCCGGCCAGCGCGACGCCCTCCGCGGCGCCACCCGGATCGCCGTCCCCGGCTGCTACCCGACGTCGGCCCTCCTGGCCCTCACGCCCGGCTTCAGCAACCACTTGCTGGAGGGCGAGGACGTCGTGATCGTCTCCGCGTCCGGCACCTCGGGCGCCGGCAAGGCCGCCAAGGTCAACCTGATCGGCGCGGAGGTCATGGGCTCCATGAGCCCCTACGGCGTGGGCGGGGGACACCGGCACACCCCGGAGATCGAACAAGGACTCTCCAAGGCGCTGGGGTCACCGGTCACGGTCTCCTTCACGCCCACCCTGGCGCCCATGAGCCGCGGCATCCTGACGACGGCGACAGCCAGGATTCGGCAGCAGCCAGGACGCAGCGTCACTGCCGAGGAGCTCCGCCGCGCCTGGGCCGAGGCCTACGACGACGAGCCCTTCGTACACCTGCTCCCCGAGGGCCAGTGGCCCTCCACCAAGTCGGTCCAGGGATCGAACCACACGGTTATGCAGCTCGCCTTCGATGAGCACACCGGCCGCGTGATCGTCTGCTGCGCCATCGACAACCTCACCAAGGGGACCGCCGGCGGCGCCGTGCAGTCCATGAACATTGCCCTCGGCCTGGCGGAATCCGCCGGCCTCAACCTCCAGGGAGTCGCACCGTGAGCATCACCGCACCGCAGGGATTCCGCGCCGCCGGCGTGACGGCCGGCCTCAAGGCCTCCGGCAAGCCGGACGTGGCCCTCGTGGTCAACGACGGCCCGTCCAAGGCCGCGGCGGCGGTCTTCACGTCCAACCGCGTCGCCGCGGCCCCCGTGCACTGGTCCCGAGAGGTCCTCAGGGACGGCCGGGTGGACGCTGTGATCCTCAACTCCGGCGGCGCCAACGCCTGCACCGGACCCCAGGGCTTCCAGAACACGCACACCACGGCCGAGAAGACCGCCGAGGCCCTCGGCGTCTCCGCCACCGACGTCGTGGTCTGCTCCACCGGCCTGATCGGCGAGCAGCTGCCCATGGACAAGATCCTGGCCGGCATCGGTTCCGCCACCGCGGACCTGGCAGCCGACGGCGGGTCCGCGGCAGCCACCGCGATCATGACCACGGACTCGGTGTCCAAGCAGGCCGTCTTCACCGGCACGGACTCCAACGGCACGCAGTTCACCATCGGCGGCATGGCCAAGGGCGCCGGCATGCTGGCCCCGGGCCTGGCCACCATGCTGGTGGTCCTCACCACGGACGCCGACGTCCGGCCGGACACGCTCGACGCCGAACTCCGCATCGCCACCCGCGTCACCTTCGACCGGGCGGACTCCGACGGCTGCATGTCCACCAACGACACCGTCGTGCTGCTGGCCTCCGGGGCCTCCGGCGCCGCGCCGTCCGCCGCCGACTTCGGTGCCGGCCTGACCCAGGTCTGCGCCGAGCTGGCCCGCAAGCTGATCGGCGACGCCGAGGGCGCCAGCCACGACATCGCGATCCGGACGTTCAACGCCGCGAGCGAGCGGGACGCCGAAATCGTCAGCCGCGCCGTCGCCCGCTCCAACCTGTTCAAGACCGCGATCTTCGGCAAGGACCCCAACTGGGGCCGCGTGCTGTCCGCCGTCGGCACCACCGACGCGGCCTTCGATCCGGACCAGCTGAACGTGTCCATGAACGGCGTGCAGATCTGCCGCAACGGCAGCATCGGCGATGACCGGAACCTCGTGGACCTCGAACCGCGCGAGGTCCTCGTCGAAATCGACCTGCAGGCCGGGGGGGCCGAGGCCACCATCCTCACCAACGACCTCACCCACGACTACGTCCACGAAAACAGCGCCTACTCCAGCTAACCCCCCGGGGAAGGAACAGTACGGACGAACAGGTAAGGACGAACCCCATGAACACCCAGACCCGCGAGACCACCTCGCAGTCCGACGCCCGGGACAAGGCCGCCACGCTGATCGAGGCACTGCCCTGGATCCAGCGCTTTGCCGGCAGCACCATGGTGATCAAGTACGGCGGCAACGCGATGGTCAACGACGAGCTCCGCCGCGCCTTCGCCGAGGACGTCGTGTTCCTGCACCATGTCGGGATCCACCCCGTGGTGGTGCACGGCGGCGGCCCTCAGATCAACTCCATGCTCGGCCGGCTCGGGATCGAATCCGAGTTCAAGGGCGGGCTGCGCGTCACCACGCCCGAGGCCATGGACGTGGTCCGGATGGTCCTCACCGGCCAGGTGGGGCGCGAACTCGTCGGCCTGATCAACTCCCACGGCCCCTACGCCGTCGGCATGTCCGGTGAGGACGGCGGACTGCTCCGCGCCGTCCGCACCGGCACCGTGGTGGACGGCGAAGAGGTGGACCTGGGCCTGGTCGGTGAAGTGGTGGGCGTCAACCCGGAAGGCATCGTGGACATCCTCGCGGCCGGCCGGATCCCGGTGGTCTCCACCGTTGCCCCGGAGATCGCCGCCGACGGATCCACCACCGGGCAGGTACTCAATGTCAACGCGGACACGGCCGCGGCGGCGGTCGCGTCGGCCCTGGGCGCCTCCAAGCTGGTCATCCTGACCGACGTCGAAGGCCTCTACGCCAACTGGCCGGACAGGTCATCGCTGATCTCGTCGCTGACGGCCTCGGAGCTGCGTGAGATGCTGCCGCGCCTTGAGTCCGGCATGATCCCGAAGATGGCTGCCTGCCTGAAAGCGATTGACGACGGCGTCGAGCGCGCCCACATCGTGGACGGCCGCCTGCCGCACTCGATGCTCCTGGAAACCTTCACGACCGCCGGCATCGGCACCCAGGTGGTCCCGGACGAGGAAAGCAAATGAACCAGATCGAAACAGCACCTTCCACGGACCTTGAGCACTCCCCGGTAGGGGAACTGGTTCACTCGCGCGCCACCGGCGCACAGTGGCTCTCCCGCTACTCATCCTCCCTGCTCGGCGTCTTCGGCACCCCGCAGCGGGTTTTGGTCCGCGGCGCCGGCTGCCTCGTGTGGGACGCCGACGGCAAGGAGTACCTGGACCTGCTCGGCGGGATCGCGGTGAACGCCCTCGGCCACGCCCACCCGTTCGTCACCTCGGTGATCTCCAGCCAGCTGGCCACCCTGGGCCACGTCTCCAACTTCTTCACGAGCCCCACCCAGATCGCCCTCGCCGAGAAGCTGCTGGAACTGTCCAAGGCGCCGGCCGGCTCCAAAGTGTTCTTCGCCAACTCCGGCACCGAGGCCGTCGAGGCCGCGTTCAAGCTGGCCCGCCGGAACACAGGTGCCGCGGATGCGGAGGACACAGGGAAGCCGCGCACCAAGATCATCGCGCTCGAGGGCGCCTTCCACGGGCGCACCATGGGCGCCCTCGCGCTCACCGCGAAGGAAGCCTACCGGGCCCCGTTCGCGCCGCTGCCCGGCGGCGTCGTGCATGTTCCCTTCGGTGACATCGAGGCCCTCCGCGCCGCCGTGGACGACACCACCGCCGCCGTCTTCCTCGAACCCATCCAAGGCGAGGCCGGCGTCCGGCCGCTGCCCGCAGGCTACTTGCAGGCCGCCCGCGAGGCCACCACGGAGGCCGGCGCCCTGCTGATCCTCGACGAGGTCCAGACCGGCATCGGCCGCACCGGCAAGTGGCTGGCCAGCGAGGACGCCGGGATCGTGCCCGACGCCGTGACCCTCGCCAAAGGCCTGGGCGGCGGCTTCCCGGTGGGAGCCCTCGTGACGTTCGGCCCGGAAACGTCCGCGCTCCTGACCGCAGGCCAGCACGGCACCACCTTCGGCGGCAACCCCGTGGCCACCGCGGCCGCCCTCGCCACCCTGCACGTCCTCGAAAACCAGGACGTCCTGGCACACGTCCGGAGCGTGGGGGAGCACCTGCGCGCCGGCCTCGCCGGGATCGACGGTGTGACCGAGGTCCGCGGCGAAGGACTGCTGATCGGTTTCGACCTCGACGCCGACGTCGCCCCCGCCGTCGTCACCGCCGGCCTCGACGCCGGGTTCATCGTCAACAGCCCCGGCCCGCGCACCATCCGGCTCGCGCCCCCGCTGATCCTGACCACCGAGCAGGCCGACCGCTTCCTCGCCGCCCTGCCGGCCCTCCTCCAGACCGCAAAGGACGCCCAGTGACCGCCGCCGTGACCGCACCTGAAACTTCGACAAGACCCGTCCGCCACTTCCTCAAGGACACCGACCTCAGCCCGGCCGAGCAGGCCGAGGTGCTCGAGCTCGCCGTCCGGATGAAGGCCGCGCCCTACAGCGTGCAGCCCTTCGCCGCGGAAGGCAACGGCCGACAGACCGTGGCCGTCATCTTCGACAAGACCTCCACCAGGACCCGCGTCTCCTTCGCCACGGGCATCGCGGACATGGGCGGCAACGCGCTCATCATCAACCCCGGCGAGGCACAGATCGGGCACAAGGAATCGGTCGAGGACACCGCCAAGGTGCTCGAACGCATGGTCTCCACCATCGTGTGGCGCACCGGCGCGCACGCCGGGCTCGTCGCCATGGCCGCGAACTCGCGCGTCCCGGTCATCAACGCCCTGTGCGACGACTACCACCCGTGCCAGCTGCTCGCCGATCTCCTGACCGTCAAGGAACACAAGGGAGGCCTCAAGGGCCTGACCATGGCGTACCTGGGCGACTCCGCCAACAACATGGCCAACTCCTACCTGCTGGCCGGCGTCACGGCAGGCATGAACGTCCGCATCGCCGGACCCGAAGGCTACCTGCCGTCCGCGGAGATCGTTGCCGCCGCCGAGGACCGCGCCGCGGAAACCGGGGGATCGGTGCTCGTCACGGTCGACGCCGCCGAGGCCCTCCTGGGCGCCGACGTCGTCGCCACTGACACCTGGGTGTCCATGGGCCAGGAGGCGGAGAAGGAAGCGCGGATGAAGCTGTTCCGCGCGTATTCCGTGGATGCCGCGGCGATGGAACTCGCGGCGCCGGACGCCGTCGTGCTCCACTGCCTGCCGGCCTACCGGGGCTACGAGATCGCCGCGGACGTCATTGACGGCCCGCAGTCCATCGTCTGGGACGAGGCCGAAAACCGGCTCCACGCCCAGAAAGCGCTCATGGCCTGGCTCATGCACCGCTCCGGCCTGGCTGTTGTTGACGGGCTCGCGCCGGTCAATGGGCTCGCGCCGGTCGACGTGCCCGCACCGGTGGACGGCTTGGCCTGATGTCCGTCCAGCCCGCCTCGCCGGGGGCCAGCCCGGCCACCAAAACAGCCCGGCAGGCGCGGATCACGGCGATCCTGACCGGCGAATCGGTCCGTTCCCAGGCCGAGCTCGCGGCGCTGCTCGCGGACGACGGCGTCCAGGTCACCCAGGCCACGCTCTCGCGCGACCTGGTGGAACTCGGCGCCGTCCGGGTCCGCGGCAAGGACGGCGTGCTGGTCTACGCCGTTCCGGGGGAGGGCGGCGAACGGGCGGCCAAAAGCGGCGTGACACAGGAAATCCTCGACGCCCGGCTGACCCGGTTGTGCGGGGAACTGCTTGTCACCGCCGAGGCCTCCGCCAACCTCGTGGTGCTGCGGACCCCGCCGGGCGCCGCGAACTTCCTGGCCCTCGCCATCGACCACTCCGTGATGCCCTCGATCCTGGGCACCATCGCGGGGGACGACACCGTCCTGCTCGTCACCCGGGACCCCCTGGGCGGCGCGGACATCGCCGCACGCTTCCTGCAGTTCGCCGAGGAAGCCGGCCAATAAGCCACACCATGGGCCGTTCACAGGACCGGGCACACCCGGCTTGTGACAGGCTTGCAACAGACACCAATAAACTAAACAACTAAGGAGCATTTCCGTGACTGAGCGTATTGTTCTGGCCTACTCCGGTGGCCTGGATACTTCCGTAGCCATCGGCTGGATCGGTGAAGCCACCGGCGCCGAGGTCATCGCCGTGGCGGTCGACGTCGGACAGGGCGGCGAATCGCTGGAGACCATCCGCCAGCGCGCGCTGGGCTGCGGCGCCGTCGAAGCCTACGTGGCCGACGCGTCCGACGAGTTCGCCAACGAGTACTGCGTGCCCACGCTGAAGGCTAACGCCCTCTACCAGGGCCACTACCCGCTGGTCTCGGCCATCTCCCGCCCGGTGATCGTCAAGCACCTGGTCAAGGCAGCCCGCGAGTTCGGCGCCACCACCGTCGCCCACGGCTGCACCGGCAAGGGCAACGACCAGGTCCGCTTCGAAGTCGGCATCCAGACCCTCGGCCCGGACCTGAAGTGCATCGCACCGGTCCGCGACCTTGCCCTGACCCGCGACAAGGCCATCGCCTTCGCCGAGGAAAAGGGTCTGCCGATCGAGACCACCAAGAAGAACCCGTACTCGATCGACCAGAACGTCTGGGGCCGCGCCGTCGAAACCGGCTACCTCGAGGACATCTGGAACGCCCCCACCAAGGACATCTACGACTACACCGCCACCCCGGAATTCCCGCCGGCACCGGATGAGGTCACCATCTCCTTCGAGGCCGGCGTGCCGGTCGCGATCGACGGCGTCAAGGTCACCCCGCTGCAGGCCATCAAGGAACTCAACCGCCGCGCCGGCGCCCAGGGCGTCGGCCGCATCGACGTCGTCGAGGACCGCCTCGTAGGCATCAAGTCCCGCGAAATCTACGAAGCCCCCGGCGCCATGGCGCTCATCACGGCCCACAAGCACCTCGAGGACATCACCATCGAGCGCGAGCAGGCCCGCTTCAAAGCGACCGTCGGCCAGCGCTGGGCCGAGCTGGTCTACGACGGCCAGTGGTTCTCCCCGCTCAAGCGCTCCCTCGACGCCTTCATTGAGGACACCCAGCGCTACGTCACCGGCGACATCCGCATGGTGCTGCACGGCGGCCAGGCGATCGTCAACGGACGCCGCTCCGAAACCTCGCTGTACGACTTCGACCTCGCCACGTACGACACGGGCGACACCTTCGACCAGTCCATGGCGCGCGGCTTCATCGAGCTGTGGGGCATGTCCGCCAAGGTTGCCTCCGGCCGCGACATCCGCGTCGCAGGAAAGTAGCCCCCGTGGCTGAGCAGAGGTCCGCCACCAATGAAGGCGCGCTGTGGGGTGGCCGGTTCGCCGGCGGCCCCGCGGACGCCCTCGCGGCGCTGAGCAAGTCCACGCACTTTGATTGGCGGCTGGCCCGCTATGACATCGCCGGGTCCAAGGCGCACGCCCGCGTGCTGCACAAGGCCGGGCTGCTGGATGACGCCGAACTCGAGGGCATGCTGGACGCCCTGAGCCGGCTGGATCAGGACGTCGCCTCCGGCGCCTACCTGCCGGCGGAGTCGGATGAGGATGTGCACGGTTCCCTGGAGCGCGGCCTGATCGAGCGCGCCGGCACCCAGCTGGGCGGTAAGCTCCGCGCCGGCCGTTCCCGCAACGACCAGGTGGCCACGCTGGGCCGGATGTTCCTGCGTGACCACGCCCGGATCATCGCCCGCGGCGTGCTCGCCACGATCGACGCGCTGGTGGACCAGGCCAAGGCCCACCAGGGCGTGGCCATGCCGGGCCGCACGCACCTCCAGCACGCCCAGCCGGTCCTGCTCAGCCACCACCTGCTGGCCCACGCCTGGGCCCTGCTGCGCGACGTGCAGCGGCTTCAGGACTGGGACAAGCGCGCCGGCGTTTCGCCCTACGGCTCGGGTGCCCTGGCGGGTTCCTCGCTGGGCCTGGACCCGGAGGCCGTCGCGGCGGACCTGGGCTTCTTCTCGGCGACGCACAACTCGATCGACGGCACCGCCTCCCGCGACGTCTTCGCCGAGTTCGCCTGGATCACGGCCATGATCGGCGTGGACCTGTCCCGGGTCTCGGAGGAAGTGATCCTGTGGGCCACGAAGGAATTCTCCTTCGTCACCCTGCACGATTCCTACTCCACCGGCTCATCGATCATGCCGCAGAAGAAGAACCCGGACGTGGCCGAGCTCGCGCGTGGCAAGGCCGGCCGGCTGATCGGCAACTTGACCGGGCTTCTGGCCACCCTGAAGGGCCTGCCGCTCGCGTACAACCGCGACCTGCAGGAGGACAAGGAACCGGTCTTCGACGCCGCCGACACCCTGGAGGTCCTGCTCCCGGCAGTCTCCGGCATGATCGCGACGCTGACGTTCAACACCGAACGGATGGAATCCCTGGCACCCCAGGGCTTCGCGCTGGCCACGGACATCGCCGAATGGCTGGTCCGGCAAGGCGTTCCCTTCCGCGAGGCGCACGAGCTCTCCGGTGCCGCGGTGAAGCAGGCCGAAAGCCGCGGCGTCGAGCTCTGGGACCTCACAGACCAGGAATACGCGGCCATCTCCGGGCACCTGACGCCGGAGGTCCGCACGGTCCTGTCCACCGAGGGGTCGCTCAACAGCCGGAACTCCCAGGGCGGTACCGCGCCGGCCGCCGTCGAACGCCAGCTGCTGGCCCTCGAGGGCGAACTCGCCGGCGTGCGGGAGTACGCGGGCTAGTTCGCACCGAGGCGCCTACACCCCACGCGAGTTGGCATTTCGCGGCAATGTTGTCTAATGACACTGCCGTGAAATGCCAACTCGCGGCGTTTAAGGTGGGTGCATGAGCGAATCTTTCCGGAAAATGCTGCGGGCCCTGCCAGATTTCCCGGAGGTGCTCCCGGACTTCGATCCGGCGGGCGCGCCCGCGGACCCTGCCGAGCTGTTCCGGCTGTGGCTCGGCGAAGCCCTGGCTGCCGGGGTGCCGCAGCCGAACGCGTGCAGCCTGGCCACGGCGGATGGGCAGGGCCGGCCGTCGTCGCGGATGCTGATCCTCAAGGACATCGACGCCGACGGCTGGCACTTCGCCACCTCCCGGGAATCCCGCAAGGGCAAGGAACTCGCGGCCAACCCACACGCGGCCCTGAACTTCTTCTGGCAGCAGCAGGGCCGCCAAGTGCGGGTGGCCGGGGACGTCGTGGAGCTCTCCGCCGAGGCCTCGGCCGCGGACTGGCAGGCACGGCCCGGCGCGGACGGCAGCGACAATGAAAACACAGACTGGCAGCTCTACGCCCTCCGCCCCCGGGAGATCGAATTCTGGCAGGCACGGCACGACCGCAGGCACATCCGGCACCGCTACGCGCCCGCTGACCACGTTCCGTTCAGTTAGTCCGGGTTAATTGGGTGGCTCCGTTAGGATGGGCGGCATGACCTCCATCACACCAGAGAACCTTCGGGCAGAACTGCACCGCGCCGCCGACGTCGTGGCCGGAATCACCGCGAAACTGACCGAACAGGACATCAAGGCGCCGTCCGAACTGCCCGGCTGGAGCCGCGGGCACGTGCTGGCCCACATCTGCGGAATCGCCAACGCAATGGCCCGCCAGCTCGAATACGCGGCCCGCGGTGAAGCCGTGGAACTCTACGACGGCGGCTTCGAGGGGCGGAACCGCGCCATCGACATGGCGGCCGGCCACAGCCTCGCCGAGCACCGCGCCGACCTCGACTCCGCGCTGGGCAGGGCCCTGGGCGCCTTCGACGCCCTCGACGCGGCCGGCTGGCGCGAGTCCATCACCTACCGCGGGGGAGTCGTGTTCGACGGCGGCTTGGCCCTCTGGCGCGAACTCGTCATCCACGCGGCGGATCTCGGCACCGGCCACGGCCCGGAAACCTGGAGCCGGCCGTTCTGCGGGCACCTCTTCGAGTTCCTCTCCGCCCGGGTGCCCGAGGGGCAGCGCTTTGTCCTGCAGCCGCTCGGCCTGCCGGCGGTGGCCATTGGCAGCGGTGGACATTCGACGGTGATCAACGGAATGCTGACGGATATTGCCGCGTGGCTCGCCGGCCGCACGCCTACCCTTGGCAGCCTGCGCGCCACCGCCGCGGCCGACGGCGTCGACCTTCCGGAGCTGCTGCCCTGGCCATCCGGCGTGCCCATCAACAACTGAGGATCCCAGCCGTGGCGGACTGCCAGGCCAAACCGCGCAGGTCTTATCCTTCGTCCTATGGCCGTGCCGTGGCGAGGGCGAGTTCGCGTTCCCGGTCCAGCAGGCTGCCCTTGACGGCGAGTCCCCAGCGGAAGCCGCCCAGGGTCCCGTCGGTGCGGACCACACGGTGGCAAGGAACGAACAAGGCCGCCGCGTTGAAGGCGCAGGCACTGGCTGCCGCGCGGACGGCCTTGGGGTTGCCGGACAATTCCGCGTACTCCGAGTAGGTCACGGGGTGCCCCGGAGCGACCGTCCGCAGCACGTCCCAGGCGTGGCTGCGGAAGGGTCCGGACTTCTGCAGCACCGGCACGGCCATGGCGGGCTCCGGATTCCCTGCGTAGAACGACTCGACGGCCTCGGAGATGGCGCCCATCCCGGTGACGGTCTCGAATTCGCCGGGCAGCAGGTCGGCGTGGATCTGCCCGGTCAGTTCGCCGGGGATGGCGGTCCAGCCCGATGACAGGACGACGCCGTCACGGGCAATGATGGTGAATGGGCCGTCCGGGGTGGACATGGTCAACAGCTGGGCTTTCATGGTTTCGCTTTCTTCGGAGTCTGCGCGGAAGTTTGTGTCGGTGTCTGCGGTGTCTGCGGTGTCTGCTGTGTCGCCGATGTTGGTGCTTGTTGTGTCGCCCGTGGCGGCTTGCGTGCCGCGGCCTGGGCGGCCGCTGCCGCGCGCCACAGGTGCATGGTGGCGTAGGAGCGCCACGGGCTGACCTCGCGGAAATCAGGGCTCAGCGCGGCGCCGGGGGCCGGGGCGAGGGACCGGATGCCGTTCCGGACGGCCGCGTCGTTGGCAAGGAACACATCCGGTGCTCCGATGACGCGCATCGCGACGTATCCGACGGTCCACGGCCCGACGCCGGAAAGCGGCAGGAGCTTGGCCTCGAGCCCGTGCACATCATCGCCGTAGCCGAAATCAAGGTCCCCGGAGGCCATGGCTGCCGCCGCGCCGCGAACGGAGTCGATCCGCCGCTGCGGGCCGCGGAGCAGTTCGAAGCCGGACTCGGCAATCTGGGCGGCCGTCGGGAACAGCCGGTGCAGGCCGTCGGCGGGCACCAGGCTCTCGCTCCCGGCCGCCGAAAGCTGGACCAGGGCGGTCCGCGCAGCAGCCACCGTGATCTGCTGGCCGATCATGGCCCGGATCAGCAGTTCCTGCGGATCAACGGCGCCGGGCATCCGCATCCCCGGCGTGACCGCCACCGTGGCGGCTAGGCGGGGATCGGCGGCGAGGGCGGCATCTATGGCGACGGGATCGGCGTCGAGGTCCAGCAGGCGGCGGACCCTGCTCAACAGGGCGGCAAGGTCCCGGAGGTCGACGGCGCCGATGGTCAGCACGAGCGGGCGCCCGGGAGCGCCGGCGTCGTAATCCACCCGGAAACGGGCATCGCCGTGGGTCAGCCGCAGGGTCCGGGCGTAGGAGTGGGAGGTGCCTTCCTCGATCCCGGGGATAGCGCGGACGGCGAGGAAGTCGAAGACACCGGGATCGAACGGTTCCCGGTACGGAAGATTGAGCGTGAGCGCCGTGGTGGCTGCGGGGGCGCGGTGGTGCCGGGCCGTGGCCCGCAGCGCAGAGGGCGTCATGGCGAAGACCTCGCCGATGGTCTCGTTGAACTGGCGCACGCTGCTGAATCCCGCGGCGAAGGCGATGTCCGAGACTTTCATGGCGGTGGAGACCAGCAGGGTGCGGGCGGTCTGGGCCCGGCTTGCCCGCGCCAGGGACAGGGGTCCGGCGCCGAGTTCGTGGCTGAGGATCCGGTTGAGCTGGCGCGAGGAATAGCCGAGCCGGGCCGCCAGCCCTTCGACGCCGTCGCGGTTGATCACGCCATCATTGATGAGCCGCATGGCGCGCCCGGCGATATCCGAGCGCACGTTCCAGGCCGGGGTGCCGGGCACAGCCTCCGGCAGGCAACGCTTACACGCCCGGTAGCCGGCCTCGTGCGCGGCGGCTGACGTCTCATAGAACGTGACGTTGTCCGCTTTGGGTGTCCGGGCAGGACACGAGGGCCGGCAGTAGATCCCGGTGGTCCGGACGGCTGTGTAGAACTGCCCGTCGAATCGGGTGTCCCGGGCGTCGATTGCCCGGTAGCGTTGCCAAAAGTCCATGACCCCATCCTGCCAGCTTCCCGGATCGCCTGCTAGCGGAATTCGGACACGGCCGTGGGGGCTTGCGGCGGCATTTGTTAAAGTCTGAACATGACAGAGCCCGGCACGCGGCCCGGCACAGAGCCCGGCACGCACGCTTCGCTCCGGGCGATGCTCTCGGCCGACGCCCGGCACGTTGCGCCGCTCCTGCTCGGCGCCATATTGACGCACGACGGGCGGGAAGGCTCCGTCTCTGTGCGGATCACCGAGGTGGAGGCGTACCTGGGACCGCATGATTCGCGCCACCCTGATCCCGGGTCCCACACCTTCCGCGGCCAGACGGCCCGCAACGCGCCGATGTTTGGCCCGGCGGGCCACCTCTACGTGTATTTCACCTACGGGATGCACCATTGCGCCAATATCGTCTGCGGGCCTGAAGGGGTGGCGTCGGCGCTGCTGCTGCGGGCCGGCGAAGTGGTTGCGGGACATGAACTGGCCAGGGCCAGGCGTCCGACGTCGAAATCGGACAACGACCTCGCCAGCGGGCCCGCCCGGCTAGCCACAGCGCTGGGCGTCACGACGGCGGACAGCGGGCGGGATGCCCTGGCGCCGCCGTTCAGGCTGGAACCGCCCGTGAATCGGCCGGACGGGGTCGCCGGCATCAGCTCCGGCCCCCGGGTTGGCGTCTCCGGCGCCGGCGGCAGCCATGACTACCCCTGGCGGTTCTGGCTCACCGGCGACCCCACCGTCTCCCGCTACAAGCCGGCAAAGCCGGCAAGAACAGTAAAGGCCCCAAACGCCCGGGGCGGGTAGCCGGGCACGTACCTTGATGCGCAGCGTCGGCGCTCAGGGAGGATGGAGCACTATGGGCGAGGGCAAACGCGGAAAACCGGGCAGCGAGCTGGAACGGCTCCAGATCTTCGCGCAGCTGGCCACCGAGTACTTCGGCATGGTTGAGCTGTTCACACCCGATCTGGCGCCGGCCGCGGCCGACTCGGCCGAGGCAGAGCGCCGACACTGGCTTGAGCTCTTCCGTGCAGCCTTGCTGCGAAAGTTCGTCGTCCCGGATGAGCACGTCTCGCTCAAGCTCGTGGTGCGGGCCCTGCGCATGTGCAACTACTCTGCGGACTCCCGCATTACCGAGGGGACGGCAGAAGCAGGCAGGTTGTTCACGAACGAGATGATCCGGGACCGCGAGGCACGGATGGCCGAAATCGCCGCGAACGACCACGACTTGTTCGAGGACGTCCTCTATGGCCGGCTCCTCCATGGCGACGCCGACAGGTTTCGCCGGTCCGGGTGGGCCGAAGACTACGCCCGGCTGAGCAGCGTGGCAGCCGGGCGGTTCGACGCCGAGCGGGCCCTGCGAATAGCGCTGGACGTCGTCGCCTACGGGCTTGCGAATGACCTCCTGCGCCCGCCCGAACCGGACGAACCCGTGCCGCCAGCCGCCGGAACGTAGGAATTCCTAGGACGCGGCGAGGCTGCTGAGCCCGTAGTCGGCGCCGACGGCGAACGGGGAGAGACGCCGCCGAAGGTCCTCGCGCACTTGGGGCCACTCCTGGGCGAGGATCGAGTACACAGCGGTATCTGCCCTGCCCCCGCCGGGTGCCGCGCGGTGGCCGCGGAGGATCCCCTCAAAATGGGCGCCGAGCCGTTCGATCGCCGTCGCGCTCCGGGTGTTGCGGGCGTCGCAGCGGAACGCCACCCGGTGGACTGCCAGTACTTCATAGGCGTAGGCAAGGAGCATGTGCTTGCTCGCCGGGTTGACGTGGCTGCCCCAGAACTGCCTTCCATAGAAGGTTCCGCCGATTTCCAGGCGCTGCTGGGCCGGCACGTAGTCGCGGAGGGACGTGGTGCCCAGCAGGGCGCCGGTGCGCCCGTCCGTCACGGCAAACGGAATCGTGGCGGGATCCTCCAGCCGTGACTCGAAGAGGCCAGCCAGTTCGCCGGTCGTCCCCGGCATCGGGGCCGCCATGCCTGCCCACATGCCGGAATCCACGAAATCAAAGAGGCCTGCCGCGTGGTGCGGGGCCAACGGAACCAGGCGGACCCCATGGCCGGAAAGGACGATGTCGTGTCGCATTGGAGCATTCAATCACCGGCCGGGTGGACGGGACCGTCGAATCAGGCGCCGCCGAAATGAACATTGGGTGGCCGCGAGGTTGCCCGCGGAGGAGGGCCGCCGGGCTGGTTTGCTACCAGCCAGTAAGGTAGATGGGTGAATCAAAGCCAGCTGAACCAGACCAAGACAGCACTGCCCGTGGATGAGCTGATCGAGAGCCTGTGCGCCACCATCCCGGACTATCCCAAACCCGGAATCAGCTTCAAGGACCTCACCCCGGTGTTCGCCGACGGCAACGCCTTCGGAGCCGTCGTCGATGCCCTGGTGGGCCCTTTCCAGGGCCAGTTCGACGCCGTCGCCGGAGTGGAAGCCCGCGGCTTCCTGCTCGCGGCGGCCGCAGCTTACGCCACCGGGACCGGAGTCATCACCGTCCGCAAGGCCGGCAAGCTGCCGCGCGAAGTGTTCTCCGAGGACTACGCCCTGGAGTACGGCACCGCCACCCTCGAGCTGCACACCACGGATCTGGCGCCGGGGAGCCGGGTGCTGATCCTCGACGACGTGCTCGCCACCGGCGGTACGCTCGGCGCCGCGGCGCGGCTGTTCGAGCGGTGCGGGATCCACGTGGCCGGCGTCGGCGTGGTCATGGAACTCGACGAACTGGCCGGGCGCTCGGCCCTGACCGGCCACAACGTCCGCTCCCTGCTGAGGATCTAACGGGCGCGCGGTGGCTGGACCATCCGTGGCGTATCGGTAGAATTCCCTGACGAAGACTGCCTCGGCACTGTTCGGGGACATACAACCGCTATGTCCGTCGAAATGGCTGTAGAATGGTGGGTCCGTCTTTTTCGATAGGGGAACGTTCGATGCACGACGCTGATTTGGCCCATGAACGCGACTATGTGGCCGGACTTTACGCCCGGCTCGATGAGTTGCGGGCAGAGAAGCGCACCCAGCTGGCCCAGGTGCGCCGTGCCGGTGCCGTGGGCACCATGCAGAACGTTTCCGAACGCGATGCCTTCGCGGCCCTCTACGAGGACCGCCTAGCCCAGCTGGATGCCGTCGACGACCGGCTGGTATTCGGCCGCCTGGACCTGGATTCCGGCGAGGCCCAGTACATCGGCCGCATCGGCCTGACCACCGAGGACCTGCAACGGCTCATGGTGGACTGGCGGGCGCCCGAGGCCGGCCACTTCTATCAGGCCACGGCGTTCGACCGCCAAGGCGTTCGCCGTCGCCGTCACCTGATCCTGCAGGGCCGCGAGGTCAAGGCGATCGAGGATGACGTCCTCGACGCCGACATGCTCGCCGACAACGATTCGCTCCAGGGCGAAGGCGCCCTGCTGGCTGCCCTGAACTCCAAGCGGACCGGCCGGATGTCAGACATCGTCGGCACCATCCAGTCCGAGCAGGACCGGATCATCCGTTCCTCCATCTCCGGTGCCCTCGTGGTCCAGGGCGGTCCCGGCACCGGCAAGACCGCCGTCGCGCTGCACCGCGCCGCGTACCTGCTCTACACCCACCGGGACAGACTCAAGAGCGCCGGCGTCCTGCTGGTGGGACCGACGTCGTCCTTCATGAAGTACATCGAGCGCGTGCTGCCCTCGCTCGGCGAGACCGGCGTCGTCATGGCGAGCCTGGGCCGGCTCATGCCGGGCATCACCGCCGTCGCCGAGCAGGACTCCGCCGTGGCGGCCATCAAGGGCCGGCTGGACATGGCCGAGGTGGTCGCCAACGCCGTGGCCAACCGGCAGCGCATTCCGGCCGGAAACAGAATCCTCGAGGTCGATGGCCGCAAGCTGGTCCTCACCCCGCGGCAGGTCCGACGCGCCAAGGAACGGGCGCGCGCCACGGGTAAACCGCACAACGAGGCCCGCGTCTCCTTCGTCAAGATCCTGCTCCGCGAGCTGACCGAGCAGATGACGGAGCTGGTGGAGGCCGGCAACATCGGCAACAACGCCGACCGCTCCTACCTGGCCGAGGACGTCCGCTCCGCCCGGGATGTCCGGATCGCCCTGAACCTGTGCTGGATGCCGATGACCCCGGAGAAGCTCGTGGGGGAGCTGCTGAGCAAGCCGGCCATCCTCGAGGCATGCACCCCGAACCTCAGCCCGGAGGAGCGGGCGTTGCTGCTCCGCCCCGCGGATTCGCCGTGGACCGAGTCCGACGTTCCGCTGCTCGACGAGGCCGCCGAATTGCTCGGCGAGCTCGATGCCGCCGCCGGACGCGGACTGGCGCAGCAGGAACAGGACCGTGCCCGCGACCTCGCCAACGCCAAGCAGACCCTGGTCAACATGGAAACCGCCGGAGTGGACGTCCTCGTCACGGCCGAAGACCTTGTGGACCAGAACCAGGAGCGCGAGACGCGGCTGACCGCTGCAGAGCGTGCCACCACGGACCGCAGCTGGGCCTTCGGGCACATCGTCGTGGACGAGGCCCAGGAGTTGTCGCCCATGCAGTGGCGGCTCCTGGTCCGGCGCTGCCCGCTGAAGTCGTTCACGATCGTGGGCGACATCGCCCAGACCAGTTCCGTCGCCGGCGCCAACTCCTGGCACAGCGCACTGGGCCCTATGTTTGGCGACCGCTGGCAGCTCGAGGAACTGACCGTCAACTACCGCACCCCGTCCCAGATCGCCGAGGCCGCGGCCCGCATGGCTACCGCGGCCGGCCTGGTGGTTTCCGCGCCCAAGGCCGTCAGGGAAGGACACTGGTCCCCGGTCATCGACCGTGTCGGCGCCGGCCAGATCGTCAAGAAGCTCGTTGAGGTGCTCCCGGAGGAACTGGCCGCTATCGAGGGCGGCCTGCTGGCCGTCATCGCCGACGGCGAGCTCCTCCCCGAAGCCAGCGCGGCACTGCGGGCCGTGTACGGCCACCGTGTCGGGACCGGAGCGGGAAGTTACGCGCAGGACATCGTGGTGATCAGTCCCCGCGAGGCCAAGGGACTGGAGTTCGACGGCGTCGTGGTCCTGGAACCGACGGACATGCTCAACCACGAGCACGGCCGGGTGGGGGACCTGTACGTGGCCATGACCCGGCCCACGCAGCGCCTGAGGCTCATCGCCGCCTCCGGCGTCCCGGCCGGCATCGAGGAGTAGCGCGGTCCGGCTTGCCCGTCCCGGGCCGGGAGTCACCTGCGATGCCGGTCCGTCGATCCTGCTAACTTAGATTCCGTGTCCCAGCTAAATATTCTCGATGCCCAGCAGAACGACCCCAGCTTTGCCAATATCTGGCAGGAGTTGAAATGGCGCGGCCTTGTCCACGTCTCCACGGATGAGGCAGAGCTCGAAAAGCTCCTCGCCGGCGATCCCGTGACGTATTACTGCGGCTTCGACCCGACCGCGCCGAGCCTGCACCTGGGTAACCTTGTCCAGCTGTTGGTCATGCGCCGGCTCCAGCTGGCCGGCCACAAGCCCCTCGGGCTGGTGGGCGGGTCCACAGGCCTTATCGGTGATCCGCGTCCGACGGCGGAACGCACCCTGAACACCAAGGACACCGTGTCCGAATGGGTGGGCTACCTGCAGGCCCAGGTCCGGCGCTTCCTCAGCTTCGAGGGCGACAACGCCGCCCGGATGGTCAACAACCTGGATTGGACGGCGCCCCTGAGCGCCATCGACTTCCTCCGCGAGATCGGCAAGCACTACCGCGTCGGCACCATGCTCCGCAAGGACGCCGTGGCATCCCGCCTCGGTTCCGAGGAAGGCATCAGCTACACGGAGTTCAGCTACCAGATCCTGCAGGGCATGGACTACCTGCAGCTGTTCCGCGACCACGGTTGCATGCTGCAGACCGGCGGCTCGGATCAGTGGGGCAACCTCACCAGCGGTACCGAGCTGATCCGCAAGGTCGAGGGCAAGCACGTCCACGCCCTGGGAACGCCGCTCATCACCAACTCTGACGGCACCAAGTTCGGCAAGAGTGAGGGCAATGCCATCTGGCTGGATCCGGCCATGTGCAGCCCGTACGCCTTCTACCAGTTCTGGCTCAATACGGCGGACGCGGATGTAGCGGACCGCCTCAAGGTGTTCACCTTCCTGAGCCGCGCCGAGATCGAGGCGCTGGAGCTCGCGGTCGCCGAGCGGCCGTTCGCCCGCGAAGGCCAGCGGAAACTGGCCTATGAGGTAACCTCGCTCGTCCACGGTGTGGACGCCACGGAAAAGGTCATCGCAGCCTCGGCCGCAGTGTTCGGCAACGGCGATCTCTCCGCACTGGACGAGGCGACGTTGAAAGCGGCAACTTCCGAGTTGCCCTCCGCCACGGTCGACGCCGGCGCCCTGGGCATCATCGAGCTGCTGGTCGCTTCCGGTCTTTCGGAGAGCAAATCCGCCGCACGCCGCACAGTGGGGGAGGGCGGGGCCTACGTCAACAATGCGAAGGTGTCCGATCCCGACGCCGTTATTGCCGCCAGCGAGTTGCTCCACGGGCGTTACCTGCTCCTGCGGCGGGGCAAGAAGAACCTGGCCACGGTGGAAGTCGCCGCGTCCTGATCAACGTTCATTACGCAGCCTGCACGCTCCTCCCCGGCCGATTTGCACGGCCGAGGGGGAGCGTGTATTGTTTTCTGAGTCGCCGCCGTTGAGTGGTGACAAACCCCCACAAATGAGAAGCAATTCTCCATGCGCTAGGCGCACATAATGGAAATTGCTTCAATTCTGCTGGGCGGATTCGCTCCACAAAGTGAAATTCCGATGAAAATCGCGAGTTTGCAAAGTGGAAATGAATGAAATAAGCTATAAACATCGCAGCGAAGAAAAACGAAATAAGAATTCATGAAAATGAATTGTTTCGGTAAATATTCGAATGTGTCTGTTGTTTGAGAACTCAATAGTGTGCCAAGTTTGTTGATACCAATTTATTGTAATGGATTGGTTGAATTGACTGGATCATGCCACCCCGTGGTGTGGTCTGGTTTTTACAGCTGGTTTCAAATTTTGTGCAGCGTGTTTCTCCCGTTTTCCCGGGGGTGCGTGCTGTGTCTGTTTTACTTCAACGGAGAGTTTGATCCTGGCTCAGGATGAACGCTGGCGGCGTGCTTAACACATGCAAGTCGAACGATGATCCGGTGCTTGCRCCGGGGATTAGTGGCGAACGGGTGAGTAACACGTGAGTAACCTGCCCTTCCTT